>NZ_JBFAON010000032.1:0-54580 GCF_040659795.1 Pseudonocardia sp. NPDC049635
GTCCGCGCCGTGGTGTGGGCGGCCCGGATCGTCGGCCTGCTCACCGTGGCCACCGCGGTGCTGCCCGCGCCGCGCCGGCTGCTGGGCAGGGGGGTGGGCGGCGCGCGCGCGGGCCCCCCCCGCCGGGGCCCCGGCGGCCCGCGACGACGTACAGGAGCGCGCATGTCCGACGACCGGCCGGGCATCGTCCCGCTGCGCCCGCTGGACGCCGTCGAGATCATCGGCGGCGCCGTCCGGCTCGCCCGGCGGTACCCCCTGGTGGTGCTGGGCCCCGCCCTCGTCGTCGCCCTGGTCATCGGCGCCGGGCAGTACGGCCTGCAGCTCTCCGGTGCCACCGCGCCGGAACCCGGTCAGGGCCTGACCGAGACCTTCGTCGATTCGCTGGTCTCCTCGATCCCGCTGGCCCTGCTGAGTGTCGCGCTCCTTCCGCCGGTGGTGGGCATGGTGCTGTCGGCGCTACGACCCGCGGTACTCGGCCACACCCTCTCCTTCGCGCGGGCGTGGGCGACGACCCGGCCGCGGTTGGCAGGTCTGTACGCCCTGTTGCTCGGCCTGAACCTGCTCGGTCTCGTACCGATCCTGCTGTTGGTCGGTGTCGCCGTGCCGCTGGCGGGCGGGGGCGCGGTGGCGGTCGTGATCGCGGTGCTGGCCGTGCTGCTCCCCTACGCCGTTCTCACCTGGATCGGGGTGCTGCTCTACCCGGCGACCGCGGTGATCGTCGTCGAGGGGCTCGGCGTGCGGGACGCCCTGTGGCGCTCGGCCGAGCTCGTCCGCGGCTCGTGGTGGCGGTTCTTCGGGGTGCAGCTCCTCGCCGCCCTGCTGATCACGGTCGTCGGGCTGGCCGTGATGCTGCCGATGGTGTTCCTGGGCGTCGGCCTGGCAGCCGCCGGCGCCGGGATGGTCGCGGTGCTCGCGACCACCGGGATCGCGAGCACACTGGTGGCGGCCGCGGCCCTCGCCGTCGCGCCCGGCGTCGTCGGCCTGCTGTACCTGGACCAGCGGATCCGCCGGGAGCGTTACGACCTGGACCTGGCGCGCGACGCCGCCGCGGGTTGAGCGGCGCCGATCAGCCGACGACCACGGAGTCCCAGCCCTCGACCTCGCTCGGGCGCCGGGCGCCGGGACCGATGTACTGCGCGGAGGGCCGGACCAGCTTGCCCTCGCGCTTCTGCTCCAGCACGTGCGCCGACCAGCCCGCCGTCCGGGCCGAGGTGAACATCGCGGGCATCATGTGCGGCGGCACCTCGGCGAAGTCCAGGATGACGGCGGCCCAGAACTCGACGTTCGTCTCGATCGGCCGGTCCGGGCGCCGCTCACGCAGCACCCGCAGCGCGGTCCGCTCCAGCTCGGCGGCCACCTCGAACCGGGGTGCGTTCAGCTCCCGGCAGGTGCGGCGCAGCACCCTCGCCCGCGGGTCCTCGGCCCGGTACACCCGGTGGCCGAAGCCCATCAGCTTCTCCTTGCGGTCCAGCAGCCCCGTCACCAGCGCCTCGGCGTCACCGGTCCGCTCGACCTCGTCGATCATCGGGAGCACCCGGGCCGGGGCCCCGCCGTGCAGCGGACCGGACATGGCACCGATCGCGCCGGACAGCGCCGCCGCGGCGTCGGCGCCGGTGGAGGCGATCACCCGGGCGGTGAAGGTCGAGGCGTTCATGCCGTGCTCGGCGGCGGACACCCAGTAGGCGTCGACGGCGGCGACGTGCCGCGGGTCCGGCTCGCCGCGCCACCGGGTCATGAACCGTTCGGTGATCGTCGAGCACTCGTCGATCCGGGCCTGCGGGACGGCCGGGACGCCGATGCCGCGGGCCGACTGGGCTACGTAGGACAGCGCCATCACCGAGGCGCGGGCCAGGTTGTCGCGGGCCTCGGCGTCGTCGATGTCGAGCAACGGGCGGTAGCCCCAGTAGGGCGCGAGCATGGCCAGTGCCGCCTGCACGTCCACCCGGACGTCACCGGTGTGCACCGGGATCGGGAACGGCTCGGCGGGCGGCAGGCCCTGGCCGAACCGGCCGTCGACCAGCAGGGCCCACACGTCGCCGAAGGTGACGACGCCTGCCAGGTCCTCCAGGTCGACACCGCGGTAGCGCAGCGAGCCGCCGTCCTTGTCCGGTTCGGCGATCTCGGTGCGGAACGCGACGTGGCCCTCGAGACCGGACCGGAATCCGGGAGGTGGCGGGGGTACGGCGTGGGACGGTTCGGTCACGGTCACCGGGTCTCCTTCGGCTCGGGCCTCGCCGGTCACCCTGCTCCGGGGATGCGGACCTCGGCAACGTGCGGTGCCGTGTGCTCGGTCACCCGAGCGGCGTGTCCGGGAAAACGCCGTTCGGCGGGTGCACCGGCGACCGGGTCCCGCCTACGGTCGGGGCCTGCGCCACCCGGCCGGGGGTGCGCGAGGGGAAGGGGACCCATGACCGACGCTCCTGAGCTCGAGCGGATGCGGATCGACTACGACGGGCGGCCGTTCGACGTCTCCGACCTCGCCCCCACCTGGCACGAACAGCTCGCGATCTGGCTGGAGGAGGCCCGCGAGGCGAACCTGGCCGAGCCGAACGCGATGGTCCTGGCCACGGCGGACCCGGAGGGCACGCCGTCGTCGCGCACGGTGCTGTGCAAGGGCCTCGACTCGGGCGGCATCGTCTTCTACACGAACTACACGTCCGCGAAGAGCCACGACCTGGACCGCACCCGGGTCGCCTCGGTCACGTTCCCCTGGTACGGGCTGCACCGCCAGGTGCAGCTCGCCGGCCGGGTCGAACGCTGCTCGGAGGCCCAGTCCGACGCCTACTGGGCGACCCGCCCGCGCGGCTCGCAGCTCGGGGCGTGGGCGTCCGCCCAGTCGAGCGTGGTGGCCGGGCGCACCGTGCTCGACCAGGCGCTGGCCGGCGTCACCGCCCGGTTCGACGGCGTCGAGGCGATCCCGCGCCCGCCGCACTGGGGTGGCTGGCGGATCCTGCCGTGGCAGGTCGAGTTCTGGCAGGGCCGCGGCGACCGGATGCACGACCGGCTCCGGTTCGACGTGGGCCGCGACGACCGCTGGACGGTGCGCCGGCTCGCCCCGTAAGGGGAACCCCGAGGCGGAGCCCGGGAGCCCCGGTGTAGACGTGGTCTCGTGAGCGAACGCAACGATCCCGGCGACGGGCCGACGCTGCCGGTGCCGGGCGGGGACCGGGAATCACCCACCCGGCCGATCGTCGACGAGAACGCCGTCGCCCCGACCCGGCGGGTCCGGGCGGGAGCCCGGATCACCGGCGCGCTGCGGTCCGCGTTCGCCGACACCACGCCGCTGCGCACACCGGCCTACCGGCGGTTGTGGACGGCCGGGATCGTCACCGTGGTCGGCGCCCAGCTCGCCGTGGTGGCCGTCCCGACGCAGATCTACCAGATGACCGGGTCGTCGGCCTACGTCGGACTGACCGGGCTGTTCGGCCTGGTCCCGCTGGTCGTGTTCGGGTTGTGGGGCGGCGCGATCGCGGACGCCGTCGACCGCCGGGTGATGCTGCTGTTCACCGGGTCCGGGATCGCGCTGACCTCGCTGGCCCTGTGGGTGGTGTCGGCGAGCGGGGTCGGGAACGTCTGGACCGTGCTGGTGCTGTTCGCCGTCCAGTCGGCGATGCTCGCGATGAACCAGCCGACCCGCAGCGCCGTCATCCCCCGGTTGCTGCCCGCCGAGCAGCTGCCCGCCGCGAACGCGCTGAACATGACCGTCGTGCAGATCGGGGCCGTGGTCGGTCCGCTGCTCGCGGGCGTCCTGATCCCGGTCATCGGCCTGCCGATGCTGTACCTGCTGGACGCGATCGCGCTGCTCGCGACGCTGTGGGCGACCTGGCGGCTGCCGCCGTTGCCCAGCTCGGCGCAGGCGGAGGGCGGCCGCAGGCCCAGGGTCGGGTTCCGGGCCGTCGTCGACGGCTTCCGCTACGTCGGCATGCACCGGATCCTGCTGGTGTCGTTCCTGGTCGACGTCATCGCGATGGGCTTCGGGATGCCGCGCGTGCTCTTCCCGGAGATGGCCGAGCGGACCTTCGGCGACCCGCCGGGCGGCGGGTTCGCGCTGGGCATGCTGTTCGCCGCGATCCCGCTCGGGATGGTCGCCGGCGGGATCCTGTCCGGCTGGCTGCAGCGGGTGGAACGCCAGGGGGTCGCCGTCGTCGTCGCCATCTGCGTGTGGGGTGGCGGGATCGTCCTGTTCGGCCTGACCGGGTCGCTGTTCCTGGCCGTGCTGGCCCTCGCCGTCGCCGGGGCCGGCGACCTGGTCAGCTCGGTGTACCGGTCCTCGATGCTGCAGACCGTCGCCACCGACGAGATGCGCGGGCGCATGCAGGGCGTGTTCATCGTGGTCGTCGCGGGCGGGCCCCGGCTGGCCGACATGTGGCACGGCGCCGCCGCCACCGCGATCGGCCCCGGCGTCAGCGCGATCCTCGGCGGGCTCGCCGTCGTCGTCGGCACGCTGGTCGTCGTCGCCCGGTTCCCGGAGTTCTGGCGGTACCGCGCGCCCGTCGCCGGGCGCGAATCGGGGTGACCCTCGTCGCCGCGTTCTGCGGATCGGCCGCAGCGGGCTAGCGTGTGCGGCTGAACCCACATGACCCAGCTGTGAGAGGGAACCTCCACATGTCCGACGAGACCGCCGCCCGCGCCGACTCCGCCGTCCTGTCCCATTCCGGCGGGGAGTTCGAGATGGCGGTGCACACCCCGACGGAGGGGTCGCAGGCCGTCGACGTCAGCAAGCTTCTCGGCAAGACGGGCCTGGTCACCTTCGATCCGGGCTTCACCAGCACCGCCGCCTGCGCGTCCGCGATCACCTACATCGACG
Organism: Pseudonocardia sp. NPDC049635; assembly: GCF_040659795.1. Taxonomy (NCBI): domain Bacteria; kingdom Bacillati; phylum Actinomycetota; class Actinomycetes; order Pseudonocardiales; family Pseudonocardiaceae; genus Pseudonocardia; species Pseudonocardia sp. NPDC049635. Next base: position 4,808 of record NZ_JBFAON010000032.1, read on the forward strand.
GTGACGCGGGGATCCTCCGTTACCGCGGATACCCGATCGACCAGCTGGCGACGAACTCGACGTTCCTCGAGGTCAGCTACCTGCTCATCTACGGCGAGCTGCCCTCGCAGGACAAGCTCGCCGCGTTCACCAACCGGATCAGCCGGCACACGCTGCTGCACGAGGACCTGAAGCGCTTCTTCGAGGGCTTCCCGCGGGACGCGCACCCGATGCCGGTTCTGTCGTCGGCGGTGAGCGCGCTGTCGACCTTCTACCAGGACAGCCTCGACCCGCACGACGAGGCGGCCGTCGAGCTCTCCACCGTCCGGCTGATGGCGAAGGTCTTCACGATCGCCGCCTACGCCTACAAGAAGTCGGTGGGCCAGCCGTTCCTCTACCCGGACAACTCGCTGGGGCTGGTGGAGAACTTCCTCCGGATGACCTTCGGCTTCCCGGCCGAGCCCTACGAGGTCGACCCGGACATGGCCCGGGCGCTGGACACCCTGCTCATCCTGCACGCCGACCACGAGCAGAACTGCTCGACGTCGACGGTACGGCTCGTCGGCTCCAGCCAGGCGAACCTGTTCGCCTCCATCTCGGCCGGGGTGAACGCGCTGTTCGGCCCGCTGCACGGTGGGGCGAACCAGGCCGTGCTGGAGATGCTGACCCGGATCAAGGACGTCGAGGGCGGTGACGTCGACGACTTCGTGAGCCGGGTGAAGAACAAGGAGCAGGGCGCGAAGCTGATGGGCTTCGGGCACCGGGTCTACAAGAACTACGACCCGCGCGCGAAGATCGTCAAGGAGCAGGCCGAGACGATCCTGAAGAAGCTCGGCGTCAACGACCCGCTGCTCGACATCGCCATGCGGCTCGAGGAGAAGGCGCTCGCCGACGACTACTTCGTCGAGCGCAAGCTGTACCCGAACGTCGACTTCTACACCGGTGTGATCTACCGGGCGATGGGCTTCCCGACCAGGATGTTCACCGTGCTGTTCGCGCTCGGCCGGCTCCCGGGCTGGATCGCGCACTGGCGCGAGATGATGTCCGACCCGCAGAACAAGATCGGCCGTCCGCGCCAGCTGTACACCGGCTCGGCGGAGCGGCCCTACGTCCCGGTGGGTCAGCGCTGACCGGGTAGCGCCCGAACCCGAACGGCCCCGCCGACCGGCGGGGCCGTTCGTGTGCCGTCCCGCCGTCCCACACCCACCGCGCCCGCCCCGGCCCGCGCTGCCCCGGCCCGCGCTGCCCCGGCCCGGCCCGGCCCGGCCCGTGCTGCACCGGCCGCCGCGCCCGCCCGCCCGCCGAGATGCAGCTCAGCGGGCCCGAGTGATCGAGAACTCCCGCCCATCTGCATCTCGGCGCGCACCGGGGTGCCGGCGGGCGGATGTGCGTCGGCGCGCGGGGTGGCCGCTGCGGCGCTAGCGTCGGCCAGCATGGCGCCGAGCACCGCTGTCGTCTGGTTCCGGCGCGACCTGCGGGTCGCCGACCAGCCCACCTTCCTCGCCGCCGCGGACGCGGCCGACCGCGCGCTCGCGCTGTTCGTGCTGGACCCGGCGCTGCTGGGGCCCTCCGGTGCGGCGCGGACGAACTTCCTGTACGGCTGCCTGCGCGCGCTCGACGAGTCGCTCGGCGGGCGGCTGCTGGTCGTCAGGGGGGATCCGGCCGGCGCGGTCCCGGGGGTGGCGGCCGCGGTCGGGGCGACCACGGTGCACGTCGCGGCCGACTTCGGGCCCTACGGCCGGGAGCGCGACGAGCGGGTGGAGAAGGCGCTCGCCGACGACGGCGCCGAGCTGGTCCGCACCGGTTCGCCGTACGCGGTCGCACCCGGCCGGGTGGAGAAGAGCACCGGCGGACCGTTCAAGGTGTTCACCCCGTTCAGCCGGGCCTGGGCCGACCACGGCCGGCGCGCCCCCGCCCGGACCGACGCGTCCAGCTGCAGCTGGATCGACCCCTCGGACTCCGGCGGGGGCCCGCGCGCGGTACGGATCCCGGACGACGAGCCGTGCGACGCCGACCTGCCGGAACCGGGCGAGCGAGCGGCGCTCGCGCGCTGGGCGGAGTTCCTCGACGACGGTGTCGCGCACTACGGCACCGACCGCGACATTCCCTCGAAGGCAGGCACCTCCGGTATGTCGCCCTACCTCAAGTACGGCTGCGTGCACCCGCGCACACTGCTCGCCGATCTGGACCGGCGGCGCGGGGACTCGGTGTCGGCCTTCCGCTCCGAGATCGCCTGGCGCGAGTTCTACGCCGACGTGCTGTACCGGCGCCCGGACTCGGCCAGGGGGAACTACGACCGGGCGTTCGACCGGCTGCCGCTGCGCACCGGGAAGGACGCCCGCGCCGACTTCGACCGCTGGCGGGAGGGGCGGACCGGCTTCCCGATCGTCGACGCCGGGATGCGTCAGCTGCGCGCGACGGCGTGGATGCACAACCGGCTGCGGATGGTGGTCGCGTCGTTCCTGGTGAAGGACCTGCACCTGCCGTGGTGGTGGGGTGCGCGGCACTTCATGACGCTGCTGGTGGACGGTGACCTGGCGTCCAACCAGCACGGTTGGCAGTGGACGGCCGGCTCCGGGACGGACGCCTCGCCGTACTTCCGGATCTTCAACCCGATCACCCAGGGGGAGCGGTTCGATCCCGACGGCGACTACGTCCGGCGCTGGGTGCCGGAGCTGGCCGGCGTCGAGGGCAAGGCGGTGCACCAGCCGTGGAGACTGCCCGGCGGGATCCCGGACGGTTACCCGGAGCCGATGCTCGACCACCGCGCCGAGCGGAGGGACGCGCTGGACCGCTACGAGCTCGTCAAGAACGCCCGGGGGTGACCCGCAGCGCCTCCCGCCAGGAGACGCGGGCACCGGTCCGCAGGATCGAGTTCCGGTAGACCCGCGCGGCGAGGGCGACCATCCCGGCCAGCGCCGCCAACGCGATCAGCAGCGCGACCAGCGGCTCCCACCACGCGGTCACGCCCAGCGCGGTCCGGGCCGGCATCAGGGTCTGGGAGAAGAACGGAACGAACGACAACACCGTGGCCACCGGGTTCCGCGGGTCGGTCGGCAGTATCGCGACCGCGAGCAGGAACGGCAGCAGCAGCGGCACCGCGATCGGTGCCGTCACCGACTGCAGTTCCTCCTGCCGGGACACCAGCGCCCCGGCCGCCGCGTAGAGCGTCGCGAAGAGGAAGAAGCCGACCAGGTACCACGCGATCACCGTGGGCAGCATCCCGAGCAGCAGCGCGGGCACCGCGAGCACGCCGGTGGCGAGCGCGACGGCCGTCCCGATCCCGCCGAGGACGACCAGCTGCAACAGCCCGACCAGGCCCAGCCCGAGTACCTTCCCGGCGAGCAGGTGGCCGGGCGCGACGGTGGCCAGCAGCAGCTCGACGACCCGGCTGGACTTCTCCTCGACCACACCCTGGGACACCGCAGCGCCGTAGGCGGTGACCGAGAAGAACAGCAGCAACGTCACTGCCAGCGCGATGACGACCCGCTGGCCGCGTTCGGCGTCCTGGGGTTCGAGGGTGCGCACGCCGACCGCCGACCGTTCGGTGATCTGCGCCGGGTCGGCACCGGCCGCGGTCAGCGCATCGCTGACCGCCCGCTGCTCGACGACCTCGGTGACCAGCGCGCGCAGGGCGCCGCCGACGTCGTCGCGGCCGACGAGCTGGTAGCTGCCCGGCGCGCCGGTGAGCATCGCGTCGGCCTCGCCGGAGCGGACCATCGACTCCCCGGTGGCCCGGTCGCCCGCCTCGGTGAGCCGCAGCACGAACCCCTGCCGGTCACCGGCGGCCTGCAGGTCCTGCCGCAGCTCACCGGCCGGGCCCTGCAGGACCAGCGACGACTCCGAGGTCTGGGCGCCGACGAACGCGAACACCGCACCGTAACCGCCGAACACGACGAGCATCAGCGCCAGCCCGACGAGGAAGGTCCGGGAGCGGACCTGGGTGGTGATCTCCCGGCGGGCGACCAGGGCGATCGTGGCAGCCGGTCCGATCATTCGGTCGCTCCGCCGGGGACCCGGTCGGCGACGGCGTCGCGGTACAGCTCGGTCAGCGGCGGCCGGTACGGCCCGAACGCGCGTACCGGCCCGGCCGCCAGCGCCGCGGCGAGCAGATCCTGGTCGTCGGCTCCGGTTGCCAGCTCGACGCGGGTCCGGTCGCCGGTCGTGTCCAGCACCGTCACACCCGGCAGCCGGTCGGCCCACCCGGGGGGAGGCCCGACGACGTCGTAGCGGTCGCCGCCGGCCGAGCGCAGTTCCTCGACCGAGCCGACGGCGACCATCCGGCCCGCAGAGATGATCCCCACCCGGTCGCAGAGCCGCTCCACCAGCTCCAGCTGGTGCGAGGAGAAGATCACCGGGGTCCCGGTCGCGGCCTGTTCGCGCAGCACGTCGCTCATGGTGTCGACGGCCGTCGGGTCCAGCCCGGAGAACGGCTCGTCGAGCACCAACAGGTCCGGGTCGTGCACCAGCGCGGCGCACAGCTGCACCCGCTGCTGGTTGCCCAGCGACAGCTTCTGGACCTCGTCACCGCGGCGCGCCGCGAGTCCGAGCCGGTCGGTCCAGCGATCGGCGGCGGCGATCGCCGCGGCGCGCCGCACCCCGTGCAGCCGGCCCAGGTACACGAGCTGTTCGGTGACCCGCATCTTCGGGTAGAGGCCGCGCTCCTCGGGCAGATACCCGATCCGGCGACGCATCGCGGCATCGACCGGCGATCCCTGCCACGAGACCGACCCGGCGTCCGGTTCGAGCACGCCGAGCACGATGCGCATGGTGGTCGTCTTGCCCGCCCCGTTGCCGCCGACGAAACCGAAGAGCTCACCGGGGCGTACCACGAACGTCACGTCCTGCAGGGCCGTCGCGGTGCCGAACCGCTTGGCGAGCCCGTCGATCGCCAGCACGGCGGCGACGCTACACGGGTTCGCGCCCACGGGCAGATGGTGTTCGTTGCGTGGGGTGGCAGTTTTCGATTTCGCTCTGTAAGCTCCCCGCGGCACAAAGCCCGAGAATATGTCGATTATGTAACGAAATGTGTTTCGGCGTTGCGGTACACATTTCGAAATGGGGGTGCATCGAATGTCCTCGGTTCCGGCCGACCCCGGCAAAACGGACATAGACGGCCAGGCCGAGCCGTCGGTCCTGCGCAGAGCGGTCGCCGCGTCGGCGATCGGAAACGCCACCGAGTGGTACGACTACGGCGTCTACGGATACGTCGCGGTGATCATCGGTGCGAACTTCTTCCCGGGAGACTACGAGCGGCTCTTCGCCCTGCTCGGGCTGGCCGTCTCATTCGTGCTGCGCCCGCTCGGCGGGATCGTGTGGGGGCCGCTGGGCGACCGGATCGGCCGGCAGAAGGTCCTTGCGATGACCATCATCCTGATGGGTGTCGCGACCTTCCTGATCGGCATCCTGCCGACCTTCGAGACCATCGGCGTGCTCGCGCCGATCCTGCTGATCCTGCTGCGGGTGGTGCAGGGCTTCTCCACCGGCGGTGAGTACGGCGGCGCCGCGACCTTCATGGCGGAGTACTCCCCGGACCGCAAGCGCGGCTTCTGGGGCAGCTTCCTCGAGTTCGGCACGATGGCCGGCCTCACGCTGGCCGCGCTCGTCGTCTTCGGTCTCACCGCCGCGATCGGTGACGACGCGATGAACAGCTGGGGCTGGCGGATCCCGTTCCTGCTGGCGCTGCCGCTGGCGTTGATCGGTCTGTACATCCGGAGCAAGCTCGAGGACACCCCGGTGTTCCGCGAGCTGGAGGAGAGCGGGCAGACGGAGGCGGCGGCCACGGGCGCGCTCAAGCGCCTGCTGGTCGACTACAACAAGCCGATCATCACCCTGTTCGGCCTGGTCATCGCGCTGAACGTCACGAACTACGTGTTGCTCACCTACATGCCGACCTATCTACAGGGCACCATCGGGATGAACGCCGACGACGCTACCCTGGTCGGTGTGCTCGGCGGGGCCCTCATGATGGTCTTCATCCCGATGGCCGGGTCACTGTCCGACCGGATCGGGCGCAAACCCTGCTGGCTCATCTCGATGACCGGGGTGTTCGTCCTGGCGATCCCGATGTACATGCTCATGGGGGTCAGCTTCGGCTGGGCGGTGGTCGGGTTCACCGTGCTGGGGCTGGTCTACGCGCTGCAGCTGGGCACCATCTCGGCGACCTTCCCGGCGATGTTCCCGACCCATGTCCGGTTCGCCGGGATGGCGATCTCCTACAACGTGGCGACCGCGATCTTCGGGGGATGGGCGCCGGTCGCGAGCGAGGCGCTCGTGGAGTCGACGGGCGACCTGCTCGTCCCGGCGTACTTCATGATGGGCGCCTCGGCCATCGGGCTGGTCGCGCTCTACTTCGTGATCGAGACGAAGGGCTCGTCGCTGGGTGGCCGGGAGATCCCCGGTCTCGCCGAACACGAGGCTCGGCTGGCGGCCAAGGCACGCGGCTGACCCGGACACCGGGTGCCGGTCCGGTGCCCACCGGACCCGGCGCCCGGTCAGCGGCGGGCGGCCCAGCCACCGGGCAGCGGCACGTGCCCGTCCCGCGGGGCCGTCCAGAGCCAGGCCCAGCAGACGGCCCCGTCGTCGAGCACCACCCGGATCCGTCGGTACTCGGGGCCCTCGTAACCGTCCAGTGCCGGCAGCGCGAGCACCGGGTCGGCGAGCTCGACGACATAACCCGGGACGCCCGAGTTCCCGTCCAGGTTCAGGGCGGGATAGCCGCGCCCGGTGTCGGCGACGCCCCCGGCGGGCAGGAACGCCGGCCGCGGCAGCGTCCCGGGGTCGGCGTGCCCGCGCACCAGCGGCCAGGCGCGCTGCCTGGGCATCAGCGATCCGTAGACGAAGATCCGCGGCGGCCATCCGTCCGGATCGGGGGCCCCGGTCACCGTGCGGGCGTCCAGTCCGTCCGCACCCGGTGCGCCGGTCAGTACCGCCGCGTCCGCCTGGCCGACCTGCGCGCACCGCACCGGTGCGCCGTGCACCAGCAGCGGGCGCCGGTCGGTGCGCGCGACACCGGTGGGGCGGCCGGGTGCGACGTAGGCGTACGGGCGGTCCAGCACCGCGCCGGTCTCGGGGATCGTGACCGATCCGGTGGCGATCCGGGCCAGGCGGTAGCGGGGCGGCGCCGCGGTACGTCCCTCGACCGCGTCGAGCGCCGTGAACTGGTCCGGTGCCGCCAGCCAGACGACGTGTTCCTCGACAGCGCCCGGGACGGCCGCGAGGGTGGCGGGCCGCTGGTCGTCCACCACCCGCCGGCCGGCCGACCAGACGGCGGCCAGCCCCTCGACCCGGACCTGTAGCGCGACGACCGGGCCGGTGAGCCCCCGGTGCTCCCGCATCCAGCTGATCTTCTCCGGGTTCGCGTTCGACCCGTAGGCCAGCACCGGTACCCGGCCGGCGAGCGGAACGGCACCCGATCGGGCGAGCAGGCCGTCGAGGCATCGGCCGTCGGCCCGCCATCCGGACGGCGCGGTGGGGTCGGCCGTGAGGGGAGTGGTCGATCCCCCGTCGTGGGCGCCGTCGTGGAGGAACGAGACGCCCGGCCGCGATCCGGGGTAGGGGTCCGCCGGAAAGGCGGAATCCGGCCAGGGCGGCGGGGTGTCCGGGTGCATGCCGGGCGACGGTAGATCACCCCTCCCGGCGCCCGCACCCCACCGGTCGTCAGCCGGGGTGGTCGCCGTCCGCGCGGCGCACCGCCGGGTGGAAGCGGCGCAGCAGCGCCGAGGCGACGGCGCCGAGCGCGAGGACACCGAGCCAACCCACCACCGCGTAGAGCCAGGCCGGTGTGCCTGCCGGGGCCAGCCACACCACCGCGACCAGTACCAGGGCCGCGGAGACGAGGCCGACGAGCACCCGCTGCCAGCCCGGCACAGCGTCGGGCAGGGTGAAGGCCCGGCCCAGCGCGGAGCCGGGCCGCGACGGGCCCGCCCCGCTCACGGCCGCGGCCCCCGCTCCCGTCCGCGGGCCACCGCGTGGCGGAGCAGGGCTGCGGTCGCCACCATCAGCCCGAGCACCACCAGCATCCCGACGAGCGCCCGGACCCAGCCCGGGGTCGCGTCCGGGAGCGTCAGCGGCACGAAGAACACCCCGACCATGGTGGCGCTCAGCAGGATCAGCACCAGCAGCGGTGGCGGGGTGCCCGCCGGGAACGCCAACGCCCGCACGAGCGGGTTGCGCGGGAGCGGATCGGACATATCGCACACGCTACCCGGACGCCGACACTCCCTCGGGCATCGCGATGCCGTAGCCACGGATCTTGCGGTAGATCGTGGCCCGGCTCATCCCGAGCCGGCGGGCGGCCTCGGCCTTGTTGCCGTCGGCGTCGAGCAGCGCGTCGACGATGGCGTCGCACTCGATCGACTCCAGCGGCGTGAGCACGCGGCGGGTGAGCGCCCGGGTCTCCGGCGGGAGGTCCTCGACCCGGATCACGCCGGTCCGCCTGCGGGCGACGACCTTGCGCAGCACCTGGTAGAGCTGGTCGACGTTGCCCGGCCAGCGGTTGCGCATCAGCACCCGCAGCGCTTCCGGCGAGCAGGTCAGGTCGGCGCCACGGGTCAGCCGGGCCAGCAGGTAGGGCACGAGCTCGGCGACGTCCTCGACATGATGACGCAGCGGCGGCACCTCGATCGTCCGCGGGAACGCGCCCAGCAGCTCGGTCAGCTCCGGAGGGTCGGCACCGTCCTCGGGCACCGGACCGCGGGTCGCGACCACCCATGGGCGCTCGTGGTCGGTCGACTCCCGCTGCGGCTCCAACGCGTCGGTCAGCGCGCTCGCCGCGGCCGGGGACAGCGTGTCGACCTCGCGGAGCACCAGCGTCCCGCTGCCACCGGCGAGCTCGTCGGTGACCTCGGCCAGCCAGCGGGGTGAGAAGTCGGCCGCGTCGAGCACCCGGACGTGGCCTGCGGGGGAGTGCAGGTGGTGGGTGGCCCTGGCCAGCGTGGTCCGCCCCGATCCCGGCTCACCCTCCAGCACCACCCACTCGTTCTTGCGGAGGTGCCGATCGACCGCCTGGGCGCACTTCGTCCACAGTGCGCCGGAACCGACCGCGGTCGGCAGCGCCGTGGTGATCGTCGGGTGCGAGCCGCGGGGACCCGGCGCCTCGCGGTGGGTCAGGGTCACCTGGAGGACCCCGCCCGTGGAGCCGCCCTCCACCCAGCTCGGGCGGCACTGCACCCGGGCCGTCGCGCCGCTGGGCAGGTCGACGACGAGCTGGCGGCTGCGCCCCGAGCGCAACGCGTCGGTGGCACCGGCCAGCAGCGGGACCTGGTCCGACGGCGCGATGAGCTCGCGGGCCCGGTCGTTCATCATGACCAGGTCGTCGCCGACGGCGAGCACGGCGGTGTTCCCGGCCCGCTGCACCGCGGCGAGATAGTCGTGCAGCAGGGTCAGCTCGTGGCGCCCGGAGGCGGCCAGCAGCGCCTCCTCGATCCGGCGGGCGGTGGTCGCCGCGGTCGCCATCATCAGCGCGTTCGCCTCCTTGCGCCAGCACGTCAGGTCGACCACGCCGAGGATCTTCCCGGTCACCGGATGCCGGATCGGGGCCCCGGCGCAGGCCAGGTCCTCCAGGTGCTCGACGAAGTGCTCGTGGCCGAAGACCTCGGTCGGCCGGCGCCCTTCGAGCGCGGTGCCGATCCCGTTCGTGCCGACGTGGCGTTCGGCGTAGGAGAAGCCGGGCGCCAGCCACACGCGGTCGAGGTGCTGGCGCAGTGCGGTGTCCCCGGTCCGGCGGTCGAGGACGACGCCGTCCTGGTCGCAGAGGATCAGGCTGACCGGCTCGGTCGCGAACTGGTCGGCGAGGTCGGCGACGATCGGCGTCGCCGCTCTGGTCAGCGGCCCGTCGGTCTCGCACTTGCGCTCGGCGAGCTCGATCGAGTCGGCCGGGACGTCCATGTCACGGGACCGGATCCAGGAGGCCAGGATCGGGGCGCGGACGGCTTCGGGCGACACGGTGTCGCGATGCAGGAACGCCTCTCGCGCCGCTGCGACCCGCTCTGCTGCGACGAGCGCACTCGGCTGGCCGCCACCGGAGCTGCGCGGGTCTGCGGTCCGCACCGATCCGGTACCGCCCTGCACACCATCGGGCAGGGATGTCACGGGTGGCCTCCTCGCCTGCGTCGTGATCGGGACTCACACCCCGCAACCGACGGCTGAGCAGCGGTGACCTGCTCCGGAGGCGGGTGTGACGACGACGGTACGCGCCGTGAGAGCAAGATCACCAGACGTGACCGTTTTGCAGCGTCTCATATTGAGACCTCAGACCCCCTGCCGAGCCGGTGTGATTCGCAGCACGGGACGAACGGCACCGGGGCCGCGGGATCCACTCGCGCCCCCCGAGTAGCCGCCGGCCCGTGACCGATCTCCACCCGGGGCACCCGCGCTCGCCCCGTGGTCCGGCGGTCGGGCGAGGCGGACCGACACGACAGGCGCTCTCCCCGGACGGATCCGGGGACCCGCGGGGCGCACGCCGCCGGCGGCCGCCGCGAACGACGCACGACCGGTTGGACCGAATCCGACCACCACCCACCACCGTGAGGAGACGACGTGAGTCGGCAGAGCTTGGCAAAGGCTCACCAGAAGATCCAGGAGCTCTCCTGGGAGCCGCAGTACCACGAGCCGTACATGAAGTACGGGACCGACTACACCTTCCGGAAGGCCGCCAAGAAGGACCCGCTCAAGCAGGTCCTGCGGTCCTACTTCCCGATGGAGGAGGAGAAGGACCACCGCGTCTACGGCGCCCAGGACGGTGCCATCCGCGGCAACATGTTCCGGCAGGTGCAGGAGCGCTGGCTGGAGTGGCAGAAGCTCTTCCTGTCGATCATCCCGTTGCCGGAGATCTCGGCGGCGCGCTCGATGCCGATGCTGTTCCACGTGGTTCCGAACCCGGAGCTGCACAACGGCCAGGCGATCCAGATGATCGACGAGGTTCGGCACTCGACGATCCAGCAGAACCTCAAGCGCCTGTACATGAACAACTACATCGACCCGGCGGGCTTCAACAACTCGCTGCGGAACTTCCAGTCGGACTACTGCGGCACCATCGGCCGCCAGTTCGCGGAGGGGTTCATCACCGGTGACGCGATCACCGCGGCCTCGATCTACCTGACGATCGTCGCCGAGACCGCGTTCACGAACACGCTGTTCGTCGCCATGCCGGCCGAGGCGGCGGCGAACGGTGACTACCTGCTGCCGACGGTGTTCCACTCGGTGCAGTCCGACGAGTCGCGGCACATCTCCAACGGTTACGCGACCCTGCTGATGGCGCTGTCCGACGAGGACAACCGTCAGCTGCTCGAGCGCGACCTGCGCTACGCGTGGTGGAACAACCACCGGGTCGTCGACGCCGCGATCGGTACCTTCATCGAGTACGGCACGAAGGACCGCCGCAAGGACCGCGAGTCCTACGCGGAGATGTGGCGGCGGTGGATCTACGACGACTACTACCGCTCGTACCTGCTGCCGCTGGAGAAGTACGGCCTGGTCATCCCGCACGACCTGGTCGAGGAGTCCTGGAACCAGATCTGGAACAAGGGCTACGTCCACGAGGTCGCGCAGTTCTTCGCCACCGGCTGGTGCGCCAACTACTGGCGGATCGACGGCATGACCGACACCGACTTCGAGTGGTTCGAGCACAAGTACCCGGGCTGGTACGACCGGTACGGCAAGTGGTGGGAGAACTACAACCGCCTCGCCAAGCCGAACGGTCACCACGCGATCGTCGCCGAGGACGTCAACTACGTGTACCCGCACCGGTGCTGGACCTGCATGGTCCCGTGCCTGGTCCGCGAGGACATGGTGGTCGACAAGGTGGACGGCCAGTGGCGGACCTACTGCCACGAGGTCTGCCGCTGGACCGACGCCGAGGCGTTCCGTCCCGTGTACCAGGGCCGCGAGACCCCGAACATGGGCAAGCTCGTGGGTCACCGCGAGTGGGAGACGCTCTACCACGGCTGGAACTGGGCGGACGTCGTCCAGGACATGGGCTTCGTCCGTGACGACGGCAAGACCCTGACCGCTCAGCCGCACCTGGATCTCGACCCGAAGAAGATGTGGACCCTGGACCACATGCGGCGCATGCCGGTGCTCCAGAGTCCCAACGTCATCCTCAACGAGATGAGCGACTCCGAGCGCGAGGCGTTCGTGGCGGACTACAACCGTCAGGGGCCGGGCGGACGTCCGGCTCCCACCGACGCCTGAGCGCGGGTCAGGCGAGGGGAGGGGGAACCCGCTGATCCACAGCGGGTGCCCTCTCTCCGCGGCCCGGCCGGGGGGTCGTCTTCCCCGGCCGGGCCCACCCCGGGCCCTCCCTCCGCGGGACGGGCGCGGCTCACATGCTGTTAATTGTCCGAATTGTCGCTTTTCGCCCCAATGGTGCGGTGATGTGCACGCCAGAGAGGTGGTCCGTAGACCGTGGGTGACAAACACGTCGTGCGGTTCGAACCGGTCGGCATCGAGATCGAGGTCGACGAGGACCAGAACATCCTCCGTGCGGCCGCCGAGCAGGGTGTGCAGCTCATGCACGGCTGCAAGGAAGGCCAGTGCGCGGCCTGCAAGTCGTTCGTCCTCGAGGGAGAGGACATCGAGTACGACAGCTACTCGACGTTCGCGCTGCCGGACTACGAGAAGGACGAGGGCTCGACCCTGCTCTGCCGGGCGCACGCCTACGAGGACCTGGTGATCGAGCTCCTCAACTACGACGAGGAGATCATCCGGTCCGGTCTGCCGCTGACCACGGGCACGGTCGAGGTCGTGTCGGTGGAGAAGGTCACCCACGACATGCGGCACCTCACGGTGAAGCTCGTCGAACCGAACGAGATCAAGTTCTTCCCCGGCCAGTACATGGACCTGGTGTGCCCCGGAACCGAGGAGAGCCGCTCGTTCTCCATGGCCAACACGCCCAACCGGGACGGCCTGTTCGAGTTCGTGATCAAGGTCTATCCGGGCGGCCTGTTCGGCACCTGGCTCGACGAGCGCGCACAGCCCGGCGACCGGCTCGCGGTCGAGGCCCCGTTCGGCACGTTCACGCTCCGCCAGAACCGCTCCTCCCGGCTGCTCTTCGTCGGCGGCGGGGCCGGGATGGCCCCGGTGCTCGGCCTGCTCCGCGCGATGGCCGAGGGCGGGGTGGAGCGGCAGGCGACCTTCTACTACGGCGCCCGCACGGTGAACGACCTCTGCTTCGAGAAGGAGATCGCGGAGCTCGCACCGCAGCTCAAGAACTTCCGGTTCGTCCCGGCACTGTCCGAACCGGACGGCGCCGACTGGGCCGGCGAGACGGGTCTGATCACCGACGTGGTCAAGGCGCACGAGACCGATCTGAAGGGAGTCGATGCCTACGTCTGCGGTCCGCCACCGATGGTCGACGCGGCGATCGCGACGCTGACCCAGCTGGGTGTGAGCGAGAACAACATCTTCTACGACAAGTTCACCACGACCGGTGAACAAGAAGGCGAGGTCGGACCCTAATGGCACCGTCCACCACCACGCAGGACACCACGTCCGGTTCGCAGCGCAGCGTTCCCAAGCCCGTCTTCACCGACGCGGAGGCCGGGGCACGCGAGTTCCCGGACTCGAGCTCGAACGCGCGCCGCTACAACTACTACAGCCCGGCCAAGCGCAAGCAGACCCTCTACGAGGACACCACCGTCGAGGTCCAGCCGGACCCGCGGCACTACCTCGCCCAGGGCTGGATCTACGGCTTCGCCAACGGTGAGGGGGGTTACCCGCTGCACTGGACGAAGCTGAAGGCCTGGGGCGTCGACGAGCCCGAGCCGCAGCGCGGCCCCGGCACCGGTGGCCTGCACGTCAAGAACTGGCCGGCGCACGGCTGGCACGAGTTCCGCGACCCGAACGAGGAGTGGGAGCAGTCCCTCTTCCGGTACAACGCGAACGTCGTCCGCCAGCTCACCCAGAACATCGAGAACGCCCGCAACGCCAAGGCGTTCCAGCTGTGGAACTCGAACTGGACTCGCTTCGTCGAGCGCAACGTCGGTGCCTGGATGCACATCGAGCACATCCTGGGCCTGTACGTGTTCGCCGCGAACGAGCGTTCGGCGCCGACCAACATGCACAACACGGCGCTCGCCGCGAACTCGACCCGCAAGATCCGCTTCGCGCAGGACCTGGCGCTGTACAACCTGACGCTGTCGGAGGAGATCGAGGAGTTCGACGGCAGCGCCCACCTCGACGCCTGGGACAACGCGCCGGAGTGGCAGGGCGCCCGCAAGCTGACCGAGGCGCTCACCGCGGTCCAGGACGACTGGGCCGAGGCGGTCTTCGCGGCGAACGTGGTGTTCGAGCCGCTGATCGGCGAGCTGTTCCGGTCCAACCTGGTGATGCAGTCGGCGGCCACCAACGGCGACTTCGTCACCCCGACGGTCATGGGGGCCGGTGAGTACGACTACGCCCAGCGCGACCTGCGCTGGACCGTGGCCTGCTTCGCGCCGCTCACCCAGGACCGGGAGTTCGCCGCGCACAACCGCGAGCTCATGGGCGGCTGGCTGCGCACCTACGTGCCGCAGGCACTCGAGGCCGCCCGCACGATGCAGCCGATGTGGTCCCAGTCCGACTCGAAGCCGCCGACGTTCGAGGACTCCCTCGACCGCGCCAAGAGCCGCTTCGCCGGGATCTGCACCGATCTCGGACTCGACGTTCCCGAGGAGCTGAAGCAGTGATGACCAGCACCGACTCGCCGTTCAAGCAGGACAGCACCGCATCGAACATGTGCGGCTTCACCCTGATGAACAACCAGATCGGCGCGGTCATCGCGACCGTTCTGGACCGCCAGGACAACGTCACGGTCACCCACCTGCCCTCGATGATCCGGGTCGACGCCGAGGGGATGTTCGAGGTCGACTACGCCGCGATGGACGAGGAGGCCGGCCAGGAGGAGGGCTGGTTCGACGCCGCCGAGTTCGAGGAGAACATGTCCACCCACTACGGGCGGATGGTCCACCTCGACGACAAGACGATCATGTTCGCCAACCCCGAGGACGCCGCCGAGTACATCGACTTCGACCTGAAGCCGGTGGACTGATCCTCGGGCACTGACGCGCCGCACCGCCCGGGGCTGATGACGACAGCATCCGGCGCGGTCCCGCCAGGCCCGAGCCGGCTCGGGCGGTGCGGCGCCGCTCGGTCACCGAGCACTCTGCGTTGATCCGCACCCGCGCACTGGACCAACCCATTCCTCCGGGAGGACACCCACCATGGCCAAGGAACTCCGCTTCGGCGCCGAGGGCCGGCACCTGCTGCAGGCCGGCGTCGACCAGCTGGCCGAAGCCGTCAAGAGCACGCTCGGCCCGAAGGGCCGCAACGTCATCCTGGAGAAGATCACGGGCTCGCCCGAGGTCACGAACGACGGCGTGACGATCGCCCGCGAGATCCACCTGCGCGACCCGTTCGAGAACATGGGCGCCCAGCTGGTCAAGGAAGCCGCGGTCAAGACCAACGACACCGTCGGTGACGGCACCACCACCGCCACCGTGCTGGCCCAGGCGATCGTCCGGGAGGGCATGCTCGCCATCGAGCGCGGCGGCAACCCGGTGCTGGTGAAGCGCGGCATCGACATCGCGGTCGGCGCGCTCGTCGACCGCCTGCAGACCGTGTCGCACCCGGTCAGCACCGAGGAGGACTACGCCCGCGTCGCTTCCATCTCGGCCAACGACGACTGGTCGATCGGCAGCGTCGTCGCCAAGGCGCTGCACACCGTCGGCGACGACGGCGTGGTGACCGTCGACGACAACCCGGTCCCCGGCGTCTCGGTCGACTTCGTCGAGGACTTCGAGTTCGACAACGGCTACGTCTCGCCCTACATGGTGACCAACCCGGGCACGCTCGAGGCGGTCGTCGACGACCCCTACATCCTGTTCTCCGCGGGCCGCATCAAGGACGTCCAGGAGATCATGCCGGTGCTGGACCGGATCATGCGCAACGAGCGCCGCCCGCTCGTCGTGATCGCCGAGACGGTCGAGGGCACCGCGCTGCAGATGTTGGTGCACAACCACGTGAACGGCCACTTCCAGGCCGTCGCGATCAAGGCACCCGGTTTCGGCGAGAAGCGCATCCACCTGCTGGAGGACATGGCCGCGCTGTGCGGCGGCCAGGTGCACTCGAAGAGCTCGTCGTTCTCCCTGGAGCAGATCGACATCGCCCACCTCGGCCGGGCCACCCAGATCCGGGTGACCAGCGAGAACACCACGATCATCGGCGGGCACGGGGACAGGCAGAAGCTGGAGCACCGGCTGTCGCAGCTGCGCGCCGAGCTCGCCAGGGCGACCATCGGCACCGACGAGGACTTCTTCTCCGACCGGATCGCCCGGCTCTCCGGCAAGGCCGCCATCATCTCGGTCGGCGCGCCGACCAACGCCGAGGCCCGAGAGATCCGGCACCGGGTCGACGACTCGCTGCAGGCCACCCGGGCCGCGGTCGCCGAGGGCATCGTCGCGGGCGGCGGCGCGGCGCTGCTGCACGCCGAGCCCGCGCTGGACGAGCTCGACGTGACCGGGGACTACCGGATCGGTGTGGAGATCGTCCGGCACTCGCTGACCGAGCCGGTGCACCTGATCGCCTCCAACGCCGGTTACGACGGCGACGAGGTGGTCAAGCAGGTCAGTGCGCTGGACGCCGACTCCGGTTTCGACGCCCTCGAGGGCCGCTACGGGAACATGGTCGAGATGGGGATCATCGACCCGCTGCGGGTGGTGCGGTCCGCGCTGCAGAACGGCGCCTCGGTGGCCGGTCTGATCCTGACGACCAACTCGCTGGTGGCCGAGGAGGTCACGCCCTGGAACAAGGCGCTGATGACCGAGTTCGGTGAGCTGGACGAGGGCATCCCGCAGCCCAGCCCGGACTCGAGCACCCCGCAGTCGATGGGCCTCGGCCCCTCCGTCGGCTGATCTGCCGAGGGCGCACCGCATTGCCGGCCCGGCACGCCGAGCGCGTGCCGGGCCGGTCCGTGAGAGTGGAGAGGTGGTCGTGGTGGACCGGTGTTGCGGGGGTGCCGGCGTCTCGTTCGTCGTGGACGCCCAGGTCCACGGCTGGGACGGGCGCCCGCACAACCAGGCGGGTCCGGCCGGTGAGCAGTTCGTCGCCGACCTGCACCACCGGCACCGGATGGTCGACCCGTCGCCGCGGCCGCTGTCCGCGGACTCGTTCGGTCTGGTCACCAAGGAAGCACTGGCCGCGCACGTGCTCTCGGCGGTGGACCGCGCCGTCCTCGTCCCGGCGACCTTCGACGACCTGTTCGTGCTCGGGTTCGCGGCCCCGGCCTGGCACGCCGAGCTGGCCCAGGAACATCCGGGCCGGCTCGTGCTCGCCGGGGAGCTCGACCCGGCCGACCGGGACCGGGCCCGCGGGATCGGGGCCCAGGTCACCCGGGGCGGGCTGCGCGCGCTGACCGTGCTGCCGTCGCGGCGACCGGAGACCGCGGTGTCGCTGCGCGCGTCCTGGCTGCGCCGCACGCTGATCCGGGCCGAGCAGGCCGGCGCGGGCGTCGTCCACATCGGAGTGGCACCGACCGCGCGACCGCCGGCGGCCGCACCGGAGTGGGCGCACGCCGGCGTCGTCGAGGCGGGGGAGGCGGCGCCGCGCCCGCGCTGGCCGTCCTGGGCGGAACCGGTCCGGGCGGGGTCCGCGCTGCCGGTCCGGGCCCGGACGGCGGGGCCGTTGCCCGCCGGTGCCGTCGACCTCGCCGAGGTCCGGGAGCTCGCCGCCGCGCTGCCCCGGGTCCGGTTCGTGCTCGGCGCGGCGAGTGCGCCGACCGCTGCGCTGACCCGCCTGGCCCGGCTGCCGAACGTCTACGTGCTGCTCACCGACCTGCTGATCGCGTTGCGCCGCAACCCGGGGCCTGCCGCGGCGGCGCTGGGGGAGCTGCTCGCCGCCTACGGACCGGACCGGTTGATGTTCGGCAGCGGTTACCCGCTGGTGCGACCCGCCCGGCTGATCCGGGACCTGATGACCTTCCGCTACCCGGAGCCGCTGCGCGGGCGCTATCCCGAGCTGGACGACGACGTGCTGGAGGCGCTGCTCGGTGGCACCGCCTCCCGGCTGTACCGGCTGGCCGATCCGCAGGTGCCGCAGGCCGGTCGTCGTCGGCCGGCCGGGCCGGTCGCGCTCTCCCGGTCACCGCGGGCCCGCCGAGCCGCTGACCCGCTGAGTCGCTGACCTGCTAAGTCGCTGACCCGCTGAGTGGCTGACCCGCTGAGTCGTCGCCCGGCGTGGTTCATCCCTCGGCGCGCAGCCGCTCCGCCGCCCACCGGGCCCAGTCGCGGACCGTCTCGTACTGGCGTACGCCGAACTCCGCGGCGAGCTGGCCGATGCCCTGCTCGCCGAGCATGGACGCGTCGTCGGGGTGTTCGGCGCGCACCTGGCGCAGCTCGGCAAGGTCCCGTTCGGCCTCCTCGGCGGTCCGGTCGAGCACGGCCAGCGCGTCCTCCCGGGGGAGCGCCGCGATGAGGAACAACCGCAGCACGCCCTCGTTGCGGACCTTGCCCTGCCGCTGCGGTTCCAGCATCCAGCGGCGCAGCTCGGCGCGGCCGTCCTCGGTGAGGGCGTAGGTCTTCGCCCCGCGTGCGCCCTCCTCGGTCACCTCGGCCAGTCCCTGCGCGGCGAGCTTCCCGAGCTCGGGATACACGCTGGTGTGCCCGGCCTGCCAGGCGTAACGCCCCAGGTCGCCGTCGAACATGCGGGCCAACTCGTAACCGGTGGCGGGACGCAGGGCGAGCAGTCCGAGCAGGGCGTGCGGGAGCGACACCCGGGCAGCCTAGCCGTTCGGCCTGATGTGTCAGTATCGACATATAAGTATTGACATGTCGTATCCGGCACCTCGATGCTCGTCGGCATGACGACGACCGACCGCGTCCCGGACTACCTGCAGGGCCACTTCGCCCCCGTCCCGGACGAGATCACCGCGCACGACCTGCCGGTCAGCGGCGCGCTCCCGCCCGAGCTGACCGGCCGCTACCTGCGTAACGGCCCCAACCCGTTACCGGGGGAGGACCCGGGCCACTGGTTCGCCGGGCACGGGATGCTGCACGGGATCCGGCTGCGCGACGGCCGCGCCGAGTGGTACCGCAACCGCTGGGTGCGCACCGGCCTGCTGGAGGGCAGGCCGCCGTTCACCCCGGACGGCACCCCCGACCTGACGGCGGTACCCGCCAACACCCACGTCGTGCCGCACGCGGGCCGCATCCTCGCACTCGTCGAGGCCGGGCTGCCCTACGAGGTGACGCCCGATCTCGGGACCGTCGGTGCCGTGGACTTCGGCGGGCGGCTGCGCACCGCGATGACGGCGCACCCCAAGACCGATCCGGTCACCGGTGACCTGCACGCCTTCGGATACGGCTTCACCCCGCCGTACCTCACCTACCATCGGGTGTCCGCCGCGGGAGAGCTCGTCGCCTCCGCCGGGATCGCCGTGCCGGGGCCGACGTTGATGCACGACTTCGCGATCACCGAGCGGCACGCGATCTTCCTCGACCTGCCGATGACGTTCCGGATGGACATCGCACTCACCGGTGCCATGCCCTACCAGTGGGACGACGGTTACGGCGCCCGCATGGGCGTCATGCCGCTGGAGCGGCCGGGCGAGGTCCGCTGGTTCGAGATCGACCCGTGCTTCGTGTTCCACGTCGGCAACGCGCACACCGACGAGCGTGGCCGGATCGTCGTCGACGGGGCCCGCTACTCCCCGGCCGACGTCGCCGTGATGTGGCCCTCGCTCGGTGACGACCCGGCAGGCCCGGCAGCGTCCGCGGCCGCCACCGGGCAGGCGACGCTGCACCGGTGGACGCTCGACCCGGCCACCGGCGCGGTCACCGAGACCGCGCTCTCCGAGGCGGGCCCGGAGTTCCCCACCGTCGACGACGCCGTCGTCGGCCGGCCGAACCGCTACACCTACGCCGTCCTGGACAGCGCCGACATCGCGGCCGACATCGCCGCCGGTACCGGCCCGTCCGGTGTGCCCCGCGCCGCGGTGCTGCGCCACGACCGGGTCCGGGACGAGCTGGCCGTGCACGAGCTCGGCCCCGACGTCGTCGCCGGCGAGGCGGTGTTCGTGCCGTCCGCCGCACCGGACCGCGCCGAGGACGACGGATGGCTGCTCTCGATCACCACCACCCGCGACGGCCGGGCGTCCGAACTGCTCGTGCTCGACGCCCGGGCTCCCGCCGACGACCCGGTCGCCCGGGTGACGCTGCCGCGCGGGGTGCCGTCCGGGTTCCACGGCTCCTGGGTCCCGGACCCGCAGGCCTGACCGCTGTCCACGTCGGCGGGACGGGGACGGGCCGGACCGGCGGGCGCCGGACGCGGCTTGCGAGGGTGGGGTGTGCCCCGTTCCCTGTCCTCGCCCTCGTTCCTGCTGTTGCTGGGTGCGACCGCGCTCGGGTTCGGCGGGTACGCGCTGCTGCTGCCGGTGGTGCCGCTGTGGGTGGCCCGGGGCGGCTCCGGCGCGTTCGGCGCCGGGCTGACCACCGGTGTGCTGATGGCGGTCACCGTCGGCACCCAGCTGCTGGTCCCGGCGCTGCTGCGCCGGGCGGGGCACCGTGCCGTGCTCGTCATCGGGTCGCTGCTGCTCGGCCTGCCGACCCCGCTGCTGGCGCTGTCCGCGGAGCTCGCGCCGGTGCTGGCGGTCTCGGCGGTGCGCGGGATCGGCTTCGGCATGGCGACGGTCGCCGGCAGCGCGCTGGTGGCCGAACTCGTCGAACCGTCCGCGCACGGTCGGGCCTCGGCCCGCTACGGCTACGCGGTCGGGGTGCCCCAGCTCGCACTGCTGCCGGCCGGGGTCGCGGTCGTCGATCTCACCGGTTTCGCCGGGGTGTTCCTCGCGGCCGGGATCGCGCCGGTGGCCGGCGCACTGGTCGTCGCGTTCGTGCGCGGGCCCCATCGCGGCCGGCTCGCCGCCCGGCGCCCGGCGTCCGCCCCGCCCTCCCGGTCCGCCCGGCCCTCCCGGTCCGCCCGCCTCGCCGGGCACCCACGAGCCCCGCGGCACCGGCTGCCGGCCGCCCCGGTGCTGGCGATGCTGGCCTGCTCCACCGCGCAGGGCGGTGTGATCACCTTCGCGCCGCTCGCCGTCCCCGGCGCACCGGCGGCCGTCCCCACGGCGCTGTTCGCGACAGCGCTGGGTGCGCTGCTCGGCCGCGGGTTCGCCGGGGCCCGGGCCGACCGCAGTGGCCGGCCCGGCGCGCTCCTTCCGGCCGGGACCCTGATCGCCGGGGCCGGGATGGCCGGGGTGTTGGCCGCGCCGCTGTCCGCGGTGCTCCTGGTGGCGGGCGCGGCCGCCGTCGGGATCGGGTTCGGCGTCGTCCAGAACGACGCACTGGTCGCCCTGTTCGCGGCGGCCGGCCCGCTGCACTACGGCCAGGCCAGCGCGGCGTGGAACATCGCCTTCGACGCGGGAACCGGTCTCGGCGCCACCGGCCTGGGTGCGATCGCCGAACCCTTCGGCTACCTCGCCGCGTTCGGTACCGCGGCCGCGGTGCTGCTCGGCGTCACACCGCTGGTCCGGCGCCGGTCCGGTTGAGGCCCGGCGCCGGGGCGGTGGGCCGGCGGCGTCCCGGCGTGCGGCGGGCCCGGCACCGGACATGCCCGGTGCCGGGCCCGGCCCGACGGAGCTGGTCAGGACCCGTTCCGGATCCATTCCTCCAGATGCGGGGCCTCGTCACCGATCTTCGTGGAGTCACCGTGGCCGGTGCGGACCTCGGTGTCACCGGGAAGGGTCAGCAGCGTCGTCCGGATCGACTCGATGATCGTGTCGAAGCTCGAGTACGACCGCCCGGTCGCACCCGGCCCGCCCTGGAACAGCGTGTCGCCGGTGAAGACGACGCCCAGCTCGGGGGCGTAGAGGCAGGACGAACCGGGGGAGTGCCCCGGGGTCTGCAGCACCCGCAGGTCGATCCCGCCCGCGGAGAGCACCTGACCGTCGGCGAGTTCGGCGTCGGGCCTGCGGTCCGGCCAGGTCATGTCCCACAGGACGTGCTCGGCCGGGTTCAGCAGGATCGGAGCCGAGAACCGGTCGGCCAGCACCGGGGCCTGGTTGACGTGGTCGTCGTGCGCGTGCGTGCAGACGATCGCCTTGACCCGGCGGTCCCCGACCGCCGCGGCGATCGCGTCGGCGTCGTGCGCGGCGTCGATCACGAAGACCTCGGAGTCGTCCCCGACGATCCAGACGTTGTTGTCGACCTCGAAGCTGCCGCCGTCGAGGTTGAACGTCCCGGACGTCACGACGTGCCCGATGGCGGAGTCGGCAGCGGCCATCAGAGGACCACCACCGAACGCAGCACCTCGCCGGAGTGCATCTTCTCGAACGCCTTCTCGACGCCGTCGATCCCGATCTCCTCGGTGACGAACTTGTCGAGCGGGAACCGGCCCTGCAGGTACAGGTCGACGTAGGTCGGGAAGTCCCGGCTGGGCAGGCAGTCGCCGTACCAGGACGACTTGAGCGCACCGCCGCGACCGAAGTAGTCGATCAGCGGGATCTCCGGGGCCTGCAGGTCCGGTGTGGGCACGCCGACCAGGACGACTGTGCCGGCCAGGTCGCGGGCGTAGAACGCCTGCTTGTAGGTCTCGGGGCGCCCGACCGCCTCGACGACGACGTCGGCCCCGAAGCCACCGGTGGCGGCCTGGATGGCCTCGACCGGGTCGGTCTCCTTGGCGTTCACGGTGTGCGTGGCGCCGAAGCCCTTCGCCCACTCCAGCTTCTTCGGGTCGGTGTCGACGGCGATGATCGTCGTCGCACCGGCCAGCTTGGCGCCGGCGATGGCCGCGTCACCGACACCGCCGCAGCCGATCACCGCGATCGAGTCGCCGCGGCCGATCTGGCCGGTGTTGACGGCCGCGCCGAGACCGGCCATCACGCCGCAGCCGAGCAGCCCGGCGACCTTCGCGGGCGCGTCCGGGTTGACCTTGGTGCACTGGCCCGCAGCGACCAGGGTCTTCTCGATGAACGCACCGATGCCCAGGGCCGGCGACAGCTCGGTGCCGTCGGTCAGGGTCATCTTCTGGGTCGCGTTGTGGGTGTCGAAGCAGAGGTGCGGCTTGCCCTTCTTGCAGGCCCGGCACACACCGCAGACGGCCCGCCAGTTCAGCACCACGTAGTCGCCCGGCTCGAGATCGACGACGCCGGTGCCGACCGACTCCACGATCCCGGCGGCCTCGTGGCCCAGCAGGAACGGGAACTCGTCGTTGATGCCACCTTCGCGGTAGTGGAGGTCGGTGTGACAGACCCCGCAGGCCTGGATCTTCACCACGGCCTCACCCGGGCCGGGATCCGGGACGTTGATCGTCTCGATGGTGACCGGCGCGCCCTTGGTGCGGGCGACGACGCCGCGTACCTGTTGTGTCATTCGTACCTACTTCCAGGTCGTCGTCGACGACGTCCGTCGACAGATGCTCAGATCACGACTCTGGCATGCGTGCCCGGGGGCTGTCTCGCCGAGTCGGCGCGAAACACGTGTTACTCGACAGTTACCTGTCCACAGGTCGGGCAGCGGCCCACGGCACGGCACGACCGGGCCGCGTACGGTCGACGGCTGTGACGGTGCCGCCACCCGCCTCCCCTGTGTCCTCCGAGCCGGCCGGGCCGCCCGCTCAGCTGCCGCCGCCCGGGCTCGCCCTGGGTGTCGTCGCCGGGGCGGGCCGGCCCGGCAGCTCCCGGATCGCCTGCCCGCTGCCCGACGGCGGCCTGCTCGACGTCGGGTCGCTCGCCACCGCGCAGCGTGGACCGCACCCCGAGCTGCTGACCGCGCCGAACCTGGACCGGCTGCTCGCGGCGGACCGCCGGGTGTGGCGCGAGGTCGTCGAGTGGCTGCGCGGCTGGCGCGACGACCACGAGAAGGCGTTCGCGCACCGGCTCCCCGCCGAGGGGCTGGTGCCGGTGCTGCCCTTCACCGTCGCCGACTACGTCGACTTCTACGCCTGCGAGCAGCACGCCCGCAACGCGGGCCTGATCTTCCGGCCGGACGCCGAGCCGCTCGCCCCGAACTGGCGGCACCTGCCCGTCGGGTACCACGGTCGCGCTGGAACGGTCCGGGTCAGCGGGACGCCGGTCGTCCGGCCGTCCGGGCAGCGCGCCGCGGGCGACTTCGGCCCGACCCGCCGCCTCGACCTGGAGGCGGAACTCGGATTCGTGCTCGGCGGCCCGGCGCCCGGCCCGATCGCGGTGGACGACACCGCGGACCACGTCTTCGGTGTGGTACTGCTCAACGACTGGTCGGCCCGCGACGTCCAGGGCTTCGAGACCCGCCCGCTCGGCCCGCACCTGGGCAAATCCTTCGCCACCTCGATCTCGGCCTGGGTGACCCCGCTCGACGAGCTCGCCGCCGCCCGGGTCCCGGTCCCGCCGCACGACCCGCAACCGCTGCCCTACCTCACCCCGTCGTCACCGGCACAGGGGTTGGACGTCGAATTGGCCGTGCACCTGAACGGCGAGCGGATCTCCACCCCGCCCGCCGCGGACCTCTACTGGTCGCCGGAGCAGCTGGTGGCGCACCTGACCTCGAACGGGGCCGGGGTGCGCGCGGGCGACCTGCTCGGCTCGGGGACGGTCTCCGGTCCGGAGCGCGGACAGTTCGGTTCGATGCTGGAGCTCGCCTGGAACGGCCGGGACCCGGTCGCGTTGCCCGGCGGCGCACAGCGCTGCTGGCTCGAGGACGGCGACGAGGTCGTGATCAGCGCGACCGCGCCGGGCGCCGACGGCCGACGGTTCGCGCTGGGGGAGGTGCGGGGCCGCGTCCGTCCCGCGGGCCGACCGTCGGCGACGACCGGAACGGCAACGGCAGGCGCCTGACGCCGCCTCGCGTCCCTCCCCGACGAGACGGAGTTCCTCGAACGCGCCCGTCCGCGGGTCCCCCTGGACCCGGCAGGATCCAGGGACGGCACACCAGGAAGATCAGCACGATCTCCACCG
Organism: Pseudonocardia sp. NPDC049635; assembly: GCF_040659795.1. Classification (NCBI taxonomy): domain Bacteria; kingdom Bacillati; phylum Actinomycetota; class Actinomycetes; order Pseudonocardiales; family Pseudonocardiaceae; genus Pseudonocardia; species Pseudonocardia sp. NPDC049635. The sequence goes on from NZ_JBFAON010000032.1 coordinate 29,682, forward strand.
GCATACCCGCGTAGTACATCAGCTCGGCCCCGGCGCGGGCCTGTTCGACGGGGGCCCCCTCGGGCGGGAACGCATAGAGGGACTTGGCGAGCACGTTGTGTGCGGCGATCGCCATGACCAGCGCCGCTGCCCGCCACGGCGGGGAGGGCCGGTGCCGCACCGGATCGGGACCGCCCAGGACGGCGACGGTGAACAGGTATCCGGCGGCCAGCACGTGCGTGTGGACCACGGCGTGCACCACCGGGTCGGTCTGCATGAGGGCGTGCAGGTCGGTGCGGTAGAGCACCCATAGGCCGCCGATGTTGAGCACGCCCGCCACGAACGGATTCGTCAGCACGGCCAGCGGGGCCGAGGACAGCAATCGGGCGAGGGGGCGGGCCTCGGCCACCGGCAGTGTCCGCAACGCCAAGGTGATCGGGGCCGCCGACGCCAGCAGGAGCGGCCCGAGCATCCCCAGCAGGACATGCCCGGCCATGTGCACGGTGAAGTCGTCGTGAGCCCGTTCGGCCAGGGGGCCGACCAGTGCCACGCCCACGCACAGGAGGCCCCCCGCCCACGAGGCGGTGCGGCCGCCCGGCCAGGAGATGCCGCGCCTGTGCAGGATCACCACTGCCACCGCGTAGCTCGTGAGGGCGGTCAGCAACAGAATCGTGGTTGCCCACTCTCCCGGGCCGAGCAGGGCGGCCTCGGAGCCGTGGTGCCCGTGGTGGTCCATGGATCAGGAGGCCTCGGTGGGTTCGGCGGGCCGGCCGGACCGGCCCGCGTGCCGTGCGGTGCGGGTCCACAGCGCGACTCCACTGACGAGGAGCACGGCGGCGATGACGTTCCACGTCACGTCGTAGGGAACCAGGTTCACGCCGTAACGGATCTGGTGCAGACCCAGCACCTTGTGCTGGATCAACCCGTCGTAGAGCTGGAAGAATCCTGCCCCGCTCAGCCACCCGGCAGCGAAGGCCAGGCCCCAGAACGTGTGTTCGCGACGTAGCGCCGCGACCATCAGCAGCGAGGCGACGGTGGCGAACCAGCTGAAGGCGTGGAAGAGCCCGTCCGAGACCAGTCCCACCTCGCTCGTGGACAGATCGTAGAAGTGGTGCCAGTGCAGGAGCTGGTGGAAGACCACCTCGTCGACGAAGGCGACCGTTCCCAGGCCGAACAGGATGCCCGCGGTCAGATTGCGACGATGGCGTGCGCGCGGTTCTCCTCGCGCTGCTGTGGACATCGGTTCCCCCGAGGCTGTGCCGGTCTCGTGTTGAGTCGGCGTACGTGTCCGAACACCTGACGTGAACCCCTACCTGCCGGACACCTCCGGACTCGGCGGTGGCCGGGGAGGAGGACGCGCCGTGGGGCGTCGAGCCGGGTACCCGGAGGCGTCTCGCCGTAACTCGCCGAGCCGGTGCTCGACGGGCCGGTCGGTCCGCGACGGAGCTCGTGCGCTCGGGGTGAACCACGAGACCTTCGCCGGCGTCGAGGTGGTCGCGACCCGCCGCCGGCCGGCGTCGGGTCCGGGCGCGGGTGTAGGAGTCCCGGGTCCGGGGTAACCGCCGGTACATGACCTGAGATCACGGATCGCCCCGACTCGCGTACGCCGAGTTCTCCGTTCCCACACCCTGTGTTCTCCGCTCCTACATCCTGAGGTGAGATCGCCTGTGTTCTTCCACGTGCAGCGCCTGTTGAACGAGATCGTTCCCGACGAACCGGACCCCGCCGCAGCGAACGCGCTGCAGGAGGGGCTCGGCGGCCAGTTCGGCGAGATGCGCACGATGATGCAGTACCTGTTCCAGAGCTTCAATTTCCGCGGACCGGACGGCAAACCGTTCCGCGACCTGCTCTACGGCATCGGTACGGAGGAGATCGGCCACGTCGAGCTGATCGCGACCACGATCGCCCGGCTCACCGACGGCTCCCCCCGCTACCAGGGCGACCCGACCGATCTCGACGCCCCGGGTGCCGGCGGAGCCACCCCGCTGAACATGGCGCTCACCGAGGGCAACATTCACCACTACCTGGTCGGCGCTCAGGGCGCGCTCCCGGTCGACGCCCAGGGTGACCCCTGGACCGGCAAGTACGTCTACGACAGCGGCAACCTGCCGCTGAACCTGCTCTACAACCTGATGCTCGAGTCGACCGGGCGGTTGCAGAAGTGTCGGCTGTACGAGATGACGGCGAACAAGACCGCCCGATCGACGATCGCCTACCTCATCGTGCGCGATCAGGCTCACGAGAACGCCTATGCCAAGGCTCTCGAGGCGCTGGGAGTCAGCTGGAACAGGTTGCTCCCGATCCCGAAGACGAACGCCGAGAAGTTCCCCGAGGTGAAGACGCTGCTCGACCAGGGTCTGCAGAGCAAGCAGTACACCTTCAGCCTCGACCAGCTCTCGGAGGCCGGGCGTCTCTACCGCGGTGACTCCCCGTCCGCGGACGGCACGCAGCTGAGCACCGAGCAGGCCCCCGAGGGGGTCCCGATGGACATCGCGGTCGAGCGACCGGAGGAGTTCGGCCCCGGGTTGGACCCTGAGCTCCTCGCGATGGTCCAGGCGGTCGCCGAGATGGAGATGGACGAGCCCGAGGGGCAGTGGGGACGCACGAGCTGACCGCGCCCCACGACGACGAGCATCCCGTTCGACCTTCGAGAGGACACTCATGACGGACACTCCTGCCATCATCGCCCAGCTCCGCACGCTGGAGCAGCTGACCCGCACCGAGAACCAGGTCGCCCGCATCCGGATGGCCCAGGCCCGCACCGACCAGACGCGCAAGGAACTGGCGGACAACGCCGAGCGCGCCGAGCAACGGCTCGACCGCATCCAGCAGGCACTGCGCGAGCTCGACGCGGTCCCGGACTTCGTCGGAACCCTCGCCGGGCGGATCGTGGCGCTCGTGAAGAGCCAGGCCGAGCAGGCCCAGCGGTTCGACGAGGCACTGCTGGGTGACCTCGCTCTGGAGCGCCAGCTCCAGGACCGGGCCCGGTACCTGCAGGCCCTCACGGCCGACGGTCCCGACCGCGTCCACCGGTTGGCCGGTGAGCTGGTCGAGGCCCACACCGAGACCGTCGAGTGGCTGACGACCGTTCTCGCCGAGGCGGCGGTGGGCGGTCCCGCGCCGCTGCGCGCCACCCCGATGCAGGTCGTGCGCGGTGGATTGACCCACGTCGTGCGGCTGCCCGCACGGGTCACCGCGGGCGGGATCAACCGGGCCGGCAACGAGATCAGCCGGGCCGGGGAGCGGGCCCGACGCTCGATGGCGGCACTCGCCGACGGTGTCGACCGCGCCGCCCGGGACGCCGGGGACATCCTGGGCGCCGGGTTCGACGCCGCTCTGGACCGTGCGGAGCAGGTCGCCCGCGGTGAGGGTGCTCCGGACACCGCCCGCCTGGTGCACGGCATCCGTCGTACCCGCGGTGCGCTGACCGCCGCGGAGCTCCCGGTGCCGGACTACGACGCGCTGCCGGTCGGCGAGGCGGCCGACGCGATCCGCCGTCTCGACTCTCTGGAGGCGGTGCAGGCCGTGCTGCGCTACGAGGAGCAGCACAAGAACCGCACCGGTGTCGTGACCGTGGCGCGAACCCGACACGCCGAGGTGGCCCGCGAGGCCGTGTCCTGACGTGGGCAGCGTCCGGCCGTGCCCGGCGGGCTCGGGCCACCGGCGCGCGAGGCGCACCGTGTCCGCCGGGCCGGCCGGGGTGACGACGACCGACGACGGTCGGCGGCACCCTGCGTCCCGCCGTGCACGTCGCAGTCCGTTCCGGGCCGCGGGTCGCCGCCCCGGCACCCGCGCCCACCTCGTCCGGCGCATCGCCTGCGGGACAGGTGGGCGTGCAGTGTCAGGTCAAGTGCCGCGCAACGGTGCGGGGGTGCCGAGCGCCCGCTCGATCAACCGTGGGATCTCGCGCTTGCCGGACCCGTCGACGGCGATCACCACGTAGGTGGTGCGGGCCGTGCAGGTGGCCGTGTCGTCGCCGCGTCGGACCGCGAAGTCGAGGTCGAAGCTCGTCGTGCCGATCCGCGCCGTCGACACGGCGACGACGACGTCCTCGCCCCAGCCGATCCCGGCCCGCCAGTCGATCTCGGTGTGCACGAGCTGGACGTCGTAGCCGGCGTCGAGCATCGCCCGGTAGGTCAGCCCGCGGTGCTCCAGGAACTCGGTCATGGCCTCGTCGAACCAGGCCAGGTACCAGGCGTTGAACACCACACCCTGGGCGTCCACCTCGTGGTAGCGCACCCGCACGGGGAACTCGAAGCTCGCCATGCGGTGATGCTACGGCGGCCCGGTGTGGTTCACCCGCTCTGCGCCGCGCCGCCCATCCGCTCCCGGATCGTCCGGTTCACCGCGCGGCCGAACGTCGTGACGACCCCCTGCACGGTGATCGGCTTGAGCCGGGACAGCGCCGCGGCGAGCCTGCTTCGCTCCTCGGCGGGCCGGCCCCGGTCCCGGTAGGGCTGGAGCACCTCGTGCTGGAACAGCGCCATCAGGTCCTCGGCCAGCGCCGAGGTGTGCTTCTCGATCACCGCCTGGGCGCGCTGCCACATCTCCGGCGGCAACCCGGAATCCAGCGCGGCGAGTGCGGTGGCGAGTGCGGTCGCGCCGTGCACGCGGACCCGGCCGTCGTCACCGCGGACCAGCGCGCCGAGCGTCTCCAGGGTGTCGACGTCGTCGTCGGTGAGCGCCCGCCCGGCCCGGCGGTCCAGCTCGGCGCGGGTCAGGTCCTCGCCGTGCTCGGGGATCCAGGGGGTGAGCAGCGCGCGCTGCAGTGCGAGCTCCTCGGGACCCGCGTCGTGCGGGAGCCGTTCCAGCTGGCGTTCGATCGCGGCGAGGGTGAAGCCGAGCCCGGTCAGCTCGCTGATCAGCTCGAGGCGCGCGCGGTGCCCCGCGTCGTAGAGGCCGGTCCGGCCGCGCAACCGCGGAGCGGGCAGCAGGCCCTTCGCGGCGTAGAACCTGATCGTGCGCACCGACAGCCCGGTCCGTTCGGCCAGCTGGTCGACGGTGAGCAGGTCGTCAGGGGTTGCCGGAGCGGACATGGCGAGCAGGTTACGGCGCGACCGGCGAACGTGACAGCAGCGATGTGACATCTTCGGTGTGACATCATTGCTGTCACATACTCGGTCAGGCGTATTGACCATGTGACAGTGCTGCTGTAACAAAAGCTACCAGCAAGTAGGAACGATGACGTCCCACGCGTCACGCCTACCGACCACCCACGAGAGGTTCGGATGAGCGAGATCCCCGAGGCCTACATCTACGACGCGATCCGCACACCGCGCGGCCGGGGCAAGGCGTCCGGCTCGCTGCACGAGGTCAAGCCGATCTCCCTGGTGGTCGGCCTGATCGACGAGCTGCGCAGGCGCAACCCCGAGCTGGACCCGGCCGTCGTCGACGACCTGGTGCTCGGGGTCGTCTCACCGATCGGCGACCAGGGAGGCGACATCGCCAAGACCGCCGCCATCGCGGCGGGACTACCGGACACCGTCGCCGGCGTGCAGCTCAACCGGTTCTGCGCCTCCGGCCTGGAGGCGGTGAACACCGCCGCGCAGAAGGTGCGCTCGGGCATGGAGGAGATGGTCATCGCCGGCGGCGTCGAGGCGATGAGCCGGGTGCCGATGGGCTCGGACGGCGGGGCCTGGGCGATGGACCCGGACACCGCGTACGAGACCGGTTTCGTGCCGCAGGGCATCGGTGCCGACCTGATCGCGACCCTGGAGGGCTTCTCGCGCGAGGACGTGGACGCGTTCGCCGTCGAGTCGCAGACCCGCGCCGCGAAGGCCTGGGCGGACGGCCGGTTCGCGAACTCGGTCGTGCCGGTCAAGGACCGCAACGGCCTGACCGTCCTGGACCGCGACGAACACATCCGGGCCGGGGCGACCGTCGAGACGCTCGGCGGGCTGAAGCCGTCGTTCGAGATGATGGGCCGTGACGGCGGGTTCGACGCCGTCGCGCTGCAGCGCTACCACTGGGTCGAGAAGATCGACCACGTGCACCACGCCGGCAACTCGTCCGGCATCGTCGACGGTGCTGCGCTGACCCTGATCGGCACCGAGGCGGCCGGGAAGGCCAACGGCCTGACCCCGCGGGCCCGGATCGTCGCCACCGCGCTGTCCGGCGCCGACCCGACCATCATGCTGACCGGCCCGGCGCCCGCGTCCCGCAAGGCGCTCGCCAAGGCGGGGCTGACGGTCGACGACATCGACCTGTTCGAGATCAACGAGGCGTTCGCCGCCGTCGCCCTGCGCTACCTGCGCGACATGGGCATCTCGCACGAGCAGACCAACGTCAACGGCGGCGCCATCGCCATGGGTCACCCGCTCGGTGCCACCGGGGCGATGATCCTCGGCACGCTGGTCGACGAGCTGGAACGCCGCGACCTGCGCCGCGGGCTGGCCACGCTGTGCGTCGGCGGCGGCATGGGCATCGCCACCATCGTCGAGCGCGTGTGAGCGCGGCTGAAGGACTGGAGAACACAGTGACTGAGCAGAAGGCCGTCCGCTGGGAGACCGACGCGGACGGGATCGCGGTCATCACCCTCGACGACCCGGACCGCAGCGCCAACACCATGAACGACCGCTACCGGTCGGCGATGGGTGAGGTCGTCGACGAGATCGTCGCGGCGAAGGACGACATCGTCGGTGTCGTCATCACCTCGGCGAAGAAGACCTTCTTCGCCGGTGGCGACCTGGAGCAGCTCTCGGCGGCCGGGCCGGACGACGCCCCGCAGGTCTTCGAGATGGTCGGCGAGGTGAAGGCTCAGCTGCGCAGGCTGGAGACCTTCGGCCGCCCGGTCGCGGCCGCGATGGCGGGCACCGCCCTGGGCGGCGGGCTGGAGATCGGCCTGGCCGCCCACCACCGGGTCGGGATCGACGCGAAGGGCGTGCTCTACGGCCTGCCCGAGGTCACCCTGGGTCTGCTGCCCGGTGGCGGCGGCGTCACCCGCATCACCCGGATGCTGGGCATCGCGAACGGCTTCATGAACGTGCTGGCCCAGGGCCAGCGGCTCAAGCCCGCGAAGGCCCTCGAGCTGGGGATCATCGACGAGCTGGCGGCCACCCCCGAGGAGGTCGTGGCGAAGGCGAAGGACTGGGTGAAGGCGAACCCGGACGCCAAGCAGCCCTGGGACCAGCCGAAGTACAAGATCCCGGGCGGCACGCCGTCGACGCCGTCGCTGGCCTCGATCCTCCCGGCGTTCCCGGCGAACCTGCGCAAGCAGCTCAAGGGTGCACCGATGCCGGCCCCGCGCAACATCCTGGCCGCCTCCGTCGAAGGCACCCAGGTCGACTTCGACACGGCGCTGCGGATCGAGGGCCGGTACTTCACCGAGCTGGTGACCGGCCAGGTCTCGAAGAACATGACCAAGGCGTTCTTCTTCGACCTCAACGCGATCAACGGCGGCAAGTCCCGCCCGGACGGCCCCGCGAAGTGGCAGCCCACCAAGGTCGCCGTGCTCGGCGCCGGGATGATGGGCGCCGGGATCGCCTACGTCTGCGCGCTCGCCGGCTGGGAGGTCGTGCTCAAGGACGTCTCGGCCGAGGCCGCGGCGAAGGGCAAGGCGTACTCCGAGAGCCTGGTCGCCAAGGGCGTCTCCCGCGGGAAGACCACCCAGGAGAAGGGCGACGCGCTGCTCGCCCGGATCACCCCGACCGACGACTACGCCGACCTGGCCGGCGCCGACGTCGTGATCGAGGCGGTGTTCGAGTCGGTCGAGCTCAAGCAGGAGGTCTTCCGGGAGGCGGCCAAGCACGTCGCCCCGGACGCGCTGCTCTGCTCGAACACCTCGACCCTGCCGATCACCGAACTGGCGCGCGGCGTGGACCGCCCTGACGACTTCATCGGTCTGCACTTCTTCTCCCCGGTCGACAAGATGCCGCTGGTCGAGATCATCTCCGGCGAGCGGACGAACGACGAGGCGCTGGCCAAGGCGTTCGACCTGACGCTGGGGATCAAGAAGACGCCGATCGTGGTCAACGACTCGCGCGGCTTCTTCACCAGCCGGGTGATCGGCACCTTCATCAACGAGGGCGTCGCGATGCTCGCCGAGGGCATCGACCCGCAGACGATCGAGCAGGCGTCGTCGCAGGCCGGTTACCCGGCGCCGGTGCTGCAGCTGATGGACGAGCTGACCCTCACGCTGCCGCGCAAGATCCGCGAGGAGACCCGCAGGGGTGTCGAGGCCGCGGGCGGCACCTGGACGCCGCACCCGGCCGACGCGGTGATCGACCGGATGGTCGACGAGTTCGACCGCAAGGGGAAGAGCTCCGGTGCCGGGTTCTACTCCTACGCCGACGGCAAGCGGACCGGGTTGTGGCCGGGGCTGCGCGAGGAGTTCGGCGCGACCAACCACGACGTCGACCTGCGCGAGCTCAGCGAGCGGATGCTGTTCATCGAGTCCATCGAGACCGTGCGCTGCGTCGACGAGGGCGTGCTGAGGACGGTGGCCGACGCCAACATCGGCTCGATCTTCGGCATCGGCTTCCCGCCGTGGACCGGTGGCGTGCTGCAGTACATCGAGGGCTACCCGGGCGGGCCGGCCGGTTTCGTCGCCCGCGCCGACGAGCTGAAGGCCGCCTACGGCGAGCGGTTCGACGTCCCGCAGTCGCTGCGTGACCGGGCCGCGAAGGGGGAGTCGGCCACCGCGGCCGCCTGATCGGGCACGGCCCCGCGAGCCCCGTCCGCACCCTCCGTGCGGGCGGGGCTCCGTCGTGGGCCGGGCCCCCGCGGGTGGCCCGGGCTCGCCGCGGGCCGGGGCCGCGCGGACCGGCCGACCTGACGCCGGTTTCCCGTCACGTGCACCATGGAGTGCGTGACGCAGTGGGTTTTCGACATCGTGGACCGGCTCGGGGCGGCCGGGATCGGGTTGCTGATCTTCCTGGAGAACGTCGTCCCGCCGATCCCGTCGGAGGTCATCCTCCCGCTGGGCGGCTTCCGTGCGTCGACCGGTGCGATGGACCCGATCGGCGTGTGGGCGGCCGCCACGATGGGTGCCGTCGCGGGTGCGCTGGTGCTCTACGCGCTGGGCGCGATGCTGGGCTTCGAGCGCGTGCACCGGCTCGCCGGGAACCGCTGGTTCATCCTCTCCAGTCAGAAGGACCTGGAGAAGGGCCTCGACCTGTTCGAGCGCTACGGCAACTGGTTCGTGCTGTGCGGGCGCTGCATCCCGATCGTCCGGAGCCTCATCTCCATCCCGGCCGGCATCGCCGGGATGCCGCTGCTGCGGTTCGTCGGGCTGTCCACGATCGGCAGCGCCGTCTGGAACGCGATCTTCGTCTATCTCGGGTTCACGCTCGGCGAGCGCTGGGAGGACATCGAGGGTTACATGTCGCCGCTGAGCAAGGTCGTCGCGATGATCGGTGCCCTGGTGCTGGGCTGGTTGATCTGGCGGAAGGTCCAGCAGCGCCGGGCGCGCGGCGGGGTGCAGGAGAAGGACGCGCCCGCCCCGCGCTGAACACGCCGTTCCCTGCGGCGGACGGGTGATCGCGAACGCCCCGCGTGCCGGTCCCACCACGGGGGGTACCGGTGTGCTACCGGTCGGAGGTCGATCATCGCCGCTGTGCGAACCTGATCCGCAGCCAGCTGACGGACTGACGGGTGGAGGTGGTCGTGCGCCTCGTCGGCATCCACCACACCCACGCGTCCGGGATCGTCGCGCTGCGCGGGATCGACCTGGTCGTCGACCCGGCCGCGCCGACCGTGCTGCGCGGTCCGGACGGTGCCGGCAAGACGACGCTGCTGCGCGTCGCGGCGGGCGCCGTCGTCCCCACCGCGGGTGAGATCGAGGACCCGCCTGCCGTCGTCGGGTACCTGCCCGACCGGTTCCCCGCGCGGACGAAGCTGCCGCCGCGGCGCTGGCTCGACCACATGACCCGGGTCCGTGGGCTCGACCCGGACGACACCGGTGAGCGGGCCGACGAGCTGCTCGAGGAACTCGGTTACGGCGGCGCCGACGACGAGCCGATGTCCGAGCTGTCCCGGTCCGACGTGCAGAAGATCGGTCTGGTGCAGGCGCTGGTCTGCGATCCGGACCTCGTGGTGCTCGACGAGCCGTGGTCCGGGCTCGACGACGACGCGGCCGACGTGCTCACCCGGTTGCTGGCCGAGCGTTCCGGCGGGCTGCTGCTCACCGACCGCACCGGCACCGCGGCCGGCCTCGCGGGTGCCCGCCTGTACCGGCTGCGGGCCGGCAGGTTGGCCGCCGCCTCCGACCCGGACTCGGTGCCGCTGCGCACGGCGCCGCCGCCCGGCTCGGTGATGCGGCTCGACCTCGCCTGCGCCGGTGATCCCCGTCCGGTGCTGGAGAGCCTGCCGCCGGCCCGGGTGGAGGCGGCCGCCCCGGGGCGGCTGACCGTCCGGGTGCCCGTTCCGGACAGCGACGCCTGGCTGATGGCCGCGCTGGCCGCGGGCTGTGCGGTGCGATCGGTCCGGCCGGTGCGCCGGGAGGCCGACGGGACCCCCGCCGCTCCGGATACCCGGTCGCGGACCGGCGTGCCCCGCCCATCCGACCGGCCCGCGCGGCGCCCCCGGGGGCCGGGAGCGCCGCAGTGGTGAGGCGGGCCCGGTCGGCCTTCGCCGTGGCGATGCTGCTCGGTGAGGACCTGGCCCGCTCGGAGCGGTTCATCGCCCCCGCCGTGCTCTACGTCGCGGTGGTCGCGTTCCTGTTCGCCGGCGACCCCGCGCCGCTGCCGGAGCCGTGGGCGGCGAGCGCGCTGCTGCTCTACCCGGTCGGGGCGTGGTTCGCGCACGCGCTCGCCGAGGCCGAGGACGACGTGGCCCGCACGGTCACGCTGTCCGCCGCGGGTGGGCCGCTCCCGGTCGCCGCGGGTGTGCTGCTCGCCGCGACCGCCGGGATCGCCGCGCTCGGGCTGGTCGCCGTCGTGTGGGGGGTGGTCGCGGCCTGGGGTACGGCCACCACGGGTGGTCTGCTCGACGGCATGCTCGCGCACCTGGCCTGCGGGATCACCGGTGCGGCGGTGGGTTCGGTGTTCGCCCGGCCGCTGTTCCGCAGCGAGGGCGTCGCGCTGGTCGCCGCGCTGACCTTCTTGGTGGTCACCGGGACGAGCGCCTGGCTGCCGCCGGTCGGCACGGCTGCGGCGTCGCTGGGCACCGGCCGAGGCGGGCTGGGCCCCTTCGGTGACCTGCTGCTGGCGGTGCTGGTGGCGGGGGCGGCGCTGACCGTGGTGGTGCGGGTCGAGCAGGGTGGGTTCGCCACCTGGCGGAAGCGCTGGGATCGGCTGGTGCGGCGACTGCTCGAGCGGTTGCGTCCCGGCCACTGAACCTCCGGTGCGCTGAACCTCCGGTGCGCTGGGCCTCCGGTGGTCCCGGGTGCACTGAGCTCCGGGTGCACTGAGCGTTCGGCGCGCGGTGTTCGTCGTGCACCGGCTTCCGGTGCACGGGTTCGGTGGCCGGGTGGCCGGTCACCGGGTGCCCGGTGGGCCGGGTCCGGGGCGGTCAGGTGCGGAGCCCGGCGATCCGGCCGAGCCGGACGACGGTGGCGTCGAACGCGGCGGTCCGATGCTCCAGCAGCTTCTCGAACTGACCGAACAGCTCGAACGAGACGTGCCCGAACAGTCCGGTCCAGGCGGTGATGGCGGCCAGCAGCACCTGGTCGGGCAGGTCAGGGGTGTTCAGCGCGGCGCGGAACCGGTCGGCGTCGGCGGCCGGCCCGGCTGCCACCGGCGCCGGGTCGACGGCGAGCGTGCCCGCGGCGTGTGCGTCGGCGAGCAACCGGCCCAGCGGCGCGATGCCGCGGGCCGCGGCCGGGACGGTGTCGGCCGGAGCCCGGTAACCGGGCACCGGGGAGCCGTAGATCAGGGCGTACTCGTGCGGGTGGGCGAGCGCCCAGTTCCGGATGGCGTGGGCGAGCGCGCGCCAGCGGGCTGCCGGGTCGGTGCGGCCGGCGACCGCGCTCTCGATGGCATCGGCCAACGCGTCGTAGCTCTGCACGATCAGGGCGGTGAGCAGGTGGTCGCGGGTCGGGAAGTAGCGGTGCAGCGCCGAGGAGACCATGCCGAGCTCGCGGGAGACGGCCCGCATGGAGAGCGCGGCGGCACCGGTGTCGGCCAGCTGCCGCCGCGCCGCGGCGGTGATCTCGGCGACGAGCTCGGCGCGGGCGCGCTCGCGGGCGGTGCGGGAGGCGTTCACACCGGCACGGTAGACGACCGCCGCCGTTGTGAAGCGATAGTCTGAAACGAGAGCATTGCTCTTGCGTTTTCCGGCCGGTGCTGCGAGCGTCGGGGTCGACGGCGCGGTGGACACGAGGCGGAGGGGCCGTGATGGATCGGACGGGATGGGGGATCCGGGCGCTCGGCGTCGCAGGGGTGGCGTTCGCCGCCTACCCGGTGCTGCGGCCGTGGACCGACGGGCCGCAGGTCTGGGCGCAGCCGCTGTGGGTGCCCTCGCACCTGCTCGGGGTGGTCGGGTTCGCGCTGCTGGTGCCGGGCTTCGCCGGGGTGTGGGCGCGGTTGCGCGGCACGCCGGGGGAGCGGTCCGCTGCCGTGGCGCTGGTGTCGGCCGGGGTGGGCGCGGCCCTCGTCCTGCCGTACTACGGAGCGGAGGCGTACGCGCTGGAGCGGATCGGCCTGCTCGGCTCCGGGATCGACGCGGGGCTCGCCGCCGCGCTCGCCGAGGGCATCCGGCTGGGGCCGTACGCCGCCGCGACCTTCGCGATCGGGCTCCTCGCGGTGGCCGTGGCCGGGATCGCGGTACTGGTGGCCGCGCGCCGGGGCGGGCTCGGCGTGCTGGCGGCCGCCGTGCTCGCCACCGCACTGGTGCTGTACCTGCCGCAGTTCTTCGCACCGCCCGCGCTGCGGATCGCGCACGGGGTGTTGCTGGCGGTGGGTTGCCTGCTGCTGGCCACGGCGCTGCGCAGGCCGGTGGGTGCGGAGCGGGCCGCAGCGGTGGGCTGACACGCGGCCCGCGGCCGGGTCCCGACGCAGGCGAGCCGCGCGGTGAGCCGACGCAGCGGGGCGGCGCAGTGAGCCGGCGCGGTTCAGTCCAGCGGTGGCCGGACGAAGCCGCCGAACTCCCGCTCGACGAGATGGGCGAAGGCGAGGGTGGTGCGGTCCCCGTACAGGGGGCCGATCGCCTGGACGCCGACCGGTAGACCGTCGCCGGCCCGGCCGACGGGCAGCGCGGTCGCCGGGAGGCCGGGCAGCGTGGCGATCCCGGCCAGTGCGAGCTGGTCGAAGTACGGGTACGTGACGCCGTCGACGGTGATCCGCCGTCCGGCCGGCGGAGTGTGGTCGTGCGGGTGGGCCGTGATCGGTGCGATCGGTGCGATCACCACGTCCACCACGGCGAACAGCTCCCGCCACTGCCCCTGGACGCGGGCACGGCTCTGCTCGGCGGCGACCCGGTCGCGGTGGCTGAGCACCGCGCCGCGGGCGCGCTCGGCGGCGAGGCCGTGGTCGTCGTCGGCGAGACCTGCTGCCGTGGCGCGTGCGCGTTCGTAGACCTCCTGCGGGTGTCCCGCGGCGAGACCGGACTCCAGCAGCCGCATGTACACACGGGCCGACTCGGCCTGGTCGGGCAGCGACGGGTGGTCGCGCAGCACCGTGGCCCCGGCGCCGGCCAGCGCCGTGGCGAACGCGTCGATCACCGCCCGCACGGCCGCCGAGCTGGGCAGCAGTGGATGGCCGTCGAGCACCAGGACACGGTGGTCGCGCAGCTCGGCGCGACGGGCCGGCGGGAGCGTGAGCCGGTACGCGGCCGCGTGGGTGAGCTCGTCCGGCCCGGCGAGGACGTCGAGCAGGAGGGCGAGGTCCGCCGCGCTGCGCGCCATCGGCCCGATCACCGCGAGATCGTGCTCGGCGGGCAGGACCGGGAACCCGGGGGGTGCGTGCCCGCGCAGCGGCAGCAGACCGACCGAGGGTTTGTGCGCGTACACGCCGCAGCTGTGCGCCGGGTTGCGCAACGACCCGCCGATGTCCGAACCGATCGACAGCGCTCCGTAACCGGCCGCCAGCGCGGCGGCCGACCCGCCCGACGACCCGCCCGGCGTGCGGTCCGGGTCCCACGGGTTGCGGGTGGTGCCGTAGACGTCGTTGTAGCTCTGCAGGTCGCCCAGGTGCAGCGGCACGTTCGTGGTGCCCAGGACGACCGCACCCGCGGCCCGGATCCGCTGCACCGCCACCGCGTCGGTGTCCGGGACGGTGCCGGCGTGCTCCGGGATGCCCCAGGTGGAGGGCAGCCCGGCCACGTGGAACGACTCCTTCACGGTGAGCGGCACGCCGAGCAGCGGCCGCCGCTCACCCCTGGCGAGCGCGGCGTCGGCGGCGCGAGCGGCGTCGCGGGCCCGGTCGAGGTCGGGAACGCACACCGCGTTGAGCGTCGGGTCGTGCCGCTCGATCCGGGCGATCGCGGCGTCGGTGAGCTCGACGGCCGAGACCCGGCCCGCTGCCAGGTCGGCCGCCAGCTCACCCGCGCTCCGCCAGGTCGGTTCGGTGTCGTGCACCGGGGCCCCCGTCCGTCGTTCGTCGTGTTCCCGCGGCGGCCGCCACCGGGCGCCGGCACAGTGTCGGTGACCGGGGCCCGCGGCGGCCATCGGGTTACCGGCTCGGCGCGGTCGTTCGGTGCGGCCGTTCGGTGCGGCCGTTCGGTGCGGCCCTCAGTGCGGTCGTTCGGTGCGGCCCTCAGTGCGGTCGTTCAGTGCGGTCGTTCAGTGCGGTCGTTCAGTGCGGTCGTTCGGTGCGGTAGTACTGCGCGGTCGCGGCCAGGGTGGCCTCCCAGTCCGGCATCGGCCCTCCGGACAGCACCGCGGCGAGCCGGTCCAGGTACCAGTGCCAACCCGGCCCGGCGTCGGCCGGGTCGAAGGAATCGGGCAGCACCTGCTCGAAACGGAGCACGGTGCCGGACCCGGAGGCGTGCAGTGAGACCGCGAGCTCCCACGCGGGCCCGTCGTCCTCGGCGATCCGTACCGTCAGGCGGTGCGGGGGCTCGCACTCGGTGATCAGGGCCTCCGACGGTGGTCCGCCGCCGTCCTCCTCGCTGGTCAGGCTCAGCGCGACCGTTCCACCCGGCCGTGCGTCACCGGTCCAGGTGCCGAACCAGCGGGCGCACCGCGTCGGATCGGTCACCGCAGCCCACACGTCCTCGACCGGGTCCGGGAACTCCCGTCGGAAGGCCAGTACCCGGCGCCCGTCGGGGCCGGTGCGCACCTCGCCCGCCGGGCCGCTCACCGGTGCCACCCCGGCGTACGCGCGAGGGCGTAGGGGTGGCGATGTCGCGGCCGGCCGGTGCCGGGGGCGCCCACCGAGCCGGCGGGCGACGGGCCGCTGAGCCCGTCCGGGACGGTGCGCACGTCGTTCATCGGGGCTCCTCGGGTCGGGTGCGGCGGCGACCGCGGGCGAGTTCGGTGCCGAGTGCGTCCAGGCGCTGCGACCAGAACCCGCGCAACCGGGTCAGCCACTGCTGGGCCTCGTCGACCCCGGACGGGTCGACGGCGTAGATGCGCCGGGCCCCTTCCGCGCGGACGGTGGCGAACCCGTTCTCCCGGAGCACGCGCAGGTGCTGGGAGACGGCGGGCTGGGAGATCCCGAACTCGCCGCGGACGACCGTGGTGATCTCGCCGGCGCTGTGTTCACCCGCGGCGAGCAGCTCCAGTATCCGCCGGCGCACCGGGTCACCGAGCACGTCGAAGGCTTCCACGCGACGAAGTTAGCATGAAACTTATATAAGTAAAAACTGATCCCTTTAGGCCTGGACAGTCCGAGCTCGTTGGTCCTATGGTTCATTACATGAGTAATGAACCACCGCACTACAGCACCGAGAGGTCTCCGTGAAGGACGACGGCCGACCGCTGTTCGTGCAGATCGCCGAGGAGATCGCCTCGGCGGTGGTGGACGGCACCTATCCCGAGGAGACCCAGGTGCCGTCCAGCAACGAGCTCGCCGCCTTCCACCGGATCAACCCGGCGACCGCGGCCAAGGGGCTCAACCAGCTGGTCAGTGAGGGTGTCCTCTACAAGAGACGGGGGATCGGGATGTTCGTGGCGGAAGGGGCGAGGACCCGGTTGCTGGAGCGCCGCCGGGAAGACTTCGCCCGGCAGTACATCGCTCCGCTGGTGATCGAGGCCCGCAAGATCGGGATCGATCCGGAGCAGCTCAAGAAGATGATCGACGTCTGGGGGGACGACCGATGAGTGCCACCGTCGCGGCCATGCACGGCGTCACGAAGCGCTACAGCGACGTGACCGCCCTGGACGACGTCACCTTCGCGCTGCAGGAGAACCGCATCCACGGCCTGCTCGGCCGCAACGGTGCCGGCAAGACCACCGCGATGCAGATCCTGACCGCGCAGAACTTCGCGACCTCGGGGGCCGCCGAGATCTTCGGCGAACGCCCCTACGAGAACGCCCGCGTGCTCGCCCGTACCTGCTTCATCCGCGAGTCGCTGAAGTACCCGGACGACTACAAGGCCCGGCACGTGCTCACCGCGGCCTCGCACGTCTACCCGCACTGGGACCGCGCCTTCGCCGACCGGCTGGTCGAGGAGTTCGCGCTGCCGGTCGACCGGGCCTGCAAGAAACTCTCCCGCGGTCAGCACTCGGTGGTCGGGGTGATCATCGGGTTGGCCTCGCGGGCCCCGCTGACCTTCTTCGACGAGCCCTACCTGGGCCTGGACGCGGTCGCCCGGCAGATGTTCTACGACCACCTGCTCGCCGACTTCGCCGAGAACCCGCGCACCGTCGTGCTGTCCACGCACCTGATCGACGAGGTGTCCGACCTGATCGAGCACGTGGTGCTGATCGACAAGGGGCGGGTCCTGATCGACGAGGAGGCCGAGGCGCTGCGCGGTCGCGCGATCACCGTCACCGGCCCGGTCGAGTCGGTCGAACGCTTCGCCCGCGGCCACGTCGAGCTGCACCGCGAGCAGCTCGGCGGGTTCCTGCGGGTCACCCTGTCCGGGGTGCAGCCGGCGTCGGCGGAGCCGAACCTGCAGTTCGAACCGGTCTCGCTGCAGCAGCTCGTCGTCCGGACCACCCAGCAGAACTCCGGCGCCCGCCTCGAGAAGGAGGTCCTGTCATGACCGCCGCCACCGTGCACCCCGACCCGGACACGGCGTTCTCCAGCACCGACCGGGTGCTCGCCGCCGCCCGGCTCAGCACCGTCGCGCTGCGCAGCCGGCTGGGCGGGGCCTGGGTGATCCTGACCGCGATCTTCGTCGTCCACCAGGCGATCTGGTGGGTGATCCGGGCCAACGTCGGAGCCGAGGAAACTGGTTACACCGGGGCGCTGGCGTCGTTCTACTTCATCGTGGCCAGCACGTTCCTGGCCGTGATGACCCAGGTGATGCCGTTCGCGCTGAGCCTGGGCATCACCCGGCGACACTTCTACATCGGGACCTCGCTGCTGGTGGCGGCGGAGACACTGTTCAGCGCGGTCGTCCTGACCCTGCTCCTCCAGATCGAGCGCTGGACCGGCGGCTGGGGGCTGGGGGTCCAGTTCTTCGAGATGGGCTTCATAGGCCAGCCCAACCTGTTCCTGCAGGTGCTCGCCTACTGGGTGCCGCTGATGACGATCTCGTTCCTCTTCCTCGCCATCGGTGCCGTGTTCCGGCGCTGGGGTCAGACCGGGGTCTGGGCGGTGTGCATCGGGCTGCTCGTCGTGGTCGCCGCGATCGTCATGTACCTCACCTGGCAGAACGCGTGGTTCTCGTTCGGGAGGTTCTTCGTCGAGACTCCGACGATCCTGTTGCTCGCGGGCTACCCGCTGATCCTGGCGGCGCTGTCGGTGGCCGGTGGTTACCTGGTGCTGCGGCGGGCGCAGCCCTGATCCGTCCTCGATCCACGGCCGGGCGCGGGGGACCCGGCCGCACCGTGCGCGGTCCGGCATCCACTGGGGGGTGGTGCCGGGCCGCGCACCCGTGTCAGGGCCGGACCATCACCTTGACCTGTGCCGGGTCGGGGGCCAGCGCGTCACCGACGTGGTCCAGGTCGACGTGTCCGGTCACCAGCCGGTCCAGATCGACCGACGGCGCCAACGCCACCGCGGCCGGCCAGGTGTTCGCGTAACGGAACGTGCCGGTCAGCGTGATCTCGCGCGACTGCAGTGCCGACACCGGCAGGGTCATCTCGTCGGTGCCCGTTCCGACCAGCACGGCCGTCCCGCCCGGGCGCACCGCCGCCAGCCCGCCGAGCACCGCGGGGGTGGCGCCCGAACAGTCGACGAACACGTCGACCCCGGCCCCGCCCGGCGCCTCGGCCACCGGGTCCAGCACCGCGGTCGCACCGAACGTCCCGGCCAGCGCGCGCCGGCCGGGATCAGGGTCGCTCACCAGCACCTCCGTCGCGCCGGTCGCCGCCGCGACCTGTGCGACCAGCAGCCCGATCGGTCCGGCGCCGGTCACCAGCACCCGCGACCCGGGCCCGGTCCCGGCCCGGCGGTGCGCCCAGATCGCCACCGACAGCGGCTCCAACAGGGCCGCTGCGTCGTCGGAGAGGTGGTCGGGCACCGGATGGGCGAAGTCGTCGGCGATCGCGACGTACTCGGCGAACGCGCCGTCCACCGGTGGCGTCGCGAAGAACGAGATGTCCGGGCACAGGTTGTAGGCGCCGCTGTGGCAGTACCGGCAGCGCCGGCACCCGACGCCCGGCTCCAGCGACACCCGCTGACCGACCCGTGCGGGGTCCACCCCGTCACCGACCGCGACGATCCGGCCCGCCGGCTCGTGCCCCAGCACCAGTGGTTCGCGCACCACGAAGCTGCCGATCCGGCCGTGCCGGAAGTAGTGGACGTCCGAGCCGCAGGTTCCGACGGTGGCGACCCGGACCAGCACCTCCCGGTGTCCCGGCCGGGGCACCGCCCGCTCCTGGACCTCCAGCTCACCGGCGGTGCGCAGCACGCTGCACCGCATCGACTCCGGCACCTCGACACTCGCGGTCACAGCGCAGACCGTGGCACGCGCGGCCGTGATCCGCCCGCCGACGGCCACCGGGGACCGCTCGTCGACCCGGTGGGGAGGGGTGCCGTGGCATCACCGAGGGCCACGGTCGATCATGTGCAGCGGTGCGGATCTGGACACCGGGTCGGTCCGACCGATTGACTTCAGGCCGTACGGGCGGCCGGACGAGGAGAAGGTGCCGATGGGTGCGGGCATCGAACGACCGACCGTCACCGGCTTTCACCACGTGTCGGCGGCCGTGTCCGACGTGGAGTCCAGCGCGACCTGGTACCAGCGGGTGCTCGGCCTGCAGCGGTTGCCGATGACCTTCCCGCACCACGGCACCGGCGGCTCGCGCTACCCCGCGCCGGACCCGGAGAAGGCGGCGCTGCTGCTCGACTCGGCGACCGGGGTCATGATCGAGCTGCACACACCGGCCGGCGGCGACGGCGGCCCGGACCGCGGCGCGCTGGACCACCTGGCGTTCGGCGTCGCCTCCCGGGACACCCTCGACAGCTGGGCGGCCTGGCTGGACGCGCTGTCGGTGCCGCACGGGGGCGTCGTCGACCGGACCGACCCGACCACCTATGCGACGCTGGAGTTCCGCGACCCGGACGGCATCGCGCTGGAGTTCATCTACTTCCCCGGCCGAAGCTGACGCTCACGGGTCCACGCAGACCAGTCCCCACGGCCGGTCCTCGACCCGGGTCATGACGACGGTCGCCCGCCGCGGACCGCGGCCGCGCAGCTTGCGGGTGAGCGCGTCGACGTCGCCGGCGAGACCGCGGCGCCGGACGTCCACGGCACCGATCCCGAGCTCGCGCAGCAACCGGGGCAGCCGCTTCTGGTCCCACGGCCGGGAGTCGAGCACCCGCAGGGTCCGGGCGAACGGGGTGCCGGGCGGTTCGTCCTCCGCGGTCAGGAACGCGATCCGCCGGTCGATCCGGGACGTCCCGGTGCGGTCGGCCAGCGCGGTCACCAGGCCGGCCCGGGTGACGGCCGGGTTCGGATCGAGCAGCCAGCGGCCCGGTTCGACGACCGGCACGCCGGTGTCGCCGTCCTCCGGATCCGGCTCCCCGGTCAGGACGTGCGCGGTGCCGTCGGCGTCCAGCACGCTCGCCCTGGACCGGGAACACGCCAGGGCGGGTGACCACAGCGCCGCCTCCTTCAGGTCCCGGCCGAGGGCGATGAACTCCAGCTCCCACCCGGGTGGGGCCACGGTGTGGTCGATCCCGGGTGCGGCCTTGACCCCGACGGCGTCGGTCCGGGTGGTCAGCCCGACGCACCACTCCAGCGGCGGCTCGGAGTCGCCGCTGCGCATCCGGCCACCGGACGAGCGGCGGGCCGGGTCGACGAACGCGCCGTCCGCGCCGGACAGGTCCGCCTCGCGCACGTCGCACCGCACGGTGCGCAGGGCCCCTCCGTGCACCGCGACGTTGCGCCGGGCCATCCACAGGTGCACCGGGTCCGTGTCGACGCCGGTCACCTCACGCCCCGCGGCGAGCGCGAGCGCGTCCCCGCCGATCCCGCAGCACAGGTCCACCAGACGCCCGAGACCGGCGTAGCGGGCGGCCCGGTGCCGGGCGATCACCTCCGACGAGGCCTGTTCCAACCCGGCCCGGGTGAACCACATCGACCCGGCGCGGGTGAACTTCGCGGTGGCCCGGTCGCGCAGCTCGGCCAGCGCCATCGCATCGGCGACCAGGCCGGCGTCGTGCGCGCGGCGCAGCGCGGTGCCGATCCGCAGCGCCGCGGCGCCGGAGCGGTCGGTGCCGGCCAACCGGTCCAGCAGGGCGGTCCCCTCCGGGCCGGCGAGCCGTTCCAGCCGCGCGGTCTCGTCGTGCTCCACACCGGCCACCTTCCCGGACGGTCGGTCGCCGGCTGCTCCCCGGGTCCCGGGGCGTACCGTCGGTCCGGGTTCGGACGTCAGGAGGGATCGTGGTCGAGCACGACGGCCGCGTCCCCGGCGTTCCGGCGCCCGGGGCCCGGCTGCCCCGCGAGATCCACGTACTGGTCGGGGCGTCGTTCGCGATCGCCATCGGGTTCGGTCTGGTCGCGCCGGTGCTGCCGGCCTTCGTCCGCTCGTTCGACGTGGGCATCACCGCCGCGTCCGCGGTGATCAGCGTCTTCGCGTTCTCCCGGCTGGTGTTCGCGCCGCTGTCCGGGACGGTGGTCGGCCGGTTCGGCGAGCTGCCCGTCTTCGTGTGGGGTCTGGCGGTGGTCGCCGTCACGACCGGGGGCCTGGCATTCGCGACGGCCTACTGGCAGCTGATCGCGCTGCGCCTGATCGCCGGTGTCGGCTCCACGATGTTCACGATCTCGGCGGTGTCGCTGCTGGTCCGGCTCGCGCCGGCGGACCTGCGTGGGCGGGCGACGAGCCTGTGGGCGACCGGGTTCCTGCTCGGGAACATCGCGGGCCCGCTGCTCGGCGGGACACTCGCCGCGATCGACGTCCGCGCGCCGTTCCTGATCTACGCCGGACTGCTCGTGCTCGTGCTCGCCGTCGGCGGGCGGCTGCTGCGCAGCCCCGACGGGCCGATGGTGGAGGACGCGGCGCCGAGTGCCCGGTTCCGGGACGCGCTGCCGCACCGGGCCTACCGGGCATCGCTGGTGGGGAACTTCGCGAACGGCTGGGCGGTGTTCGGTGTCCGTATCGCGCTGGTGCCGCTGGTGGTGGTCGAGTCGCTCGGCCGGGAGGACGCGTTCGGTGGCGTCGCGCTCGCGGTGTTCGCCGCCGGGAACGCGCTGACCCTGCTGCCCGGCGGCCGGATCGCCGACCGGTCGGGGCGGCGTCCGCCGCTGATCGGCGGGCTCGCCGTCTCCGGTGCGGCGACCGCGCTGCTCGGTTACACGGACTCGGCGTGGCTGTTCCTGGCGCTGTCGCTGATCGCGGGGCTGGGCAGCGGCCTGCTCAATCCGCCGTTGAACGCCGCGGTGGCCGACGTGATCGGCGAGCGCGCCCGCGGCGGGTCGGTGCTGGCCGGGTTCCAGATGTCCGCCGATCTCGGTGCGATCACCGGGCCGCTGGTCGCAGGTGCCCTCGCCGAGGGCGTCGGGTACGGGCCTGCGTTCGCGGTCACCGGTGTGCTGTCCCTGGTGGCGGCGTTGGTGTGGTGGCGGGCACCGGAGACCCTGCCGGACCGGGGCCCCACCGCCCCCTGACCCGGGCCGGTCGGGCGGTCACCCACGGCGCACGGTGCCCACCCGGACGGGGGCCCACCACGTGCCTCCCGTCGTTCACAGCTCTGCACCGTGGTCCCCGGTTGCCCGTCCGCCCCGCGCCGCCGACCGCTCGCCGACGTCCGGGGACCCCGCGGACACACATCGGGGGACGCCCGTCCGGGTGGGGTCACCGCACCGTCGGGTGGCTCGCGTGGTCGGTGCACGCGTTCCGCACATAGCGTCCGCGATATCGGACAAGCCGGACACGGACGGGGACGGATCGGGGCCATGAGGCGCGGACTCGCACGACGCACAGTGATCGGCACGACAGCCGTCGTGACGGCGGGTGTTCTCGCCTTCATCGGGAGCGGGGTCGCGTTCCCCGGTGAGGGGGGCGCCCCGCCGGAGCGGACACCCGCCGTGTCCGGACCGTGGGCCGACGACGGTGCCGCGGAGTCCGGGATCCCGGACTCCGCCCTCCGCGAGGGCTCCCGATTGCGTGCCGCGGCGCCGGCCGGATCCGATCCGACGGGCGGTGCACCGGCGGTGTCCGGCCCGGAGGCCGCGGAGCCGGCCCCGACGGCTCCGGCCTATCGTCCGGCAGCCGGTCCGGTGGGATCCGCCACCGAGTCGGCCGAGCCGGCGGAACCGGGCTCCGCTCCGGCGGACGCGGCCACCGGGCGGGGTGGTCCGGCCGAGCCGGGTCCCGGCTCCGTCGAGCCGGACGATCCCGCTGACCCCGTCGGCCGGGTCGCGGAGCCGGCCGACGGCCCCGTCGGTGCGGTCGATCCGCCCGACCCGGCCGGTGCACCCGCCGTCCCCGCGGCACCGACCGAACCTGTCACCGGCCCGGCCGGCCCGGTGGAGCCCGCCGCACCGGCCGATCGCGCGGCCGGACCGGCCGAGCCGGTCACCGAACCTGCTGCGTCGGCCGATCCGGCCGCCGAGCCCTCCGATCCGGTTGCGGCCCCTGCCGATCCGGCTGACCCGGCCGATCCGGCTGACCCGGCCGATCCGGCTGACCCGGCCGATCCGGCTGACCCGGCCGATCCGGCTGACCCGGCCGATCCGGCTGGCCCGGGTGACCTGGCCGATCCGGCTGATCTGGCCGATCCGGCTGATCCGGCTGGCCCGGCCGACCCGGCTGACCCGGCCGACCCGGCCGATCGGGCTGACCCGGTCGACCCGGTCGACCCGGCCGATCCGGCCGATCGGGCTGACCCGGTTGATCCGGCTGGCCCGGCTGGCCCGGCTGGCCCGGCCGACCCGGCCGACCCGGCCGACCCGGCCGACCCGGCTGGCCCGGCCGACCCGGCCGACCCGGCTGCTCCGGCCGACCCGGCCGATCCTGGATCCGGCCAGGGTCCGGACGACCCCGGCGCCGGTGCCGAACCCGTGCAGGAACCCACCGAGGAACCGGCCGACACCGCCGCCGAGCGGCACGGTTGGGGAACCCCGCTCCCGGCGTCCGACGAGTTCGACTACGTCGGCCCACCGGACCCGGAGCGTTGGCACCAGGCCGGTGAGTGCTGGCCCGGGCACGACGGCAACGGTGGCCGGTGCGCCAGCCGGTCCACGGTGGACGGGGAGAAGCTCGTCCAGACCGGTCTCGCGAACGGCGACTCGGCCTGGGTCGCCTCCCGTTTCAACCAGCAGTACGGGCGCTGGGAGGCCCGGGTGCGCTCCGAGGGACACGGCCCGAACAACGGCCGTCAGTACCACCCGCTGTTGATCATCTGGCCGGAGTCGAACCGCTGGCCGCAGGACGGTGAGTACGACTTCCTGGAGAACATGGCCCCCGGCGAGGAATGCGCCCAGGCGTTCATCCACTACCCGCACGCCCCCGGGCCGGTGCAGCAGGAGTTCGTCCGGGAACAGGACTGCGGCGAACCACTCAGCGAATGGCACAACATCGGCTTCGAGTGGACCCCCGACCATGTCAAGGGTTTCATCGACGGTGAGGAGTGGTTCAGCTTCTCCGACGGCGCCCGCGGTAGCAGGCAGAACATCCAGGACATGCCCAGCGGACACCTGACGATCCAACTGGACAACTTCTTCGGCGGGAACATGCAGCCCGCCACCTACGAGATCGACTGGGTCCGCATCTACTCGCTCGACGACTGACGCAGGACCGCCCGTGCGCGACGCGCACGGGCGGTCCGGTCGTCAGCTCCCCAGCGCCGAGGCCAGCCGCAGGTACGGCTCGGCCTCGTCGTGCCGGGAGCGGCGCTGCAGGGTCCGGCCGAGCAGCAGGTGCACGTACCCGTCGGACGGGGTGCGCTCCAGCAGCTCGCGCAACACCGACTCCGCCCGACCGAGCTGGGCCGAGTGGTAGTAGGCGCGGGCCAGGAGCAGTCGGACCGCGACGGCGTCCGGCTCGGCCTCGACGAGCTCGGCGAGCAGCCGCGCCGCCGCCACGTGCTCACCGGAGTCGAACAGGTACGTCGCGCGCTCCCACCGGGCGGCCGGTTCGGCTGCCCCGTCGACCGTCCAGGGCAGGGTCTCGAGGTTCATCGGTCCGGCCTCCCTCGGCCTCTCGTACTTCAGTTGATACGTCAACCACAACCGCGGCGGGTCTGTTTCTGTTCCCGTGACCAGCACGACAACGGCACCGCCGGACATCTCAGCGTCGTCACAGCGAGTGACCCGCACGATGGGTGCATGGCTACGACACCGGACGAACCGACCTGGGTGGGCGAGCTGGACCGGCTGGCTCCCGCGCGTGACCTGGTGGTCGACGCGCGCTTCGGCGCCGCCCGGCTGCTGGTCACGGTCGGGGGAACCCCGCAGGGCCAGGTGACGGTGCCGCTGCGCGCCGGCCGCGCCACGGTCGCCGATCTGGAAGCCGCCCTGACCACCCTCGGCCCGCCCGAGCAGGT
>NZ_JBFAON010000033.1:0-51413 GCF_040659795.1 Pseudonocardia sp. NPDC049635
CTGCCCGGTCGCCGACGCCGCGGTGAGGATCCCGGACACCAGGCCGCGGCGGGCGACGAACCAGCGGTTCACCACGGTCGCGACCAGCGCGAGGGGTCCGCGGTGGCGCCCGGCGGCCGCAGCGGCCGGACGGCGGCGCGGAGCAGGCTGGTCCCCGCCACCGAACACGGGGAGGAACCGATGACCGCAGTGAATCCGGACCGGGCGCAGGTGCCGGACCCACCACCGGCGCCGCAGCACCGGTCGTGGCCGGGGACCGCCGTCGTCGCCGGCGGACTGACGACCGCGGTCGGCGCGGCCGCCTACATCTCCAGCCACGTCCTGCTCTCCGGGCTGAGCGGCCGGGAGGCGGTGGGCAGCCCGCTGTGCGTGACGGCGAACCTGGTCATGACGGCCGGTCTGGTCACCCTGGTGCTGGCACTGCCGTCGTTCGGCGTGCGCGCCGGGTTGCCGCGGGCCGTGGTGGCCGTGGTGGTGGCGGCGTGCGTGTTCCTGGCCGCCAACGCCTGGTCGATGGGCACCGAGCTGGCGGGGCTCACCGGGCTGGTGACCGACGCCCAGTGGGATGCGCTGGACAACCCGATGGCGCTGCTGAGCCGGGCGCCGAAGATGGTGCTCGGCCTGGTCGGCTTCGGTGCGCTGGCGGTGGCCGGGTGGCGGCGGCGGGCGTTCTCCCGGGGGGCGAGCGTCCTGCTGGCGCTGGGGGCCGTGGTCTGCCTGCTGCCGCCGCACCAGCCGGGCGCACTGGTGGTCGGGGTGGCGCTGGCCTGGGCCGCCCTGACCGTCCGGCGGTGACCGCGCGCAGCGGCGGCCGGTAGCCCGCCTCACGGTCCCCACCTGGGAAGAATGAGGGCCTCGTAACGCCTGTGTCACCCCGGGCCGCCTGCGTGTAACCCCGTATTCCTACCGTCGGGGCCATGAGCAGGCGCGTGGTGGTGGTCGGGCACGGCATGGTCGGTGCCCGGTTCGCCGAGGAGGTCCGCCGGCGCGACCCGGACGGCGAGCGGGTGTCGCTGACCGTCCTGGGCGCCGAGGCCCACCCCGCCTACAACCGGGTGCTGCTGTCCACCGTGCTCGCCGGCGGCCTGGCCGCGCCGATGGTCGCGCTGCCCGCTGCGGACGGCGTCACGCTGCACACCGGCGTCGCCGCGACCGCCCTGGACCGGGCCGCCCGCGTCGTGCACTCCGCCGACGGCGCCGAGCACCCCTACGACGAGCTGGTCCTCGCGACCGGCTGCCGGGCCTGGTTGCCCCCGGTCGACGGGCTCGTCGGACCGGACGGGGCCCTGGCACCCGGGGTGAGCGCGTTCCGGGATCTCGACGACTGTGCGCGGATCCTCGCGGTCGCCGCGCCGGGGGCCCGGATCGCCGTGGTGGGTGGGGGACTGCTCGGCGTGGAGGCGGCCCGCGGGCTCGCCGGCCGGGGTGTCGCGGTCACCCTGGTCCATCCGTGCACGCACCTGATGGAGCGCCAGCTCGACGCCGGTGCGGGGGAGGTGCTGGCCGGTGCGCTGCGCGAGCTCGGCGTCGACGTGTGCTGCGGCGTCGGCGCCAAGGCGTGGACCCCCGAGACCGGCCTGGACTGCGACGACGGCAGCCGGATCGCCGCGGACGCCGTCGTCGTCGCCGCCGGGGTGCGGGCCGAGACCGGGCTCGCCGCGGACGCCGGGCTGGCCGTGGACCGCGGGATCCTGGTGGACGACCGGCTCGCCACCGACGACGGCCGGGTGCACGCCGTCGGCGACTGTGCGCAGCACCCGCACGCCGCGGCCGGGCTGGTCCAGTCCGGCTGGGAGCAGGCCGCGGTGCTCGCCGACCTGCTCACCGGGGCCGATCCGGCCGCCCGGTACCGCGGTACCCGCCCGGTCACCCGGCTGAAGGCGGCCGGCATCGACCTGGCCGCGGTCGGTGACGTCGCCGACGGCGACGAGCGACTGCACGTCTCGGATCCGCGCCGCGGCCGCTACGGCGTCCTCTCGCTGCGCGACGACCGGGTCGTCGGCGCGATCATGCTGGGCCTGCCGGACGCCGCCGCCACCGTCACCGGGCTCTACGACTCGGGCGACCCGGCTCCGGAGGACCGGCTCGCGCTGCTGCTCGGGCGGGCGCTGCCCGGTGAGGCCGCAGCGACCGGCGACCCGGGCGGGTTGCCCGGCACCGCCGTCGTCTGCCGGTGCAACACCGTCACCAAGGACACGCTGGTCACCGCCTGGCGTGACGGCGCACACGATCTCGAAGCGCTGTCGCGCCGGACCCGCGCCACGACCGGTTGCGGCAGCTGCCGGGACACGGTCTGCGGGATCCGCGACTGGCTGGAGCAGGCCGAGCCGCCGCAGGAGAGCGCTGCATGAGGGGGGAACACGCCGTGAGCCGTCTGGTCGTCGTCGGGAACGGCATGGTCGGGCACCGGCTGGTCGCCGCGCTGCGCGACCGGGACACCGCGGGGCACTGGGAGATCACCGTCGTCGGGGAGGAACCCCGCCGCGCCTACGACCGGGTCGCGCTGTCGTCCTATGTGGACGGCAGGTCCGAGGAGGAGCTGCGGCTCGACGACGAGGGCCTGCGCGACGACCCGCTCGTCACCTACCACCTGGGCGACGCCGTCGCGGCGATCGACCGGGACGCCCACCGGGTGCGCACCGCGTCCGGGCGGACGTTCGGCTACGACGCCCTGGTGCTGGCCACCGGCTCCCACCCGTTCGTCCCGCCGGTGCAGGGCCGGGACCTGCCGGGCTGCTTCGTCTACCGCACCCTGGACGACCTGGACGCCATCACCGAGGCCGCCGCGGCGGCCTCGGCGGACCCGGACCGGAAGGGACGCCCATCGGCGGTCGTCGTCGGCGGCGGGCTGCTCGGGCTGGAGGCGGCCCGCGCGATGCGGCTGCTGGGGCTGTCCCCGCAGGTCGTGGAGATCGCGCCGCGGCTGATGCCGGTGCAGGTCGACCCCGGCGGTGGTGCGCTGCTGCGGCGGCTGGTCACCGAGCAGGGGATCTCGGTGCGGACCGGGGTGTCGCTGACCGGCATCACCGCCGCCGACCGCGGTCGGCTGGTGGCGACGCTGTCCGACGGCGTCGAGCTGGACGCCGACCTGGTCGTCTTCTCCGCCGGCATCCGGCCCGCCGACCAGCTGGCCCGTGCCTGCGGCCTGCCCGTCGGGGAACGCGGCGGGGTGCTGGTCGACGACCGCTGCCGTACCCGGGACGAGGCCGTCTGGGCGATCGGCGAGTGCGCCGCCCTGGAGGGCCGCACCTACGGGCTGGTCGCGCCCGGGTACGCGATGGCCGAGGTCGTCGCGGACCGGCTGCTCGGCGGCGCGGCCCGGATGACACCCGGCGAGCTGGACACGTCCACCCGGCTCAAGCTCCTCGGCGTCGACGTCGCCAGCTTCGGCGACGCGCACGCGACGACGGAGGGCGCGCTGGAGATCGTCGTCGACGATCCCGTGGCGGGCACCTACTCCAAGCTCGTCGTGGGCCCCCCGCGTGTCGGGGGCGGAGCGGGCATCGACACCACCGCCCCCACCGGAGCGGGCATCGACACCACCGCCCCCACCGGAGCGGGCATCGACACCACCGCCCGCACCCTGCTCGGCGGGGTGCTGGTCGGCGACGCCTCGCGCTACGGCTCGCTGCGCCCGCTGGTCGGTTCGGCCCTGCCGGCCGACCCGGTCACCCTGATCTCGACGGGCGGGCTCGACCCGGACGCGTCGGCGTTGCCGGACTCGGCGCAGGTCTGCTCCTGCAACGCCGTCACCAAGGGGACGCTGTGCGCGGCGATCGACGACGGCGCGCACGACGTGCCCGCGCTCAAGGCGTGCACCCGGGCCGGCACCACCTGCGGGTCCTGCGTGCCGACCCTGAAGAAGCTGCTGGAGCAGCAGGGTGTCGAGGTCTCGAAGGCCCTCTGCGAGCACTTCGACCGTTCGCGGGCCGAGCTGTTCCAGATCGTCGCCGGGGCCGCGATCACCTCGTTCTCGGAGCTGATCGCGAAGCACGGCCGCGGTACGGGCTGCGACATCTGCAAACCGGTCGTCGCATCGATCCTGGCGTCGCTGGGCAACGGGCACATCCACGACGGAGAGCAGGCGTCGCTGCAGGACACGAACGACCACTTCCTGGCGAACATGCAGCGCAACGGGACCTACTCGGTCGTGCCGCGGATCGCCGGCGGCGAGGTGACGCCCGAGGGCCTGATCGTGATCGGCGAGGTGGCCCGCGACTTCGGGCTCTACACCAAGATCACCGGTGGGCAACGGATCGACATGTTCGGCGCCCGCGTCGACGACCTGCCCGCGATCTGGCGTCGGCTGGTCGACGCCGGATTCGAGTCCGGGCACGCCTACGGCAAGTCGCTGCGCACGGTGAAGTCCTGCGTCGGGACGACCTGGTGCCGCTACGGCGTGCAGGACTCGGTCGGCATGGCCGTCGAGCTGGAGCTGCGCTACCGCGGGCTGCGCTCGCCGCACAAGCTCAAGTCCGGCGTGTCCGGCTGCGCCCGGGAGTGCGCGGAGGCCCGCTCCAAGGACTTCGGGGTGATCGCCACCGAGACCGGCTGGAACCTCTACGTCGGCGGCAACGGCGGGTTCACCCCGCGGCACGCCGAACTGCTCGTCTCCGACGTCGACTCCGAGACGTTGATCCGGACCATCGACCGGTTCCTGATGTTCTACATCCGCACCGCGGACCGGTTGCAGCGCACCGCACCGTGGATCGAGTCGATGGAAGGCGGGCTCGACCACCTCCGGTCGGTGATCGTGGACGACTCGCTGGGCATCTGCGCGGAGCTGGACGCCGCGATGGCCCGGCACGTCGACTCCTATGCCGACGAGTGGGCCGGGGTGCTCGACGACCCGGAGAAACTGTCCCGCTTCGTGTCCTTCGTCAATGCGCCCGATGCGCCCGACCCGACGATCCGGTTCGTGCGGGAGCGGGGGCAGAACGTCCCGGCGCCCGGGCGACCGGACGAACCCGTGCTGATCGGACTCCCGGAGGTGTCCCCGCGATGACCACCGTGCACGCGTCCCCCGTCCCGGCCGGGGTCGGCGAGGAACCCGCCGCCTGGGTCGACGTCTGCGACCTCGACCGGTTGCTGCCGGGCCGCGGTGCGGCGGCCCTGGTCGGTGACGTCGCGGTGGCGCTGTTCCGGCTCGCCGACGGCTCGCTGTACGCCCTCGGGAACATCGACCCGTTCAGCGGGGCCGGGGTCATGTCCCGTGGCATCACCGGCGACCGCGCCGGGGAGCCGACCGTCGCGTCACCGGTCCTGAAACAGGTGTTCGCGCTGCGCGACGGCCGCTGCCTGGACGATCCGACTGTGAGCCTGCCCGCGTTCGCGGTACGCGTCGTGGGCGACTCGGTGCAGATCGGGATACGGTGACCCACCCGACCCACGCTGCCGCGACCACCACCCGCGACATCCCCGGAGTCCGCGCCGCACGCCGGCCGTTGGTGACCGGCCGGAGGAACGGAGGACCGGTGACCCGATCCGCCGCACGAGACGCACGCCCCACCACCGACCCGGCCCTGGTGCCGCCGCTCGCCGGCTTCACCGTCGGGATCACCGCGGCCCGGCGCGCCGAGGAGCTCGCCACCATGCTGGAACGACGGGGGGCGACCGTCCAGCACGGCCCGGCGTTGCGGATCGTCGCGCTCGCCGACGACGACCGGCTGGAGCGCCGCACCCGGGAGCTGGTCGCGGCCCCGCCGGACATCACCGTGGCCACCACCGGGATCGGCTACCGCGGTTGGATCGAGGCCGCCGACGGCTGGGGCATCGGTGAGGAGCTGCTGGCCGCGCTGGCCGGCTCCGAGCTGCTGGCCCGCGGACCGAAGGCGCGCGGAGCGATCCGGGCCTCCGGGCTGACCGACGCCTGGTCGCCGGAGTCGGAGTCGACCGCCGAGGTCCTGGAGCACCTGCTGATGCGCGGCGTCGAGGGCCGCCGGATCGCCGTCCAGCTGCACGGTGAGCCGCTGCCCGATGTCGTCGAGGCCCTGGAGATGGCGGGCGCCGAGGTGATCACGGTGCCGGTGTACCGGTGGGCGCCGCCGCTGGACATCGGCCCGCTGGACCGGCTGATCGACAACACCCTGGCCGGCGGGATCGACGTACTGACCTTCACCAGCGCCCCCGCCGCGGCCGGGATACTGGCCCGGGCCGGGGAGCGCGGGCTGCGCGAGGATCTGCTGACCGCGCTGCGCGGGCCGGTGCTCGCGCTGTGCGTCGGGCCGGTCACCGCGGCGCCGCTGGAGGCGCTGGACGTACCCACCGTGGCGCCGCAGCGGTCCCGGCTCGGCGCGATGGTGCGGACCTGCGAGTCGGTCGCACCGGCGCGGGCCCGCACGCTGCCGGTCGCCGGGCACGTGCTGGAGCTGCGCGGCCACGCCGTCCTGGTGGACGGCAGGCTGTGCCCCCTCCCGCCGACCCCGATGGCGCTGCTGCGGCTGCTCGCCCGCCGGCCGGGACGGGTGGTCTCGCGCGCCGACCTGCTCGCCGCGCAGCCCGGCGGGGCCGGTGACGAGCACGCCGTCGAGAACGCGATCGCCCGGTTGCGGGCCGCGCTCGGCGTGCCCGGACTGGTGCAGACCGTCGTCCGGCGCGGGTACCGGCTGGCGCTCGAACCCGGGCACGACGGGCACTGCGCGGACCTCCCGGCGGACCAGCGGTGACCGGGCTCCCGCTGCTGCTGGTCGCGCACGGGTCGCGGTCCGACGCCGCCGACGCGGTGGTCCGTTCGCTGGCCGACGCCGTCGCGGCGCACGGCCCGCGGGTGGAGATCTGTTACGTCGACGTCCGCGGACCGAAGGTCCTCGACGCGGTGATCGCACTGCAGGACCGGGGTGCCGACGGTGCGGTGGTCGTCCCGGCGTTCCTGGCCGCCGGCTACCACGTGCGGGTCGACCTTCCCGCCCAGCTCGCCGAGGCCGGGGCCGACCCGGCCCGGTTCCGGACCACCCCGGCGGTGGGCCCGGACCCGCTGCTCGCCTCGGCCGCCCTGGACCGGCTCCGCGCCGCCGGGTACCGGGACGGTGACGCCGTCGTCCTGGGGGCGGCCGGATCGTCGGACCCGGCCGCGGTCGCCCAGGTCCGGGTGGCCGCCGGGATGCTGTCCCGGCTGGTCGGCGGCCCGGTGCGGGTCGGGTTCGCCGCGACCGGCGACCCCTGCGCGCCGGCGCTCGTCGAGCAGCTGCACCGGGCGGGTACGCGGCGGGTCGCGGTGGCGTCCTGGCTGCTCGCGCCCGGGGTGTTCCAGAACCGGCTGCTGGACTGCGGCGCGGACGTCGTCGCCGACCCGCTGGGCGTGCACGACGACGTCGTGCGAGCAGTGCTCGCCCGCTACCGGGCCGCTGCCGCCGAGATCGAGCGCGCCGCCTGATCCCGGGATCGGGCACGATGTGCCGGATGAGCGTGCCCCTCGCAGCCAAGCTGCGGGCCGCGGGCTGCGTGTTCGCCGAGGACGAGGCGGCGCTGCTGGAGGCCGCCGCGTCCGGTGCGGAGCTGGACCGGCTGGTGCGGCGCCGGATCGCCGGGGAACCCCTGGAGCACCTGCTCGGCCAGGTCCGGTTCGACGGCCTGGAGGTCCGGGTGGCACCCGGGCTGTTCGTGCCCCGGCGTCGGTCCGAGGCGCTGGTGCACGCCGTCGTCCGGGGTCTGCGGCCCGGTGCGGTCGTCGTCGACCTGTGCTGCGGGTGCGGTGCGATCGGGTCGGCGATCGCCCGGCGGGCACCGGTCGAGCTGCACGCCGCGGACATCGACCCGGCCGCGACCGCCTGCGCCGTGGCCAACCTCGCCGGGGCCGGCACCGTGCACACCGGGGACCTGTTCGACGCGTTGCCGGAGGCGCTGCGCGGGCGGGTCGACGTCGTCGTCGCGAACACGCCCTACGTGCCCACCGGTGAGATCGCCGCGTTGCCGCCGGAGGCCCGCGACCACGAACCCCGGATCGCGCTGGACGGCGGCACCGACGGTCTCGACCCGGCCCGCCGGATCGCCGGGGAGGCGCCGCGCTGGCTCGCTCCCGGCGGGCGGGTGCTGATCGAGACCTCCACGGACCAGGCGCCCGCTCTGGCGGCGGCGTTCGAGCGGGCCGGCCTCACCCCGACGACCGGTCACGACGCAGAACGCGACGCGACCTGGGTGGAGGGTGCGCTGCGGGACGGTTGAGCGTTGCGGGACGGTCGTCGACGGCGCCGTCTCGTCGCTCTCGAGGGCCGGGTCAGGACGCCCAGACCGTCAGGGCCAGCAGGACCGCGGCGAGGAGTGTGGTCGTCAGCTCGGTCGCGGTACGCCGTCCGGGGGTGCGGCCCGGCAGCGCGCGCCATCGCCGGACCGCGAGCCCGACGACGGCGAGCCACCCCGCGGCCGACGCGGTCCACAACGGACCGGGCACGACGACCCACGGGCCCGAGGTCAGCAGCAGCACCAGCGCGAACAGCCCGAGCAGGATCCCGCCACCCAGGTGCGTGCGGCTGCGCACCCGCAGCAGCGAGACGACCGATCCGGCGAGCGCGGCGACCCCGACGGCTGTGACCACCCAGAGCGCGACCCCGGTGTCCGGCCCCTCCTCGGAGCTTCCACCGGTCAGCAGCGCGAGGCCCTGCTCGTCGGCCCAGCGATCGGTGTTGTTCAGCACCACGACGGCCTCGCCGCGCTCGCGGTCCAGCGCGATCAGCGAACGGTGGCCGCCGGTCCCGCCGTTGTGCCAGGTGACGGTGCGGCCGTCGATCTCCGAGACGTACCAGGCCAGGCCGATCCGGTCGGTCCCGCCGGCCGGGGCGAGTGGTTCGAGCGCCGCCGCACCCGGGGCGCGGCCGGCCAGCACGGCGTCGGCGAAGCGGGCCAGGTCCGTGGCCGTCGTCGTGGCGGCCGCCCCGGACGGTGCGAACCCCTCGCCCCACCAGGAGGGGGCCCGCCATCCGTTCGACAGCAGCGGCGCCACCTCGGGATCGGGCCCGTCGGTGCGGATCGAGGTCTCCGTCATCCCGAGCGGGTCCAGCAGGCGTTCGTGCAGCAGCGCCGGCCAGTCGGCGGCACCGGCGGCCCGGGCGTGCGCATGACCCAGGAGCGCGAAACCGAGATTGGAGTAGGCGAAACCGCCGCGCTCGCCCAGCGGGGCGTTGCGGGCGTCGTCGAGCAGCGCGGCGGTCGAGATGTCGTAGGGGTTCTCGTTGGTCAGGACGGGGACCAGCGAGGCCGCGGCGGTCGCCGGCGGCAGACCGGACGTGTGCGTCGCGAGCTCCTGCAGCGTCACCGAACCGGCCGGCGTCCCGGTCAGCTCGGGGAGCCACACCTCCACCCGGTCGGTGAGCCGGAGCTCACCGCGCTCGACCCCGTCGGCGACGAGCATCGCGGTGAAGGTCTTGACGATGGAGCCGGGCTCGTAGCGCGCACGGGGGCCGGGTGTCACCCCGGCGGAACCGAGGGTGGCGACGGTGGTGACGCCGTCCTGGACCCGGGCCGCGGTGACGGCGCCGAACCCGCGTGGGTCTCCGAAGGCAGCGGCGAGGTCGGCGGCCGGGCCCGGGTCGCCGGCGGGCGGTGCCGCACGGGGCCCGTGCGGGCCGACGAGGCCACCCAGCAGTAGCCCGGCCAGGACCGCCGTGACCACCAGGACCCCGGCCACCCCACGGGACCGGGCCGTCCGGGTACCCCGGGCCGGGGTCGCGTGCTGCACCATGACAACAATAGTACGTAGTTACGTAAAAGCTGACAAGTCAGCGACGGCGGTGCTCCCGCGGCAACCGGCCGTCCACCATCAGCACTCCCTCCGCACGGAGCCGCGCCGCCTGCTCGGCGGCGAGGTGCGGGGCCGCGCGGCCGTCCGCGCGCACCACCCGGTGCCAGGGCAGGTCGGCGCCGTCCTCGGCGAGGACCCGGCCCACCAGCCGGGCCGAGCGCAGCCCGGCCAGCTCCGCGACCTCGCCGTAGCTCAGCGTCTGCCCCGGCGGTATCGACCGCACGACGTCCCGGACCCGTTCCACGGTCTGCTCGTCCACCCCCCGATCCTCCCGCCATCCGGGGCGCGCCGGCCCGACCGTCGGTGTCGCGTGGTCGAATCGGTACATGACCCGAGCAGCCGCGGAACAGGCGTCCCCGCGCCTGGTGCGCGTCGGTCCGGTGGTCGAACCGCCGCGGGAGTGGTCGGGCGCTGCCGCCCGCGTCCTGGCGCACGAGCGCGGCCCGCTGCGGGTGCTCGGCGGGCCGGGCACCGGGAAGACCAGCCTCCTGCTGGACGCGGTCGCCGGGCGGCTGCGCGCCGGCGTTCCGCCGGGCTCGGTGCTGTTGCTGGTCGGCAGCCGGCGGGCGGCCGAGGAGCTGCGCGGGCGGCTGACCACCGTGCTCACCGCCGGGGGCGGCGGACCGGCCGGTGACTTCGGTGCCCGCACCACCCGTGAGCTGCTGGTGCGCACGGTGCACTCGTACGCGTTCGGGGTGCTGCGGTTGCACGCCGCCCGGCACGAGGATCCGCCACCCCGGTTGCTGGCCTCCGCCGAGCAGGACGTCGTGGTCCGCGAGCTGCTCGCCGGGGAGATCGAGAACTGGAACGGCAGCGTCCCCGGCTCGGGCTGGCCGGAGCGCCTGGATCCGGCGCTCGGGCTGCCCGGGTTCGCCGCCGAGCTCCGTGAGCTGCTGTTGCGTGCTGCCGAGCGCGGGCTCGGCCCGCACGAGCTCGCCGAGCTGGGCCGGGCGCACGGTCGTGACGAGTGGACGGCGGCGGCCCGGTTCTTCCGCACCTACGAGGAGGTCACCCTGCTCCGCGGCGCCGCCGGTCGGGGCGCCCCGCAGGCGACGGCGCCTGCGCTCGACGCGGCCGAGCTGGTGGCCGCCGCGCTGGACGCGCTGGCCGCCGATCCCGGCCTGCGCGAACTGGAGCGGCAGCGGATCCGGCACCTGCTGGTCGACGACGCGCAGGATCTGGATCCGCAGCAGATGGAGCTCGTCGCCACCCTCGCCGCGGACGCCGGGTCCACCCTGATCGCCGGTGATCCCGACCAGGCGGTGCTGACCTTCCGCGGTGCCGACGCCCGCGGGCTCGACGCGATCGAGGCCCCGACCGAGCTGCTCACCGTCGACCACCGGCAGCGCGCAGAGGTCCGCACGGCCGGGCTGCGGCTGGCCGAGAAGCTGCCCGGCGCCGGGCGCACCCGGGTCCGGCGCGCCCCCGCCGGTCCCGGTGAGCACCCGGCTCCGGCCGGTCCCGGTGAGCACCCGGGCCCGGCCGGTCAGGGTGAGCGACCTGCGGCGACCGGGCCCGGTGGGCGACCCGCCCCGGCCGGGTCCGGTGCCGGCGAGTTCGTCCAGGTGCGCGTCTTCGGCTCCCCGTCCGCGGAGGCGGGCTGGATCGCCGACCGGCTCCGCCGTGCGCACCTGGTCGACGGTGTGCCCTGGTCGGAGATGGCGGTGCTGTCCCGGTCCGCGCGCCGCACGCTGCCCGCGCTGCGGCGGGCGCTCGCCGCGGCGGGCGTCCCGATCGTCGCACCACCGGACGAGGTGCCGCTGCCGCGCCAGCCCGCCGTCGTCCCGCTGCTGCTGGTGCTCCGCGCCGCCGCGAAGCCCGCCTCGATCGACGCCGACCTGGCGAACTCGCTGCTGACCTCGCCGTTCGGCGGCGGTGACCCGATGCGGATGCGGCGGCTGCGGCGCGGCCTGCTGCGGTTGCACGCGGCCGCGGGCGACGCCGTCCGGGTCTTCCCCGACGACGAGGATCCCGAACCCGGCGTGCCCGACCCGGCCACCGCGAGCAGTGACCCGCTCCTGGTCGCGATGCTGCGGGAGGCGGCCGAGGGGCGCCCCGATCCGCTCGCGATGCTGTCACCGGCCGAGGCGGCGCCGATGCGCGACGTGGGCCGCCTGCTCGACACCGCGGCCCGCTCCATCGCGGCCGGCGACTCGGTCGAGGAGACGCTGTGGCGGGTGTGGCGCCGCACCGGCCTGGCGCGGCGCTGGAGCGAGGCGAGCGCGCGGGGCGGCCCCGGTGGCGCCGCCGCCGATCGCGACCTCGACGCCGTGCTGGCCCTGTTCGACGCCGCGGCCCGCTACACCGACCGGTTGCCCGGTGCCGACGTCGGCGGGTTCCTGGAGTACCTCGCCG
Organism: Pseudonocardia sp. NPDC049635; assembly: GCF_040659795.1. Taxonomy (NCBI): domain Bacteria; kingdom Bacillati; phylum Actinomycetota; class Actinomycetes; order Pseudonocardiales; family Pseudonocardiaceae; genus Pseudonocardia; species Pseudonocardia sp. NPDC049635. The sequence continues at coordinate 12,089 of NZ_JBFAON010000033.1, forward strand.
ACCAGCAGCTGCCCGGGGAGACGCTCGCCCCGCAGGCACCGCGCGGCGGTGCCGTCGAGCTGCTCACCGCACACGCCGCGCGCGGCCGGGAGTGGACGGTCGTCGCCGTCCCCGGGGTGCAGGAGGGGCTGTGGCCGGACCTGCGGCTGCGCGGCAGCCTGCTCGGTCACGAGCAGCTCGTCGATCTCGTCGCCGGTGTCGCCGAGCCCGGTGCCGCGGTGTCCCGGACGGCGCCGCTGCTGGCCGAGGAGCGCAGGTTGTTCTACGTCGCCTGCACCCGGGCCCGGTCGATGTTGCTGGTCAGCGCGGTGCAGGGGGAGGACGAGCAACCCTCCCGCTTCCTCGACGAGCTCGACCCGCGGCCGGCCGACGCCGCCGAGGCCCGGCCGGTGCACCGGCCGGAGCGTTCGCTGGTGCTGCCCGAGCTGGTGGGGGAGCTGCGCCGCGCCGTCACCGCACCCGACCGCGGGGACCCCGCGCGGGCGGCCCGGCGGCGCAGAGCGGCGACCCAGCTCGCGCGGCTCGCCGCCGACGGCGTGCCCGGAGCCCATCCGGACGGCTGGTACGGCCTGCCCGAGCTGTCCGACCACGCGCCGCTGCGCACGGACGGCGAGGTGGTGCCGATCTCACCGTCCGACGTGGAGACGATCGCCGGCTGCCCGCTGCGCTGGGTGCTGTCCCGCCACGGCGGCGACGAGTCCGGTGCGCTCTCCGCGGTCACCGGCTCGCTGGTGCACGCGCTGGTGCAGGCCCGCGCCGCCGGGGCCGACCCGGCCGAGCTGGAGCAGGCGCTGCAGTCGGCGTGGCGGCGGCTCGATGCGGGGGCGCCCTGGTTCGGCCGGCGCGAGCTGACCCGGGTACGCCAGATGCTGGCCGCGTTCGACGACTGGGTCCGGCGCAGCAGGGCCGAGGGCCTCACACTGGTCGCGGTCGAGCAGCCGATGCAGCTCGATCTCGACGGCGACCCGCCGCCGGAGGGGCCCGCCGTCGAGGGCGACCGGCCACCACAGGCCGATCCGCTGCTCGAGGAGGTGGCGTCGCCCTCCGGCCAGGGGGGCGGGGCGGCCCGGGCAGCGCGCCGGGTGCGGCTGCGCGGCCGGGTCGACCGCCTCGAACGCGACGACCAGGGCCGGCCGGTGGTGGTCGACGTGAAGACGGGCCGGACGGCCACCTCGGCCAGGGCGACAGCCGAGCACCACCAGCTCGCCGTCTACCAGCTCGCGGCCTCGCTCGGCGCGTTCGACGAGGTCGTCGGCGGCGGTGTCGAGCCGGGGGGTGCGCGGTTGCTGTTCCTCGCCGACCGGAAGGCCGGTGGAGAGGCGAAGGAACCCCGGCAGCCACCACTGAAGCCCGAGGAGATGGGTCACTGGCGGGACGTGCTGATGCGCTGCGCCGAGGACTCGGCGGGCGCGGTGTTCGTGGCCAGGGCGGGGCCGGACTGCGACCGCTGCCCGGTGCGCACCAGCTGCCCGGCCGTCGAGTCCGGGCGGACCGTCGTCGACGGCTGACCGCGCCGCCCCGGACCCGGCCGCGCCGCCCCGGACCCGGCCGCGCCGAGATGCGGACCAGCGGGCGATGGAGATCGACAATTCCCGCTGAGCCGCATCTCGGCGACCGGCGGCGCCCGCGGCGCCGAGGCGGGGCGGGGTGCTCAGCCGATGCCGAGCGCCGCGGCCAGCCGTCGCAGGTCCGCCTCCGGGTCCTTCAGGCCGGGGGTGAGCACCTGGGCGCAGACGTGGTCGGCACCCGCGGCGAGGTGCTCGTCGAGCCGGGCCGCGACCTGCTCGGGCGTGCCGTGCGCGACCAGCGCGTCGATCAGTGCGTCGCTGCCTCCGTCGTCCATGTCGGACTCCGACCAGCCCAGCCGGGCCAGGTTGGCCCGGTAGTTCCGCAGGCCGAGGTAGGGCTTGTGCACGATCGGTCGGCCCAGGCCCCGGGCGGCCTGCGGGTCGTCGTTCAGGACGACCTTGTGCTCGGGGGCCAGCAGCACACCGTCCCCGAGTCGCTCGCGGGCGGTGCGGGTGTGTTCGGGCGTGGTCAGGTAGGGGTGGGCGCCCGCGGTGCGCTCCCGGGCCACGTCGAGCACCTTCGGTCCGAGGGCGGCGAGTGCGCGGCCCGCGACCGGCACGTCCAGCGCGTCGAGCCGGTCCAGGTACTCCACGATCGTCGCGTACGGGCGGCTGTAGTCGCCGATCGCCTCCGGGTGCCCGATCCCGACACCGAGCAGGAACCGGTCCGGGTGCCTGGCGGCGATCCGGTGGTAGGAGCGCGCCACCTCGTCGGCCGGCGCCGTCCACATGTTCACGATGCCGGTCGCCACGACCAGCGACCCGGTGGCGTCGAGCAGGTCCTCGGCGAGCTGCAGGTCCCCGGGCGGGGAGCCGCCGATCCATACCGTGCCGAACCCGAGGGACTCGATCTCGCGGGCGAGTTCCGGGGTGAGGCCGCCCGCGTGTCGCCATACGCCGTACCGGCCGAGGGAAATGGTCATGTCTCCGGTCTACCACCGCGCGGACCCGATCGTGCGCCGCTCTAGGATGGCGACTCCCGACCCGAGAGGCTGGACCCGCTGTGATCGACCTGAAGGCGGCCCGACAGGACCCGGACCGGTTCCGCGCGGCGTTGTCCCGTCGCGGCGCGTCCGCGGACTTCGACGCCCTCCTCGCGGTCGACGTCCGGTGGCGGGAGCTGACCGACCACGTCGGTGGGCTGCGCGCGGCGCAGAAGCAGCGGCCGAAGGGGAAGCCGACCCCGGAGCAGGTCGAGCAGTTCAAGAAGGAGAAGGAGGAGCTGCGCGCCGCGGAGGAGGAGCTCGCCGCGGCCGATGCCGAGCGCACCGCGCTGCTGGCCCGGATCCCGAACCTGCCCGCCCCGACGGCCGCGGACGGCATGGCCGAGGAGGACGCGGTCACCGTCCGGACCTGGGGCGAGCCGCCGTCGTTCGACTTCACCCCCCGCGACCACCTCGACCTGGCGTCGTCCACCGGCCGGGTCGACATGGCCCGCGGTGCCCGGCTGGCCGGTTCGCGCTTCGCCTACCGGTTCGGCGACGTCGCCCGGCTGGAGATGGCGCTGTTCCGCCACGTCATGGACAAGATCGTCGGCGAGGGTTTCGTGCCGGTGCTCGGCCCGGTGCTCGCCAACGAGCGGGCGATGTACGGCACCGGGTTCCTGCCCACCGAGGAGTCGAACCTCTACCGGCTGGAGCGCGACGACCTCTACCTGACGGGCACCTCCGAGGTGGCGCTGGCCGGCATCCACATGGACGAGATCGTCGATCTCGACGAGCTGCCGGCCCGCTACGTCGCGTTCTCGACGAACTTCCGGCGCGAGGCGGGCGCCGCCGGCAAGGACACCAAGGGCATGTTCCGGGTGCACCAGTTCGACAAGGTCGAGATGTACGTCTACTGCCTGCCCGAGCAGTCGCACGAGGTCCACGAGCAGCTCCTCGCGCACGAGGAGTCGATCGTGCAGGAGCTCGGTCTGCCCTACCGGGTGCAGAACATCGCGGTCGGCGACCTCGGCAACCCGGCCGCCAAGAAGTACGACATCGAGGCGTGGTTCCCGGTGCAGCAGCGCTACCGGGAGATCACCTCCTGCTCGAACACCACCGACTACCAGGCACGACGGCTGAACATCCGGTTCCGGCGCGAGCCCGGCGCGCCGACCGAGACGCTGCACACCCTCAACGGCACCGGGGCCACCGCCCGGGCGATGCTCGCGATCATGGAGAACTTCCAGGACGCGAACGGCACCGTCGCCGTCCCGGAGGTCCTGCAGCGCCACGGCGCCCCCGCCACCGTCGGTACGCCGCAGGGCTGAGCCCGGGCACCCCCGGCGGAACCGTCGGGGGAGCCCGGTAGAACACCGGGTATGGATCCGTCCCCGGCCGAGCTCGCCACCGCGCTCGGTCTGCACCCGCCGACCGCGGAGCAGGCCGCGGTGATCGCGGCCCCGGCCGGGCCGGCACTGGTCGTGGCCGGTGCGGGTGCCGGGAAGACCGAGACGATGGCGGCCCGCGTGGTCTGGCTGGTCGCCACCGGCCGGGTGCTGCCCGAGCAGGTGCTGGGGCTCACGTTCACCCGCAAGGCCGCGCAGCAGCTCGGCACCCGGATCCGGTCCCGGCTCCGCCGCCTGGCCGGGTCCCGCCTGCTCGACGATCTCGATCCCGGCGGCTCCCGGCGTGCCGCGCTGCTGGCGGGTGAGCCGACCGTGTCCACCTACCACGCCTACGCCGGCCGGCTGGTCGGCGAGCACGCGCTGCGGCTGCCGGCCGAACCGGCGAACCGGCTGCTCAGCCCCACCGCGACCTGGCAGCTCGCGCACCGGGTCGTCTCCACCTGGGCGGCCGACCTGGAGATCGACCGGGTCCCGGCGACGGTCACCGGGTACCTGCTGGCGTTGGCCGGAGAGCTCGGCGAGCACCTGGTGGACCCGGCGGAGGTCGAGCGGCTCGCCTCCCGGATCCTGCCGGTGCTCGAGCACGCACCACCGGGCAAGCGGCAGCGGGCCGAGCCGTCCGCCGGGTACAAGGCGCGGATCGCCGGGCAGCGGATGCGGCTCGAGCTGTTGCCGCTGGTCGAGGAGTTCGCCCGTCGCAAGCAGGCCGAGCAGGCGATGGACTTCTCCGACCAGATGGCGCTCTCGGCGCGGATCGCCGAGGCCGACCCGGAGGTCGGGCGGATCGAGCGCACCCAGTTCCGGGCCGTCCTGCTCGACGAGTACCAGGACACCGGACACGCCCAGCGGGTCCTGCTGCGTGCCCTGTTCGGCGTGCCGCCGGGGTTCGCACCAGAACCCGACGAGCCCGGCCACCGGTCGGTCACCGCTGTCGGCGACCCCTGCCAGTCGATCTACGGCTGGCGTGGGGCGAGCGCCGGGAACCTCAACCGGTTCCGTACCGACTTCCCGTCCGCAGGCGGTGACCCGGCGCCGGTGCACGGCCTGCTCACCAGCTTCCGCAACCCGGCCGAGGTGCTGGTGCTGGCGAACCGGGTGTCCGAGCCGCTGCGCACGGCACCGGGCGCCGTCCGGGTCGGGGAGCTGCGGCCGCTCGACGGTGCCGAGCCCGGTGACGTGCGGGCCGCGCTGCTGCCCGACGTCGCCGCGGAGATCGCCTGGGTCGCCGACGGCATCGCGGCCCGCTGGCACGCCGGGGCGGGGGAGGAGGGCACCGGCACCCCGCCGACCGCGGCGGTGCTGGTGCGCCGTCGCGCCGACATGGACGCGCTCGCCGCCGCGCTGCGCGACCGCCGCCTGCCGGTCGAGGTGGTCGGCCTCGGCGGGCTGTTGTCCACCCCCGAGGTCCGGGACCTGGTCTCCGCGCTGCGGGTGGTCTCCGATCCGCTGGCCGGCCCCTCGGCGGTCCGGTTGCTCACCGGTCCACGCTGGCGACTCGGCATCGCCGACCTGGCGGCGCTGTGGCAGCGCGCCCGCGAGCTCGTCCCCGGCCGTCCGGCCCGCCCCGGCCCGCTCACCGCGGCCGAGCTGGCGCTCGGGGCGCTCCCCGGTGACCAGGCCGAGCAGGCCGGGCTGGTCGACGCGCTCGACGATCCCGGTGGTCCGGAACGCTACTCGCCCGCCGGGTTCGACCGGATCCGCCGGATCGGCCGCGAGCTGTCCCAGCTCCGGGCCCGGGCGGCCGCCCCGCTCACCGATCTGGTCGCCGACGTCGAGCGGACACTGCTGCTCGACGTGGAGACCACCTCGCGGCCGGGGCCGACCGGTCGCGCGCACCTGGACGCGTTCGCCGACGTGGTGGCCGACTTCGCCGCCGGGGCCGACGTGGCGTCGCTGGACGCGCTGCTCGACTATCTCGACACCGCCGAGCAGGCCGAGGAGGGGCTGACCCCGGGTGAGGTCGAGGTCGCCCCGGGCCGGGTGCAGATCCTCACCGTGCACGCCGCGAAGGGCCTCGAATGGGAGGTCGTCGCCGTCCCGCACCTGGTGGCGCAGGTCTTCCCGGGCCGCAAGATGTCGGGCAGCTGGCTCAAGGACCCGTCCGACCTGCCGGTGCCGCTGCGGGGCGACGCCGACGACCTGCCCGGGCTGGACCTGCCACCGCCCGGTGCGGACCGCAAGGAGGTCGAGCGGGCGCTCGACGCGCACGACGAGGCGCTCGACGAGCGTCGCCTCGCCGAGGAGCGCAGGCTCTTCTACGTCGCGCTGACCCGCGCCGAGCGCACCCTGCTCGTCTCCGGGCACCGCTGGCCCGCCACCGGGGAACGGCCCAAGGAGCCCTCGGTCTTCCTGACCGAGCTCGCCGAGATCCTGCAGGGCCCCGGCGGTTCCGAGGTCGGCGTGCTGGAGGCGTGGGCGCCGCCGCCGGAGGCGGACACCGGCAACCCGGCGCTCGGGGTGGAGCGGACCGCGCAGTGGCCGCCGGACCCGTTCGGGGACCGCAGCGACGAGGTCCGGGCGGGGGCGGACCTGGTGCGCGAGGCGCTGCGAGCCCGGTCCAAGCGGCCGCGGCGGGGCAGGCGCGCCCCCGCCGACCAGCTCACCCTGCTCGACCTGCCCCCGACCGAGCCGGGCCCGGAACCGTCCGTGGCCGACGCCGAGGGTGATCCGGAGGGGTGGGCGGCCGACGTCGACGTCCTGCTCGCGGAGCGGGCCGCGGCCGCGGCCCGGCCCACGGTCGCGCTGCCGGGGCGGCTGTCGGTGAGCCGCCTGGTGGAGCTGGCGGACGACCCGGACGGGCTGGCCGTCCGGCTGCGCCGCCCGGTGCCGATGCCACCCAACCCGTACGCCCGCCGTGGCACCGCCTTCCACGCCTGGCTGGAGCAGCGGTTCGGTGCGGAGCGGCTGCTCGACATCGACGAGCTCCCCGGTGCTGCCGACGACAGCGTCACCTCCGACAGCGACGCCGCCGAGCTGGCCGAGCTGCAGGCCGCGTTCGAGGCCTCGGAGTGGGCCGACCGCAAGCCGGTCGACGTCGAGGTCGCGTTCGAGACCGTGCTGGCCGGGGTCGCCGTGCGCGGCCGGATGGATGCGGTGTTCGCCGACCCGGACGGCGGCTGGACGGTCGTCGACTGGAAGACCGGCAGCCCACCCGGGCCGGAACGCGAGCACGCCGTGGGGGTGCAGCTGGCCGCCTACCGGCTGGCGTGGGCGGCGCTGCAGGGCGTCCCGGCGGACCGGGTGCGGGCGGCCTTCCACTACGTCCGCGACGGGGTGACCCTGCGTCCGGCCGACCTGCTCGACGCCGAGCGTCTGCACGCCCTGGTGGCCGGGGTGCCCGCGGCCTGACCCCGATCGGACCGGGTCCGCCCACTGCAGTGCTCCCGATCCACCGAGATGCACCTGAGCGGGCGTCGAAGATCCACAATTCCCGCTGGGCTGCATCTCGGCGGTGCAGCGCAGTGCGCTGCACCGCGGTGCGGCACGGCACGGCGCGGTGCGGCACGGCGCGGTGCGGCGCGGTGCGGTGCGGCACGGCGACGAGCCCGCGCCCCGGGGTGCCGGGACGCGGGCTCGTGTGGTGTGCGTGGAGGACCGTCCCGCTAGTGCGCGCTCGCCTTCGCGATGCCGGCACCGGTCAGCGACCGGACCTCCATCTCGGCGTACTTGCTGCCGTCGTGCCGCTTCTGGCCGATGTAGGTACCGATGGCACCCAGCAGGAACGATGCCGGGATCGACACCAGGCCGGGGTTGGACAGCGGGAACAGCATGAAGTCCGCGTTCGGGAAGACCGACGGGGTCGGAGCGTCCGGCCCGCGCCCGGAGACCACCGGCGAGAACACGATCAGCAGCAGCGTGACCGCGAGGCCGCCGTAGATCGAGAACAGCGCACCGGTGGTGTTGAAGCGCTTCCAGAACAGCGAGTAGAGGATCGTCGGCAGGTTCGCCGACGCCGCCACGGCGAACGCCAGCGCCACGAGGAACGCGACGTTCTGGTTGCGGGCGAGGATGCCGCCCAGGATCGCGACGATGCCGATCACGATCGCGGTCCGCCGGGCCACCTTGACCTGGGTGGCCTCGGTGTCCTCGACGTCACCGCGCTTGATCACGTTGATGTAGACGTCGTGCGCGAACGACGCCGACGCGGTGATCGTCAGCCCGGCGACGACCGCGAGGATCGTCGCGAAGGCGACTGCCGCGATCACGCCCAGCAGGATCGGCCCGCCCAGCTCGAAGGCCAGCAGCGGGGCCGCGGAGTTGACCCGGCCGGGTGCCTCGAGGATCGTCTCCGGCCCCACCAGGGCGCCGGCAGCGTAGCCGATGACCAGGGTGAACAGGTAGAACAGGCCGATCAGCCAGATCGCCCACTCGACCGACTTGCGGGCCTCCTTGGCCGTCGGCACCGTGTAGAAGCGCATCAGCACGTGCGGCAGGCCCGCGGTGCCGAGCACCAGGGCGAGACCCAGTGAGATGAAGTCGATCTTCGACAGGGTGGTCGCGCCGTACTGCAGGCCCGGCGAGAGCAGGCCTGCGCCGTCCTCCGGGTTGGCCTCGACGGCCGCACCGAGCAGGGCGGAGAAGTTGAAACCGAACAGCGCCAGTGCCCAGATCGTCATGACCAAGGTGCCTGCGATGAGCAGAACCGCCTTGATCATCTGGACCCAGGTGGTGCCGCGCATCCCGCCGATCAGCACGTAGGCGATCATCACGACACCGACGACGGCGATCACCGCGCCCTGTGCGAACGCGCCGGACACACCCAGCAGCAGCGACACCAGCGCACCGGCGCCCGCCATCTGGGCGAGCAGGTAGAAGAACGAGACGGCCAGCGTCGAGGTGGCTGCGGCGGCCCGGACCGGGCGCTGGCGCATCCGGAACGCGAGCACGTCGCCCATGGTGAACCGGCCGGTGTTCCGCAGCAGCTCGGCGACCAGCAGCAGTGCGACCAGCCAGGCGACCAGGAAGCCGATCGAGTAGAGGAACCCGTCGTAACCGTTGATGGCGATCGCCCCGGCGATGCCGAGGAACGACGCCGCCGACAGGTAGTCACCCGCGATCGCGAAGCCGTTCTGGGTGCCGGAGAAGCCACCACCCGCGGTGTAGAAGTCCGCCGCGGTCTTCTTGGCGTGCCGGCTGTTGACGTAGAAGACGATCCCCAACGTCCCGATCACGAATATCAGGAAGATGGAGATGTTGAGGATGGGGCTGGCGGCGGCGCCGCCCTCCTGTGCCAGAACGTTCACGCCGCCCCCTCGATCTCGTCACGGATCTTCGACGACAGCGGATCGAGCTTGCGGTCCGCGAAACGGATGTAGACCACGGTGATCGCGAACGTCGACACGAACTGCAGCAGGCCGAGGATCAGGCCCAGGTTGATGTTCCCCAGGACCGGGATCGCCATGAAGTCGGGGGCGAAGCTGGCCAGCAGGACGTACAGCAGGTACCAGGCCAGGAACCCGGCCGTGACCGGGAAGACGAAGCCACGGAGCCGCTTGCGCAGCTCCTGGAAGTCGGGGCTGGCCTGCACGGCCGCCCAGTCGGGACCTGGCGGTGGTGCCCCGCCGGTCTGCTCGTCGGACTCGGTCGTACTCACGTATGCCTCCTTGCATAAATCCGCGCGCGGCCACGGACTGCGCACTAGGAAAGGGCCTTGTGGGCGGGGGCGGAACCCCGGATGTCGCTCTCATCCGGACCGTGATGCAAACGGCGGACGACCGGACGATCGGGCGCGGGAGAACTCGACCAGCGGTCTTGACACGTAGCAGGGGAGTGTGCGGTCGGCCTACTCGCGATCGGCCAGATGGAGCCGCAACATCGTATCCTCCGCCCACGCGGGGACGGCGTTGGTCCACGAAATCGTGATCATGATGACGAACGCGAGCGGCACCGAGAGCAGCGCCGGCTGGGAGAGGAGCATGCCGACCGTGCCGTCCAGCCCGAGCAGAGCGCCCAGCGCCATCGCGCCCACCGACGCCACCAGCCCGGTGACCATTCCGGCGTACGCCCCGCGTGCCGTCAACCCCTTCCACCACAGGCCGAGCACGAGCAGCGGACAGAAGGTGGACGCGGCGACGGTGAACGCCGAGGTCACCGCGGCGCTGACGTCGATGCGGACCATCAGCAGCGCGGCCGGGACGACAGCTGCCGAGGAGGCCAGGGCGGTGAGCCGCAGCCGTCGCAGGCCCGAGGGCATGAGGTCGTGCGCGAGCGCACCGGACAGCGCCAGGAGCAGGCCCAGCGAGGTGGCGAGGAAGGCGGCGAACGCACCGGCGGTGAGCAGCGCGGTCAGCACCGACGCGGTGCTGCCGTCGGTGATCCGGCCGGGCAGCGTGACGATCGCGGTGTCGGTGCCCTGGGCCAGGTACAGCTCCGGGGTCAGCACCGTCCCGAGCAGCCCGTAGACGATCGTGAACAGGTAGAACGTGCCCAGCATCGCGACCGTGATCGCGGCCGTCCGGCGGGCGCCACGGCCGTCCGGGCTGGTGTGGAAGCGGACGATGATGTGCGGCAGGCCCATCGTGCCGAGCGCGGTGGCCACCAGCACCGACCAGGTCGCGAGCAGTGGCGCCGCGTCACCGGTCCCGAGCAGCGGCAGCGCCCAGTCCGCACCGCCGGGCACCGGCAGCGATGCCCGGTCGCCGCCGAGCTCCGGCACGGCCGCACCGGCCGGGAACGTCCAGACCTGGTCGGCGAGCGCCTCGTAGGCCCCGGGGGCCAGCCGGGTGGGGACGCCGTCCACGGCGACCAGGGTCGGTTCGGTGACCACGAGGTCGGTGTCGAGCCGGAAGTCGACCGGGGTCTGCTGGGTGAAGTGGGTGAACTCCGGCGGTGCGGCCATCTCGGCGCGCAGCTGCGGTCCGGCGAGCAGCAGCAGCCAGATCGCCGGGCCGGCGAACAGCAGCAGCTTCAGCGCGAACTGGAACGCCTGGACGTAGGTGGCGGCCCGCATCCCGCCCAGCGCCAGCGTGACGCCCACGGCCAGCCCGGACATCACCACGCCCACCCAGTAGTCGACACCGGACACCAGGGTCAGCAGCTGCCCGGCGGCGACGATCTGCGGGACGAGGTACAGCATGCAGATCACCACGACGACCACCGCGCAGAACCGGCGCAGCGACCGCGAGCCCAGCCGGGCCTCGGCGAACCCGGGCACGGTGAGCGCGCCCGTCCGCCGCATCGGGGCCGCGACGAGGGCGAGCATCAGCAGGTAGCCGGCGGTGAACCCGACCGGGTACCACAGCGCCCCGGTGCCCTCCTTGATGACGAGCCCGGCGACACCGAGGAACGACGCCGCGGAGAGGTACTCCCCGGAGACGGCGGCCGCGTTGAGCATCGGCGAGGTGCGCCGGGAGGCGACCAGGAAGTCCGACGTGGTCCGCATCGCGGCGACCCCGCGGGCGCCGATCAGGACCGTGACGAACAGCAGCGTGACGACGGCGGCGACGGTCACGTGGACGTGGCCCGGTGCTCGGCGGCCGGTGGGATCGGGGAGTGCGTGCCCGGGGCCGTCGTGTCGGACGTGTCCCGGGTCGCGGTGCCGGCCGGGCCGGCCCCGTCCGACCCCGGCCCGGCCAGCTCGGCCGGCTCGGCCGGGGGCGGCGCGGCGGGGCGGTCGACCGGGCCCGGTTGCTCGCGACCGGCCCGCTCGGCCCGCTCGGCGCCGCGCAGGTGCCACCACGCGAGCAGGGCCAGCAGCGGGTACGGCACCCAGGCGACCAGGATCCAGCCGAGCGGCAGACCGGCGGGCCGCCACTGCGACAGGCCGGGGGCCAGCCGCAGCAGCACGGGCACGCCGAGCAGCAGCAGCGCGCCGCACACGAGCGTGAGCGCGGCCCGTCTCACCTGGGCGCGGCGGGTGCTGCGGGCGAGCTCGGCCCGCGCCGGATCGAGCAGGGTCTCCGGCACCGGCCGGGGCGGCACCGGGCGGGGCCGCACACCGGGATCCGGCGGCGCGGTCACGGCGACCCGGCGCGGGCGGTTCATCGCGGTCCTCGGCCCTCGCGGTCGTCGTCCCCGGTGCCCGCGGCGTGCGGGTCGAGCGCCCCGGAGGTGGCCGCCGCCATCAGCTGGTCGCGCAGCTCGCGGGCGTGCCGGCGGCTGACCGGCACGTCCCCGGCGTCGGTGTGCGCCAGCAGCCCGCCACCGGCGTCGCTGCGCAGCTCCAGCACCGCCGGCAGGTGGAGCAGGAAGCTGCGGTGCACCCGGACGAAGTGGTGCGCGTCCCAGTGCTCCTCCAGCCGCGACAGCGGGATCCGCACCAGGTGCGAACCGCCGGGGGTGTGCAGGCGCACGTAGTCCCCGTGCGCCTCGACGAACCGGACGTCCTCGCGGCGGACGTACCGGGTGCGCCCGGCCAGCTCGACCGGCAGCACGGCCAGCTCGTCGACCCGGGGGAGCGGAGGGCCGCCGTCGGCGGGGCCGGGCGGGGCGGTCGACGAACTCGCGGTCCGCCCGGCCCGGGCGCGGTGCACCCGTTGCAGCGCGTCCGCGAGCCGGTCGGCACCGACCGGCTTGAGCAGGTAGTCGACCGCGCCGAGGCCGTACGCGGCGACCGCGTGCTCCTCGAACGCCGTCACGAACACGATCTCGGGCGGGTTCGCCATGGCGGCCAGCACACCACCCAGCTCCAGGCCGTCCATGCCGGGCATCGTGATGTCCAGCAGCACCGCGTCGAACGATCCGGCCGGGATCATGCGCAGCGCCTCGACCGCGTCCCCGGCCCGCGCGACGTGCCCGACGTCCGGGGCGTCGGCCAGCAGCGCGCAGATCTCGTCGAGCGCGGGCGCGACGTCGTCGACGGCCAGCACGCGGAGCCGATCGGTCATACGACCACCCCCGGCTGGAACCGCGGGATGCGCAGCACGATGCGGGTGCCCGCGCCGGGGGCGGTCTCGATCACGAGCCCGTGCTCCGGCCCGTAGACGGCGCGCAGCCGCCGGTCCACGTTGACCAGCGCCAGCCCGGACCCCTCGGCGGTCCCGGCCAGCACCGCCCTGGCGTGCTCGAGGTTCATGCCGGGGCCGTCGTCCTCGATCGCGACCACACAGACATCGCCCTCCGCCTCCCCGCTGACCTGCACCAGACCGCCGTCCGGGCTCCGTTCGACGCCGTGCTGCACGGCGTTCTCCACCAACGGCTGCAGAGCGAGCACCGGGACCGCCACCGGCAGCACCTCCGGCGCCACCCGCACCTGTACCCGGAGCCGCTCACCGAGCACCGCGCGGGCCAGCGTCAGGTAGGCCTCGACGGAACGGAACTCGTCGGCCAGCGGGGTGTAGTCACCGCGCGCGGCGAGCGAGTGCCGGATGAAGTCGGCGAAGGTCTCCAGCAGGTCCCGGGCCCGGGCCGGGTCCGAGCGGACGAACGACGCGATGGTGGTCAGCGCGTTGTAGACGAAGTGCGGCGAGATCTGCGCCCGCAGCTCGCGCAGGCGGGCGGCCTCGGCGGCCGCGGCGCCGGCGTCCAGCGCGGCGCGTTCGAGGGCGTCGGCGACGAACCCGGCGGCACGCCGCGCGGCGGGGAGGCCGACGGCGCCGTCGAGCACCAGAACCGGGTCGGCGGCGGCGGGATCGGTGCCCACCGGCACGGGGAGCGCGAGCAGGTCGCCGTCGGTCAGTCTGCGGCCGGCGTCGCGGGCGCGCAGCCCGAGCGCGATGCCCTCCTCGCGGCCCGGACCCCACCAGGACTCCGGCTGCCCGGGCAGCAGGAGCCCGGCGGCCTCGGCCCCGCACAGCCCGGCGAGCCGCTGCAGCGCGTCGACCGCGCCCGGGGACCCGGCAGGGCAGCGCAACCCGGCGGCGACGGCGACACCGGCCTCCAGCACCTCGGTCAGGTCCGGCCGAGCGGTCTCGCGGGTCGGCGCGGTGCGGAACCGGTCGGCGAAACGGGGCCGCAGGCCGGTGCGGCCGCCGGACGCGCGTCCACCGCGTACGGAGTCCCCTTCGGCCGGCACCCGGTCAGAATAGGGTGCGGCGGGCCCCCGCGCGGGGCCCGTCACCGGCCCCGGGCGCTAGCCTGCGCCACGTGATCGGTTCGTCCCGCCTCGCCACCCTCGATCCGCAGGTCGAGGGTGCGCTGCGGATGCCCGACGCCCGCTCGGGCCCGGTCCGCTCCCTGGTGACCCGCCTGCTGATCGCGCTGTTCGCGCTCGGCGCGACGACGCTGATCGTGTACGTCGGGCGCGACGGCTACCTCGACAACAACGGTGCCGGCGACATCTCGCTGATGGACGCGCTGTACTACGCCACGGTGTCGCTCTCGACGACCGGCTACGGCGACATCGTGCCCGTCACCCCGACCGCCCGCGCCGTGAACATCACCGTGATCACCCCGCTGCGGGTGCTGTTCCTGATCGTCCTCGTCGGGACGACCGTCGAGCTGCTCACCGAGCGCTCCCGGCAGTCGTTCCGGATCCAGCGCTGGAGGTCCCGCGTGCGTGACCACATCGTCGTCGTCGGCTACGGCACGAAGGGCCGGGCGGCGGTCGAGACGCTGCTGGGCGACGGCGTCGAACCGGAGAAGATCGTGGTGGTGGACACCGACCGGGGCCGGCTCGACGTCGCGTCCGGGCTGGGACTGGTGACGGTCTCGGGCAACGCGACCCGGTCGTCGGTGCTGCGGATCGCCGGGGTGCAGCTGGCGACGACGCTGGTCGTCGCACTGGACCGGGACGACACCGCGGTAATGGTCACGCTGACCGCCCGCGAACTGTCCCGGTCGATCTCGATCGTGGCGGCCGTCCGGGAAGCCGAGAACGTGCACCTGTTCCGCCAGTCCGGTGCGAGCTCGGTGATCGTCTCGGACGAGACCGCGGGGCGGCTGCTGGGCGTCGCGACCCGGTCCCCGGCGGTGGTCGAGGTGGTGGAGGACCTGCTGACCCCCGACGCCGGGTTCGCCATCAGCCAGCGCCAGGTGGAACCGGCCGAGGTGGGCGGTTCACCACGGCACCTGCCCGACATCGTGCTCGGCGTGGTGCGCGGCGAGCAGCTGTACCGGGTCGACGCGCCGGCCGTGGACGCCCTGGAGCGCGGCGACCAGCTGCTCTACGTGCGCAAGGCGACGCTCCCGGACGAGGAGTGACCCGAGCCGGCGGCGCCGGGTGACCTGCGGCACCGGAGGCGGCGTCGGCGAGGCGGGGTCGCGCCGCGCACGGACTCGCGGTGTCCGGCGCCGGTTCCACGGGTCGCTCTCGTAGGGTCGCGGCGTGCGCCTCGCCACCTGGAACGTCAACTCGGCGAAGTCCCGGCTGCCCCGCCTGCTGCCCTGGCTGGACGAGCGGGCCCCCGACATCGTCTGCCTGCAGGAGACCAAGCTCTCCGACAGCGACTTCGACGCCACCTTCGCCGGTGCACTGGCCGAGCGGGGTTACGCGTACGCCCACCACGGCGAGGGCCGGTGGAACGGGGTCGCGCTGCTGTCCCGGGTCGGGCTGGACGACGTCGTGCGTGGCCTGCCCGACGAGCCGGTGTTCGCCGAGGGCGGCCGGACCGGGCCGGACGCCCGCGCCGTCACCGCGACCTGCGGCGGACTACGGGTGACCTCGGTGTACGTGCCGAACGGGCGTACCCCCGACGATCCGCACTACGGCTACAAGCTGCGCTGGCTGGACGCGCTGCGGGAGCTGGTGCTGGCCGGCGACCCGGTGACGACCGTCGTGGCCGGCGACATGAACATCGCCCCGACCGACGACGACGTGTGGGACCGTCCGGCGTTCGACGGCGCCACCCACGTCACGCCCGACGAGCGGGCGGCGCTGGCCGCGCTGCAGGCCACCGGTCTGCACGACGTCGTGCGGGACCGCTGGCCCGGTGAGCGGGTCTTCAGCTACTGGGACTATCGGGCCGGCCGGTTCCACCAGGACCAGGGCATGCGGATCGACCTGGTGCTGGCCGGGGACGGTCCGGCGGCGCGCCGGGCGGCGGCCTGGGTGGACCGCAAGGCCCGCAAGGGGAAGCTGCCCAGTGACCATGCGCCGGTGTTGCTCGACCTCGACGAGGCACCGGACGGTGACATCGGTCCGATGGTGCCGCCGCCCTCGTCACCGGCGCCACTGGTCCGAAAGAAGTAGCCACTCACCGAGACCTGTTGCGACGAAGCGTGGTTCGTGTTGCAACGTTCGGCGTAACGCGATAGCCCACCGCATGTGGATCGCTACTCTCGGGGGAAGACCATGAACCAGAACCGCATCGGCCGCACCGTCGGGGCGTCCGTCGCCGCGTTCGCGCTCGTCGGACTCGCCGCCTGTGGCGGTGAGACCCCGTCGATCCCGACCGAGCTGCCGGAGGTGCCCGGCATCGGGGACCCGCGGCAGGCGTTCGGGGACGCGCACCAGAAGGCCCTCGGACTCGCCGCGCTCGGTGGCATCGGCCTGGAACAGGGCGTCGGCGAGCAGGTCCGCAACCTCGCGCCGCAGGTCCAGCAGGAGGGGCAGCAGCTCAACGAGCGGCTGCGCGGGCTGGCGTCCGGCATCGGGGTGTCGCTGCCGGACCAGGTCTCGCCCGAGATCCAGGCCCAGGTGGACGACCTGGCGGCCCGTACCGGCGAGCAGTTCGACCAGGGTTGGCTGCAGGCCGCCCAGGAGCAGGTCGGGCAGCTGAACGAGCAGGCGCAGGGACTGCTGAACGTGCCCGGCCTCCCGCCGGAGCAGATCGACCAGGCCCGCGCGCAGCTGACCGATCTGGGCGAGCTGAAGACACAGCTGGACGAGGCCGCGACCGCAGCGGGTGCGGCGACCCCCGGTGGCGACGGCGCCGGTGAGGGTTCCGACGGCCAGGCGGCCGGGCCGGAGGCCGGTGGCCAGGGCGGCGACGGTTCCGGTCAGGGCGGCACCGCGGACGGTGGTGCCGGCGACGGGAGCGGCGGCGGTGCCGGTGACGGCTCCGGCAGCGACGCCGGTTCCGGCTCCGGTGACGGGAACGGCAACGGCAACGGCAACGGCGGCGGGTCCGGCCAGGGCGGTGCCCCGGCGGTCGACGCCGGCACCGGCGGCCAGGCGGCGTCGGCGTCCGACGTCGCGCTCCCGGTCGCACTCGGCGGTGCCGGGCTGGCGCTGCTGGTCGCCGGCGCGCTCCGGCTGCGCCGCTCGCGCGCGTGATCCCTCGGCGCCGGAGCCCCAGCGGCCGGGCCCGGGAGGCGGCGGTGCTGCTGCTCCTGGGGACCGCCCTGCTGGGCACCGGCGCCGGGCTCGCCGCCGGCGGCGACCCGCCGCGGCTCGCCGCCGAGGACCTCGGGAACGTCCCGGTGGGCTCGGCGGCGCCGCTTCGTCCGGCCCCGGCGGTCGCGGCGGCGCCCCGCCCGGTGCAGCCGGCGACCCTGGAGCTCCCCGGCCGCGGCGTCACCGCGCCCGTCGAACCGGTCGGCACCGGGCCGGACGGCGGGATGGTCGTGCCCGAGCAGGTCCGGCACGTCGGCTGGTGGGCTCCGGGGGTCCTGCCGGGTGGCGCGGCCGGCAGCGCGGTGCTCGCCGGGCACGTCGACTCGCGCACCCAGGGGATCGGGGTGCTGGCGGTACTGCCGCAGCTCGCGGACGGTGAACCGGTGGTCGTCCGTGGCACGGACGGCCGGACGGCACGATTCCGGGTGGTCGCCCGCCGCGAGTACGGCAAGTACGACCTGCCCCGCGAGGTCTTCCGCCGCGACGGCGCCCCCCAGCTCGTGCTCATCACCTGCGGCGGAACGTTCGATCCGGTCGCAGGCAGCTACGAGTCGAACATCGTGGTCTACGCCGTCCCGGCCTGACCCGGGTGTCCGGCGCCGGGGCCCGGCCGGGAGCGCCTACCCTGACCTGCGTGAGCACCTCCACCGCGACCGACGCAGCCTCGTCCGGAGACGCAGCCCCGACCGGAGGGCCCGAGGCACCGGAGTTCGCCGCCGTCCGGGTCGCCGCGCAGCGGGCCCGGGCCGCCGCGCCGGCCGTCCGGGCCGCCGGTGCGGGGCGTATCGACGACGCGCTCCGGGCCGCGGGCGCGCGGATCCGGGATCGGGCAGCCGATCTGCTCGAGGTCAACGCGGCCGAGGTCGCCGCCGCGCAGCGCAGCGGGATGGCCGCCGGACTGCTCGACCGGCTCCGGCTGGACGAGGAGCGTCTGGCCGGTATCGCCACCCAGCTGGAGGTGCTCGCCGCGACGCCCGAGCCGGCGACCGAACGGCCGGTGCGGACCCTGGAGACCGGCGAGCGGGTGTTCGAACGGCGGATCCCGGTCGGCGTCATCGGCGCGGTGTTCGAGGCCCGCCCGAACGTCACCGTCGACGTCGCCTCCCAGGTGCTCAAGGCGCGCAGCGCGGCCGTCCTGCGGACCGGGTCGGCGGCACTGGCCAGCGCCACCGCGCTCGTCGAGCAGGTGCTGCAGCCCGCGCTGACCGAGGCCGGCCTGCCCGCCGAGGCGGTCCAGCTCGTGCCGCTGCCCGGGCATGCGGGCGCCGAGGCGCTGGTCGGGCTGCCCGACCTGGTCCCGCTGGTCGTGGTGCGCGGGTCGGGCGAGGTCACGCGCAGGCTGACGCTGCTCGGCGCGACCGCGGGGACCCGTGTCCTCGCGCACGCCGACGGCGGTGGCGTGCTCTACCTGGACTCGTCCGCGACCCCGGACGAGGTGACCCGCCTGGTCACCGAGTCGACCGACCGGCTCGGCGTCTGCAACCGGTTGAACCTGCTGCTGGTCGACCGGCCGGTCTACGACACGCTGGTGCCGGTGGCGAAGGCAGCCCTCGACGCCCGTGGCATCACGCTGTCCGAGCCGCCGCACACGCACCGGCTCGGGCACGAGTGGGCGCTCGACCCCGGGGCCGAGGCACACGTGACCGTCGCGCCCGTCGACGGCCCGGACGACGCCGCCGACACCGCCGCCCGGGAGACCTCCGGGCTGGCCGCGACGATCTGTGCGGCCGACGCCGACGTCGCCCACCGGTTCATCGACCGCTACACCGGCACCGGGGTGTTCTGGAACACCACCTCCCGGCTGCTCGACGGCTACAAGCTGCTCGGCCTGCCGGAGACCGGGATCAACGTCGACCACACGCCCGGTCCGCGTGGCCCCGTCACCTACCGTGACCTGGGGTTGCGCCAGTTCGTCGTGCTGCCGCCCGCCTGAGGCCGCCGCGGTGTCGGTGTGCCGGGATAGCCTCGCCGTGTGTCCGTGACTGATCAGCCCGCCGCCACGCTCCCGCTGCACCGGGCCACCCTCCCGAACGGTCTGCGCGTGCTCGTCGTGCCGGATCCGGCGACACCGGTGGTCGGTGTCGCGGTGCACGTCGATGTCGGGTTCCGCTCCGAGCCGGAGGGGCGCACCGGCTTCGCGCACCTGTTCGAGCACCTGATGTTCCAGGGCAGCGAGAGCCTGGAGAAGCTGGAGCACTTCCGCCAGGTGCAGTCCGCGGGTGGGATCTTCAACGGCTCCACCCACCAGGACTACACCGACTACTTCGAGGTGCTGCCCGGCGCCGCACTGGACCGCGCGCTGTTCCTGGAGGCCGACCGGCTGCGCGCGCCGAAACTGACCGAGGAGAACCTGCGCAACCAGGTCGACGTGGTGAAGGAGGAGATCCGGCTCAACGTCCACAACCGCCCCTACGGCGGGTTCCCGTGGATCCTGCTGCCGCCGGTCCTCTACGACACCTTCCCGAATGCGCACAACGGCTACGGCGACTTCTCCGAGCTGGAGCAGGCGAGCCTGGACGACGCGGCGGCCTTCTTCGACACCTACTACGCCCCGGGCAACGCCCTGGTCACCGTGCACGGCGACCTCGGTGAGCACGGGGTCGACGGCACGCTGGCGCTCGTCGAGCGGCACTTCGGCGACATCCCGGCCCGCCCGGTGCCGCAGCGGCGCTCGTTCGCCGAGCCGGTGCCCGGCACCGAGCGGCGGCAGAGCGTGACCGACGTGCACGCCCCGTTGCCGGCGCTCGCCCTCGGTTACCGGGTGCCGGATCCGACCACCGATCCCGACGGCTACCTCGCGCACGCGATGCTGGCGTCCGTCCTGACCGACGGTGAGGCCGCCCGCCTGCAGCGCCGCCTGGTGCACCGCGACGGTTCGGTCACCGACGTGTCGGCGTCGAACGGGCTGATGGGCGGTCCGTTCGACGCCCGCGACCCGGACACGTTCACGATCACCGCGGTGCACCCGGCCGAGGTCGCACCGGACCGGGTGACGTCCGCCGTCGACGAGGAGCTGGACCGGCTCGCCGAGCAGGGCCCGGACACCGCCGAGCTGGCCCGCCAGTCCGCCCGCTGGACGGCGGCACTGCACCGGGAGGACGACCGGGTGATGTACCGGATGCTGGGGCTCGGTGCCCGCGAGCTGCTCTACGGCCGCGCCGAGCTGGCCCTGGAACTGCCCGCCCGCCTGGCCGCGCTCACCACGTCCGACGTGGCCGCCGCTGCGGCGCGGCTGCGCGGCGCCGGCCGCGCGGTGCTGACCGTCGAGCCGGCGTCGCCGGAGGGCGCCGAGTGAACCGGAACCGGTCCGCGGGCGCCCGCGGCGCCTGCTGCCCCGGCCCCACCCGGCCCGCCGGGGGGACCGGCACCATCCACCACCGAGAGGGAGTCACCGCGTGACCGCCGTCCGCACCCACCGCAGTGCCGAGGAGATCGGCCGCACCGAGCGGGGCCCGCGCGAGCTGCCCCCGCTGGGCCGCACCACGCCGGTGCCGCTGCCCGAGGTCGTGACCGCGACCCTCCCGAACGGGCTCACCGTGATCGCCGCGCACCGCCCGGGGGTGCCGCTGGTCGAGACCGTGCTGCGGATCCCGGCGGCGTCGCCCGCCGACACCGCCGACGCCGGATGGACCGCAGGCATGGAGCTCGTCGCCGAGACCATGCTGACCGGTACCGCCTCGCGGGACCGGGTCGGGATCGACGACGACCTGGCCGCGGTCGGTGCCGAGCTGGGTGTCGGGGTCGACCCGGAGTGGCTGCAGATCGGCGGCTCCGCGCTCGCGACCGGGCTGCCGGTCGTGCTCGACGTGCTGGCCGACGTGCTCACCGGCGCCACCCACCCCGACGACGAGGTGGTCCGCGAACGTTCCCGGCTCGCCGAGCGGATCGCGGTGGCCCGGGCGCAGCCGCGCACGGTCGCCCGCGAGGCCCTGATGCGCAAGCGCTTCGGCGACCATCCGATCGTCGCCGAGATGCCCACGGCGGCAGCGGTCGCCGAGGTCACGCCCGAGCGCGTCCGGGAGCTGCACGCCGGCACGGTCGTGCCCGGCGGGGCGCGGCTGGTGCTGGTCGGCGACATCGACCCCGACGCCGCGATCGCCGAGGTCACCACCCGCCTCGGCGGCTGGTCCGGCGAACACCCGGCACGCCGGCTGTCGCCGCCGCCCGCGCCCGTCGCCGGTGATCTCGAGCTGGTGCGCCGGCCCGGATCGGTGCAGTCCCAGATCCGGCTCACCGCGCCCGGCCTGGACCGCACCGACGAGCGCTACACCGCGTTCCAGCTCGCCAACCTGGTGTTCGGCGGCTACTTCTCGTCGCGCTGGATGGAGAACGTGCGCGAGGACAAGGGCTACACCTACGGTGCGCACTCCGGTCAGGAGTTCGTGCCCGGCGGGGCGGTGCTGGGACTCGACGTCGACGTCGCCTCCGACGTCACCGCGGCCGCGCTCCTCGAGACCCGCTACGAGCTGGGCCGGATGGTCGTGGTCCCGCCGACCGAGCAGGAGATCGAATCGGCCCGCCGGTACGCGATCGGGTCGCTGCTGATCTCGCTGGACAGCCAGTCCGCGCTGGCCGGGACGCTGTCCGCGCTGGACGCGGTCGGGCTCGGCGTCGAGTGGCTCCGGGACCGCCCGCAACGGCTGGAGGCCGTCACCGTCGACGAGGTCGCCGAGGCGGCCGCGCAGCTGTTCGCACCGGCCCGGTTCACCGGCGTGGTCGTCGGCGACGCCGAGGCGATCGGCTCCCGGCTCGCGGCGCTCGGCGGGGTGAGCCTGCCGTGAGCGGCGACGCCTCCCGCCGGGGCGACTTCACCCTGGTCGAACAGCCGGTGCTGTCCCGCAACGCGCTGGTCCGTGACGAGAACCTGCGTCTCGACCCGGACTACGTGCGCGACTCCTGGCCCAAGGCCCAGGTGGTCGTCGTCGACGAGTCCGGGCGCACCCCGGTCGACTGGCAGGTCGACCCGGACCATGAGTTCCGCGAGGGCGACGCCGCCGGCTGGGACTCCGCCGCGGGCCGGAACGGGCGGGTCCGCACCCGCCCGGGCACCGACATCGCTGCGGAGCCTCCCGAGGAGGCGGTCCTGCTCGGTGAGGCCGACGACGTCCCCTACTGGGCGGTGCGCATCGGGTCGGCCAAGACCGCGGACAGCGACGTCTTCGCCGGCGGTCCGGGGGAGTGGGCCGACCTGCGTGCGGCGGGTGCCTTCCTGGACCCGCTCGGCGCGGGACTGCTGACCGGTGCGGTCGCGACGTTGAACTGGCACGAGCGGGCGCGGTTCTGCGCGGTCGACGGCACCCGCACCCGACCGCAGAACGCCGGCTGGGCCCGCCGCTGCGACAACGGGCACGAGGAGTACCCGCGCACCGACCCGGCGATCATCTGCCTGGTGCACGACGGCGCCGACCGGGTCCTGCTGGCCCGCCAGCCGGTCTGGCCGGTCGGCCGTTACTCGGTGCTCGCCGGATTCGTCGAGGCGGGCGAGTCGCTGGAGGCCTGCGTGCAACGCGAGATCGCCGAGGAGGTCGGGCTCGACGTCACCGACGTCCGCTACCTGGGCAGCCAGGCGTGGCCGTTCCCGCGGTCGCTGATGGTCGGTTTCCACGCGATCGGCGACCCGGACGTGCCGCTGCAGCCGGCCGAGGGCGAGATCGCCGAGGCGCTGTGGATCACCCGCGCTCGACTGCGGGCCGCGCTCGCCCGCGGGGACTGGGCCAGCCGCGAGGACGACGCCGCCGGCCCCGACACCGACCCGGTCGTCATGCTGCCCGGCACGGTGTCGATCGCCCGCACCATGCTGGAGTCCTGGGCCGCCGCCGGGGACTGATCCCGGACACACCACGGCGGCACGGGCTCGCCCGCGCCGCCGTGCTCCACGACTGCCGGCCTGCCGCTCGCGTGGGGCGACCGCTGCCGGCCTGCCGCTCACCGGGACGCCCGCCCGCCGGGCCGATCGTCGGCTGCGGCCGCTCGCCGGCTTGACCGCTGCTCGCGTGGCCGGGGCTCAGACGCCGAGTCGCTGCCTGACCTCGGCGAAGCTGGGGTTGGTCGCCACCGACTCGTCGGGGAAGACGACGGTGGGGACAGTGCGGTTGCCGCCGTTGGCCTGCTCGACGAACGCCACGGCGTCGGGCTCGCGCTCGATGTCGATCTCCCGGTAGCCGATGCCGGCCTCGTCGAGCTGGAGCTTCAGCCTGCGGCAGAAACCGCACCAGCTGGTCGTGTACATGGTCAGGTCCGCCATGCCCGCTACAACCGCGCCCGCCCCGGGGATCTTCCCGGCGATGTCGCTTTCCGTTCCGGCAAGACTCTTGACTTGCCGTGCTGGCAAATGATTAATTTTCCGGTATGGAAAGTGACTCGTCCGCCCGCGACGCGCTGCGGGACCTCGAGACCGACCGCGCCGCGCTCGCCGGGCGGCTCGCCGCGCCGCCCTGGCTGCACGCCGCGTTCGCCCTGGCGGCTGCCTGGTACGTGGCGCTTCCTGCGTTCGGTGAGGCCGTCCGCAGGCCCGCGGTGTGGGGTCTGGCGTTCGCTGTCGTGGCGCTGCTGTGGGTGCACCGGCGGGTGACCGGGATCCGTCCCCGCGCCGTCGGCCCCCGGGCCTGGGGTGTCTTCGCCGTGGCCTGCGTGGCGGTGCTGGTGCTCCTCGTCGTCTCGCTGGGACTGGCGGCGTCGCTGTCACCGTGGTGGGCGCTGGCCCCGGCGGCCGTCTGCTTCGGCGTCGTGTGGTGGGCCAACGTCGCGTTCGAGCGACTGACCAGGGAGAACGTGCGCCGTGGCAACTGAGCGGGCCGACCCGGCCGGTGCCGGAGCCCGGGGCGGGTTCGACGACACCATCCACGCCCCCGTCCGGCTCCGGATCTCGGGCATCCTGCGGCACGTCGAGCAGATCGACTTCGCAGTGCTGCGGGACACCCTCGGCATCACCGACGCCACCCTGTCCAAGCACCTGAGGGTCCTCGTCGACGCCGGTTACGCCACCACGACGAAGTCCCGCTCGGCGACCCGGTCCGACGCGCGCAGGCTCACCGGGATCGCGCAGACACGCAGCGGCCGGGCCGCGTTCGACGCCCACGTCGCGGAACTGCGCCGGATCGCCGCCGGCGCGATCACCGATCCCGCCCCGCCCCCTGACCCCGCCCCCTGACCCGGATCCGGTCGGCGACACCGGTCGCAGGTGTCCACCCGGTCCGCACGAGATCGAGTCCCGTGCGGGTGAGGCGACCCGGTGCGGCCGGGGTGACCCGGTGCGGACGGGGCGGTGACCCGGTGCGGCCGGGGTGACCCGGTGCCGACGGGGCGAGCCTGCGCGGCCGGGCGGGCCTGTGCGGACGAGCCGTCCCGCGCGCACGCCGTCCGCCGGGTGGCCGCGGATCCGGCGGTGGTCCGGCGGGAGCGTCGGAGGCGGGTGTCAGGATGGGTGCGTGCCGTCCCGAACCTCCCCCCGCCCCGCCCGCGCAGGACAGGACCCGGAGAGCGCGGACGGGCTGGACCCCGAGCAGCGGGCAGCGGTCACCGCGCCGCGCGGGCCGGTCTGCGTCCTGGCCGGTGCCGGCACCGGCAAGACCCGCACGATCACGCGGCGGATCGCGCACCTGGTCGGGCAGGGCCATGTCGCCGCCGGCCAGGTCCTCGCCGTCACCTTCACCGCGCGCGCGGCGGGGGAGCTGCGCACCCGGTTGCGCGCGCTGGACGCTCCGGGGGTGCAGGCCCGCACCTTCCATGCCGCCGCGCTGCGCCAGCTGCGCTACTTCTGGCCCCAGGTGATCGGCGGGCAGCCGTGGGGCCTGCTCGACGGCAAGTTCCGGCTGGTCGGTCAGGCCGCCGCGCGCGCCGGGGTCGGCACCGACTCGGACGCGCTGCGCGACCTGTCCTCGGAGATCGAGTGGGCGAAGTCGTCGCTGGTCGCCCCGGTCGACTACCCGGCCGAGGCGGCGCGGCGCAAGCGTGACGTACCCGGGTCCGCCGAGCAGGTCGCCCAGGTCTACGCGGGTTACGAGGAGCTCAAGAACGCCGCACAGCTGCTCGACTTCGACGATCTGCTGCTGCACACCGCCGTCGCCCTGGAGGAGCACGCCGGGGTCGCCGAGGAGTTCCGGTCCCGCTACCGCTGCTTCGTCGTCGACGAGTACCAGGACGTCACGCCGCTGCAGCAGCGCCTGCTCGACGCCTGGCTCGGCGACCGGGACGATCTGACCGTCGTCGGCGACGCCAACCAGACGATCTACACCTTCGCCGGGGCCTCGCCGCGCTACCTGCTGGAGTTCCCGCGCCGGTTCCCCGGTGCCGCCGTCGTCCGGTTGCAGCGCGACTACCGGTCGACCCCGCAGATCGTCTCCTGCGCGAACCAGCTGATCGGCGCCGCCCGGCACCGTCCGGCGGGGTCGCGCCTGCAGCTGGTCGGGCAGCTCCCGCCCGGCCCGGACCCGGACTTCTCCGAGCACGACGACGAACCGGCCGAGGCCGCCGCGGTCGCCGGCCGGATCCTCACCCTGCTCCGCGACGGCACACCCGCCTCGGAGATCGCGGTGCTGTTCCGGATCAACGCCCAGTCCGAGGCGTTCGAGCAGGCACTCTCCGACGCCGGGGTGCCCTACCAGGTGCGCGGCGGCGAGCGGTTCTTCGCCCGCCCGGAGATCCGCCGGGCGATGGTGGCGCTGCGCGCCGCCGCGCCCGAGCAGCGGCCCGGCACCGATCTCGTCGACGTGACCCGCGCCGTGCTCGGTGCCCGCGCCGGGCTCAGCGACGAGCCGCCGAAGGGGGCCACCCTGCGCGCCCAGTGGGAGTCGCTGCTCGCGCTGGTCGGCGTCGCCGAAGAGCTCGCCGCCGTCGAACCGGCCGCCGACCTCACCCGGTTGTGCGCCGAGCTGGACTCCCGCGCGGACTCCGCACAGGCACCCGTCGTGCAGGGGGTCACGCTGGCGTCGCTGCACGCCGCGAAGGGCCTGGAGTGGGACGCGGTGTTCCTGGTCGGGCTGGCCGACGGGACCCTGCCGATCGGCCACGCCGGGGACGACGAGCACGCGATCGAGGAGGAGCGCAGGCTGTTCTACGTCGGGATCACCCGGGCGCGGCGCGTGCTGTCGATGTCCTGGTCGCTGTCCCGTGCGTCCGGGCGCGGCTCGAAGCGGCGCCGCTCCCGGTTCCTGTACGGGCTGATCCCGGACTCGCACCCGGCGTCGCGGGTGGCGGGGGAGCGCCGCCCAGGCGGCCGGCGTCCACGTTGCCGGGTCTGCGGTACGCCGCTGTTCGGCGCGACCGCGACCAAGCTGATGCGCTGCGCGGACTGCCCGGCCGACGTCGACCTGGAACTGCTCGACCGGCTCAAGCAGTGGCGTGCCGCGGAGGCCAAGAAGCAGGACGTGCCGGCCTTCGTCGTGCTCACCGACGCGACGTTGACCGCGATCGCCGAGCAGCGTCCGGCCGATCCCGCCGCGCTGGTGGGCATCCCGGGGATCGGGGCGGCGAAGCTCGACCGGTACGGCGACGCGGTGCTGGGGCTGCTCGTCGACAGCTAGCGCCGGGCGCGGGGTACCGGTGGACCCCTCTTCGGTCAGCTCCCGGTGAACTTCCGGAGGAGTTCGCGAAAACCGGTTGCAGCGTTGTGCGCGGCACTTCTAGTGTCGACGCCACCGAGTGGACGGCATCGCTCCCTCGGCACATGCACCGCCCGGGAGACCGCCCGGCGGCAGGCACGGAACGCACCGAGGAGGTGGCCGGAATGAGCGACTTCGATCTGATCGTCCGCAACGGCCGCCCCGTGGTGTGCCCGCCCGCGAGCACCGTCGCACACGCGACGCTCGGCGCGCGTTCGTGGCAGCGGCCCGAGGTCGTCGGCGGCCCGAACCGTACCCGGGGAGACGTGTACTCCCGCCCGGCCACCGGGTCCGCCGTGATCGCCATGGACTTCGGTCCGCTCGTCGACGACAAGTCCACATCAGCGTCCGTTCCCGGGCGCCGAGGGGGAACCTGACCCTCAGCGCTCGCGTCGAGTCCCGATCGGGGCCGCGGAACCCACGCACACGGGTTCCACGGCCCCGATTTTTTTGTCCGCACGTCCGTCCCGAGGGAAGCAGATCTGTGCAGAACGCAGGTCCGACAACCGTCCGAGAAGTTCGATCGAGGAGGTCGATCGTGTACGTGAGATCCGCTCCGTGTGACGGCGGAGTGATCCAGACCGAGAGGGGTGGCGGTTGTTCGTCGCCGGCCGGCGGGCGACCCGCTGCCGGCGCGACCGGAACAGCCACCACCGGGCAGTGGTCGGCGCTACCGTGCCGCAACGGCGACGCGGACCTGTGGTTCGCCGAGTCACCGACCGAGCTGGAGCAGGCGAAGGCGCTCTGCACCGGCTGCCCCGTGCGGGACGCCTGCCTGTCCGGCGCGCTGTCCCGCGGTGAACCGTGGGGGGTGTGGGGCGGCGAGATCTTCGACCACGGCCGGGTGATCCCCCGCAAACGGCCGAGGGGCCGTCCCCGCAAGGCCGACCTGGAGCGCGACCGCGCCTACGCGCTGGCCGCGAGCTGCTGAACTGGCCCGGAGCCGGCCGATCCGCCGCTCCACCCCGAGACCCGACCGACGAGGAGACGACCGTGATGAAGCACCTGACGACAGCAACGGCACTGCCGGCCGAACGCCCGGCCCACCGCGACCGCACCACCGGCCTCGTGAACCAGGAGAGCACGATGTCCCTCATCCATGAAGTTCTGGCGAGATCCCGTCAGCAGGAGATACAGCGTGAGGCGGCGCAGTACCGGCTCGCCCGCCGGCTCTCGGCCGCCCGGCGCTGGACCCGGCTCGCCACCTGGGTGTCGGTCCGGGCCGAGCGGGCCCGTGCCCGCGCCCGGGTCACCTGATCCCGTGCCACGACGACACCGCCCCGCCCGGACCGGTTCCGGGCGGGGCGGTGTCATGTTCCGGCGGTGTCACGTTCCGGGGTGCCGCGGATCAGGAGGGTTCGACGGCGACCCCGTCGGCGAAGGCCGCGGCGAACTCCGGTGACGGCGGGATCTCGGTGATCACGTCGACGAGCACCCCGTCCGGCCCGGCGACGACGAAGTGGCGCTGGCCGAAGTCCTCGTCCCGCAGTTCCTGCGCGACCGGGAGGCCGCCCTCGGTGACCAGCCGCGTCCACTCGGCATCGACGTCGTCCACCTCGAGGTTCACCAGCACGCCTGCTGCGGACCTGCCGCGGTAGGCCTCCGGGATCGTCGGGTGGTCCCGGTCGAGCACCGCGATCTCGTGGCCTTCGCGCTGCAGGCTCACGTACCAGTCGGTGTCGAAGGTGATCTCGAAGCCCATCGGGCCGGTCCAGAACGCGCGCGCTGCGGCCACGTCGCCGGTGGTGAGCACGGGGTAGCAGCTGGTCAGCACGATTCCTCCTGCAGTTGGCGTACCATCAGTACGCGAAAAGCTACTGACGTACCCTCGGTATGTCAACGAGGAGGACTGTATGGGTGTGCGGGTCGAGCAGCGGGAGCGGACGCGGCAGGCACTGCTCGACGAGGCGGAGCGGTTGTTCGCGCGCGACGGTTACGGCGCGGTCGGGCTGCCGGCCGTCGTCGGGGGCGCGGGGGTCACCAAGGGCGCGCTCTACCACCAGTTCGACGGCAAGGCGGGCCTGTTCGCCGCGGTCCTGGAACGGGTGCAGGAACGTGTCGCGGAGCAGGTGGTGGCCGCGGCCGGCGAGTTCCCGCACGATCCGTGGCAGCAGCTGCTGGCCGGGTGCCGGGCGTTCATCGACGCCAGCACCGCCCCGGCCGCAGCCCGGATCATGCTGGTCGACGGGCCGGCCGTGCTCGGCTGGCCGGCCTGGCGGGAGCTCGACGAACGCACGTCCGGCCGGCATCTCGCCGAGGCGCTGCGGGCGCTGGTGGACCACGGTGATCTGGCACCGCAGCCGGTCGAACCGCTGGCCCGGTTGCTGTCCGGCGCGATGAACGAGCTGGCCATGTGGCTCGCCGGGCCCGGGACGACCACCGCCGACCGGGCCGCCGCACAGGCCGCGCTCGAACGGACGCTGGCCGGCCTCCGAACCGGGTGACCGGATACCGGGCCCACCGGGCGCGGGGCGCCCGCGTCTCCGCTCAGGAGGCTGCGGGCCCCTCGAACATCTCGGGCTGCCAGCGCTCGATGATCTCCCGCAGCCGCACCCGGGCGTCGAGCTGGCAGAGGATGCCGAGGGTCCCCATCGTCACCCGGTGCACCAGCAGGAAGCGCGGGGGCAGGTTCAGCGACCGTCCGATCGCGGCCTCCGGGCTGCGCAGATCACCGACCCGTTCGGCCTGCGACTGGATCCAGCGCCTGCTGAAGTGGAACTCGTCGGTCTCCAGCGGCTCGGTGAAGGGAGCCAGGTAGCCGAGGATCTGCTCCTGGTCGACCCGGGCGCCGTCGCGGACGAACCCGGCCGAACGCATCAGCGTCATCAGGTCGGCGCTGCGCCCCTCGAGCGCGTACTTGGTCATCGCCACGAGCTCGGGCGGCATGCCGTCCGGCATCCGGGCGACGGCACCGAAGTCGAGCACCAGCAGCCGTCCGTCGTCGAGGATGCCGAAGTTGCCCGGGTGCGGATCGGCGTGCAGCAGGTGCGTGCGGTCCGGCGCCGAGTAGTGGAACCGGGCGAGCCGCTCGCCGGCGTGGTCGCGCTCCTCCCGGGTGCCCTCGCGGATGACCGAGGACAGCCGACGCGCCTGCACCCACTCGGTGATGACGGCCTTGGGCGCGGACCCGACGACCCGGGGGACCTTCACCTCCGGGTCGCCCTCGAAGAAGGCCGCGAACTCGCGCTGATACGCGGCCTCGTCCCGATAGTCGAGTTCCTCCTCCATCCGGTCGCGGAGCTCGTTGACCAGCGGTTTGATCTCCATCCCGGGAACCAGCGGCTGCAGGATCCGGCTCATCCGCCCGAGCTGACGCAGGTCCGAGCGCAGTGCCTCCTCGGCGCCCGGGTACTGCACCTTGACCGCGACCTCACGGCCGTCGCGTTTCCACACGGCACGGTGCACCTGGCCGATGCTGGCCGACGCCGCAGGGGTCTCGTCGAACTCGGAGAACCGGGACCGCCAGGCCCGGCCGAACTGCTGGGTGAGCATGTGGTCGACGTCGGTCATCGGCATCGGCGGTGCCGCGGACTGCAGCTTGGTCAGCGCCTCGCGGTAGGGGGCCGCGTACTCGTCCGGTACCGCCGCCTCGAACACGGACAGTGCCTGGCCGAACTTCATCGCGCCGCCCTTGAGCTCACCGAGCACCGCGAACAGCTGTTCGGCGCTCTTCGCCGCGAGCTGCGCGGAGATCTCCTCCCGGTCTCCACCGGTGAGCCTGCGCCCGAGACCGGCAGCAGCCCGCCCTGCGACACCGAGCGGGATGCCCGCGAGCTTGGCGGTACGCGATGCCGTCCGTCGGGGAATGTCGCTCACCCCACGATTGTCCACCCGGTGCCGGGTGGTGCGCACCTCGCCGTGGGTGTTGTCATGATTCCTGTCACGGCCGTTGTCGCAGCACTGCAGGGGCAGCCCGGGCGTCCGGGCAGCGGCCGGGCGGTGATCGACGCCAGGTCGGTGGCGAGCTCCAGCTCCGTGCGCCAGGACGCGGGCGGCGGATGCCCGCCGACCGGCCCGTCCAGCGCGGCGAGGACCTGTGCCACGGCCAGCGCAGCGGTTGCGGCGACGACGTGCGGTTCGGCCGTGCGCGGGCCCGGGACGACGGCGGATGCATCCGCGACGTCCTCCCGGCACCGCCGGCACGGGCCGCCGCCGGGCAGGACGAGCGGCCCGACCACCCCGCGTCCGTCGCGCAGCGTGACGACGAGCTGGACCACCCCGTCGTCCGGGACGGCTCCCGGAGCGCCGGCGAGGACCACCAGATCGGGTGCGACCCGGCCGGCGGGCCCGGACCGGACGCCCGCGGCGGCGAGCAGGTCGTGCAGTACCCGGGCCCGACGCCCGCCGGTCGGCGGGAGGCCGACGGCGACGTCCGCGCTGCCGAGGGCCCCGGTCACCCGCGGGTGCACGTGCCCGATCCCGGCACGGGCCAGCCCGGCGACGACCGCACAGGCCAGCGCCGAGTCCCCGCGGACCTCCACCAGCGCGGAGCGCCGCCGCCGCCGGGCCCGGTCGGCGAGGTCGGCGTCGACGAGCAGGCCGGCCCGCAGCAGCACGCCGAGCAGCACCAGCAGGTCCGCGCACCGCCCCCCGGGCGGGACGTCCGCCAGCAGGTCGGCCACCGAGCGGGGCCCGGCGCCCAGGCGGTCCAGCGCCCCGGTGGCGGCCGGGGAGAGATCCTCCAGCACCCGTGTCCCGGCCGGGCCGCTGCCGATCCGGCGGGTGCGGGGCCCGGTCGCCGTGACGGTGTGGTGCGGCGCGAGCGCCAGCCGACGGGGGAGTCCGCTCATCCGGGCCACGGTGGCGGCACGGGCGCCCCGGCGTGGGCGGATCCGCGACGACGTTCGCAGGAGCACACAGCCCCCGGCCGCAGCGCCGGGGGCGAATATCGGCCCGTACCAGCGGCTCACATCGGATGTCAGGGCGGCTTACTCTTGTCGTATGGCGAGCTCCCCGGTCGAGGTCCGACGCAGTGCCCGCCGGAAGCGGATGGTCAGCGCGCGCCGCGAGGGCGATCGCGTCGTGGTGTTCATCCCCGGCTGGATGTCCGCCGAGCAGGAGCGCGACTGGGTCGCGGAGATGGTGAAACGGATCGAGGCCAGCGAGGCGCGGCGGCGCTCACCGGGCCGCCGCGGCGACGACGCCCTGCTACGCCGCGCGAACGAGCTCTCGACCCGCTGGCTGGAGGGCCGTGCGCAACCGGTGTCCGTCCGCTGGGTCCCCACGATGCGGACCCGCTGGGCGTCCTGCACACCGGACGACCGCACCATCCGGGTCAGCGAGCGGCTCCGGGACGCCCCCGGCTGGGTGGTCGACTACGTCCTGGTGCACGAGCTCGGCCACCTGCTGTCCGCCGCGCACGACGAGGCCTTCTGGTCGTGGGTGTACCGCTACCCGCGCACCGAGCGGGCCATCGGCTACCTGGAGGGGCTCAACGCCGCGGCGTCGCTCGGGATCACCGGGGTCGACGGCGACCCGGCGACCTCCGATGCGGAGCCCGAGTCCACCGGCTCGGGCCCGACCGCCGTCACCGAGCCCCCGGCGGCCGCCGCGGGCGGCTGAACGCGGGCGGGGCCGCTCAGGAGCCGCGCTCGTCCCCGCCGGGTTCCTGCCCGGGGCCCGTCTCGCCGTCGGTGCCGCTCTCGGGGGCGTCATCGGACGCGGACGCCTCGTCGGCGCCGGAGCCGTCGGCCCGGTCCTTCCGCGCGTCCTCGACCATCTGGCGTTCGAGCTCGGCGATCGGGTCGTCCGGGACGCCCCCGCCGGAGCTGCCGCGGACGAACGCGGCCGGGTCGTCGAGGTCGTCCGCCGAGGGGATGAGGTCGGGGTGCGCCCACACCGCGTCCCGGCCGTCGGTCCCGCGCTCGTCGCGCAGCAGCTGCCACA
This sequence comes from Pseudonocardia sp. NPDC049635, assembly GCF_040659795.1. Taxonomy (NCBI): domain Bacteria; kingdom Bacillati; phylum Actinomycetota; class Actinomycetes; order Pseudonocardiales; family Pseudonocardiaceae; genus Pseudonocardia; species Pseudonocardia sp. NPDC049635. The sequence goes on from NZ_JBFAON010000033.1 coordinate 44,627, forward strand.
GCTCGGAGGCGGCCCGCAGCTTGCGCGGGCGCAACTCCAGCCCGACGATCGTCGCGAACGCCTGCTCGGCCGGGCCGCCCGAGGCCCGGCGGCGGCGCATCGTCTCGCGCAGCGCGTCCGCGCCGGGCAGCCGCTCGCCGAGCGCCTCGGCGACCACGGTGTCCACCCAGCCCTCGACGAGCGCGAGCAGGGTCTCCAGCCGGGCCAGCGCCGCCTTCTGCTGCGGGGTGTCCTCCGGCTCGAACATGCCGGACTGCATGGCCTCCTGGATCGACTCCGGGTTCGACGGGTCGATGCCGTGCGCCAGCTCCTCGATCCGGGTGGTGTCGACGGTGATGCCGCGGGCGTAGTCCTCGACCGCGCCGAGCAGGCGCTCGCGCAGCCAGTGGACGTGGGTGAACAGGCGCTGGTGGGCCGCCTCGCGGGCGGCCAGGTAGAGGGTCACCTCACCGGCCGGGCGGTCCAGGCCCTCGGTGAACCGGGCGATCGCCTCGGGCAGCAGCGCCGTCGTCCGTTCCGGGCCCGTCGGGATGCCGAGCTCGGTCGAGGTGAGCACCTCCTTGCCGAGCTGGGCGAGACCCTGACCGAGCTGGCTGCCGAACGCCATGCCACCCATCTGGCCGAGCATCGCCAGCATCGGCCCGGCGGCGTTGCGGACCTCCTCGGGCAGGCCCTCGACCCAGGCCGAGGACAGCCGGCGGGCGACCGGGTCGCACAGCCGCTTCCAGGTGGGCATCCCGGCCCGCACCCAGTCGCTGGGCGTCCAGGCCTTGATCTCCCCACCCGCGGCCGGGAACTCGGTGGCCGGGTCCAGCCACAGCTCGGCGAGCCGGACCGCCTCGGAGACGGCGGTGCGCTGGTCGTCGGTGAGCGAGGACGTCGTCTGCGCGAGCTGCTGGGTGGCGATCTGGGCGGCGAGGTCGTAGTTCACCGGTCCGCCGTCGCCGGAACCGGTGCCCGCGTGGCTGAGCATCTGGCCGAGCTGGGACAGCATCTGCCCGAGCTGGCTCATGTCGAAGTTGCCGCCTGCGCCACCGGGCATCCCGGGCATCCCGGGGAGCCCGCCCATGCCGAACGCGGCGAACGGGTTCTGCTGCGGGCCGGGCTGCTGACCGGCCGGGCCGTCGCCGGACGCCGGGTGCGAGCCGTAGCCGAACGGATCCTGCGGCCCCTCCTGCTCGCCGCCGGGCCCGTCACCGGAGCCGGCGGAGGAGTCGGGGCCGCGCCCCTCCTCGTCCTTGTCACGGTCACGGTCGGCGGGGCCGAAGCCGAACGGGATGTCGCTCATGCGGTCCACCGTACGCGGACGGGGTGGCCGACGCCGCCGCCCGCGGCAGCGCGATCCGGTGTCGGCACAGGTCGCCGGGCCTGTTCGCGGCCGGTGAACCGGCCGGGCCCGCGGGCGCCACCGAGTGTGCGCTGCGGTGTGCTGCTCCGGCTGTGCGGCTCCGCCTGCGTCACTCCGGCTGTGCGGCTCCGGTTGTGTTACGGCGTGCAGGTCGCCGGCGTGCCGCCCGCGTTCAGGGTCTCCAGTGCGTCGACGGCCTCGTCGAGCGTGCCGACCCGGACGAGCTGCAGCCCGTCCGGTGCGTCGGCGGCGGCCTCGGCGCAGTTCGCGGCCGGCACCAGGAACGTCTCGGCGCCGACCTCCTGCGCCTTGATCATCTTGAACCGGATGCCGCTGATCGGGCCCACCTCGCCCTCGGCGTTGATGGTGCCGGTGCCGGCGACGAACCGGCCGCCGGTGAGCGGTCCCGGCGTCAGCTTGTCCACCAGGGCGAGACTGAACATCAACCCGGCCGACGGGCCGCCCACGTCGCCGAGAGTGATCGACAGCCGCTGCCCGTCGGCGGGTGTGGTGGCCGGGGTGATGCCGAGGAACGCGCGATCCGGGTCCGACGGGTGCGGCGCCGGGGTGACGGTGACCTCGTGGGCGGGCCCCCCGCCCCGGACGATCGTCAGCTCCAGCGGCTCGCCGGGGCGGGCGGTGCCGAGCGCGTCGAGCAGCGCCTGGACCGAGGCGACCGGGGCGCCACCGACACCGCGGATCTCGTCCCCGGCCTCGAGCACGCCGGCCGACGGCGAGCCGTCGGTGAGCGCGCCGACCGTCACCCGGGTGGGGAGCCCGAGGTGGTTGAGGGCGGCGGCCTCGGCGTTCGCGATCGACCCGTCGAACTCCTGCTGGTTCTGCGCGGTGACCTCGTCGGTGCTGCGTCCCGGCGGGTAGAGCGACGACCGCGGGGCGAGCCGGTGCGTCCCGGACGCCCACAGTCCGAGCGCGCGGATCGTGGTGATGCCGTCGGTGACGCCGACGGTGGTCATGTTGAGGTGGCCCTCGGTGGGGTAGGTCGGCAGGCCCTCCGCGGAGACGACCGGGGTGCCGTCGACCTCGCCGAGGGTGTCGAAGGTCGGGCCGGGGCCCAGCGCGACGACGGGGGCGGGGAGCGCCGATCCGACGACGGTGAGACCCAGCAGCACCAGCAGCGCCGTCACCCACGTCGATGATCGATGGCCCACGCGCGCACCCTACGGTCGCGATCGCATGGGGACGCCGTTGGGTGCCGTCCGGCCTGTCCGAAGTGTCGTTTTCGTGATGGGATGGCGGAAGCTCCCGGGGCGCCACCGGGAACTCACGCGGTCGCCGTAGAGTTGACGGTCGGAGGATCTGCCGTCGCTCCCCGCCGGCCGAGATCTCTGCGATGTCGTCACCGAGCTGTGGAGCGTGCCCGTGTCGTCCATGCGGCCCCCCGTGGGAGCGCCGTCGCTGACCCGCCGAACCCGGATCCTGCTGGCCGCCGCGGGCGTCCTCGTAGTGCTTCTGCTCGGTGGCTCGCGGCTGCTGAACTTCTATGTCGACTACCTGTGGTTCGGGGAGGTCGGGTTCCGGAGCGTGCAGCTCACCCGGCTGTTCACCCAGATCGTGCTGTTCGGCGTGGTGGGCCTGGTGGTCGGCGGTCTGGTCGCGCTGACGCTGTGGCTGGCCTACCGGTACCGCCCGGTGTTCGTGCCGGTCTCGGGCCCGGAGGATCCGGTCGCCCGCTACCGGACGACGATCATCCAGCGGCTCCGGCTGTTCGCCGTCGGGGTGCCGGCCGCGATCGGCCTGATCGCGGGCCTGGCCGCGCCGGTGCAGTGGCAGACCGTGCAGACGTTCCTGCACGGCACGCCGTTCGGACAGGTCGATCCGGAGTTCGGCAACGACATCGCGTTCTACGCCTTCACCCTCCCGTTCCTGCGGATGGTGCTGAACTGGCTGTTCGTCGCGATCGCACTGTGCTTCGTGCTGGCACTGATCACGCACTACATCTTCGGCGGCATCCGGCTGACCGGCCGGTCCGGTTTCGTCTCCACCGCGGCCCGGGCCCAGCTCGCCGTGCTGGCCGGCGTGTTCGTGCTGCTCAAGGCGGTCGCCTACTGGTTCGACCGGTACGACCTGCTGTGGTCGAACCGGAACTCGCAGACCTTCTACGGCGCCACCTACACCGATCTCAACGCGGTGCTGCCGGCCAAGCTGATCCTGCTGATCATCGCGGTGGTCTGTGCGCTGGCGTTCTTCTACGCGGCGTTCCGGCAGAACCTGCAGATCCCGGCGGTCGCCGTGGTCATGCTGGTGATCTCGTCGATCCTGGTCGGCACGGCGTTCCCGCTGGTGCTGCAGCAGTTCGTGGTCGCGCCGAACGCCAACGAGCGGGAGGCACCGTCGATCGAACGCAACATCGCGGCGACCCGGGACGCGTTCGGGATAGGACCGGACACCGTCAACATCGTGCCCTATGCCGGGGAGTCCGAGGCGACACCGGCGCAGGTCCGCGCCGACACCGACACCATCCCGAACATCCGGCTGCTGGACCCGGGCAAGCTGAACCGGACGTTCACCCAGCTCCAGCAGCGACGGAACTTCTACGGCTTCGCGCCCAACCTGGACATCGACCGGTACACGATCGACGGCGAGACCCAGGACTACGTCGTCGCCGCCCGTGAGATGGACGCGAACGCCCTCGTCGGCAACCAGCAGGACTGGATCAACCGGCACCTGGTCTACACGCACGGCAACGGCTTCGTGGCCGCGCCGGCGAACCAGGTCAACGAGGCGCTGGAGGACGCGGGCGGCCAGGGTGGTCTGCCGCTGTTCACCGTGAGCGACACCCAGACCGAGGGCCGGATCCCGGTCGACCAGCCGCGGATCTACTACGGCGAGCTGCTGGACAACCAGTACTCGATCGTCGGCGCCGAGGAGGGCACCCCGCCGCGGGAGTACGACTCCGACGAGGCGCAGTACACCTACACCGGTGCCGGCGGCGTGCCGGTGGGCGGACTGTTCAACCGGGCCGTGTTCGCGCTGGCCTACGGCGAGCGGAACATCCTGTTCAACAGCTCGATCAACTCCGAGTCGAAGATCATGTACGTCCGGAACCCGCGGGACCGGGTGCAGGCCGTCGCCCCGTGGCTGACGCTGGACAACGACCCGTACCCGGCCGTCGTCGACGGGCGGATCCAGTGGATCGTCGACGGTTACACGACGCTGCAGAACTACCCGTACGCCGAGCGGGTCGAGCTGGGCGACGCCACCGCCGACTCGCGGCTCGGGCCGGACGGCCAGCAGCTGCCGAACGAGACGATCAGCTACCTGCGCAACTCGGTGAAGGCCACGGTCGACGCCTACGACGGCACCGTGAAGCTCTACGCCTTCGACGAGTCCGATCCCGTCCTGCAGACCTGGTCGAAGGCGTTCCCGGGTTCGGTGTCACCGCGCTCGGAGATCAGCCCCGACCTGCAGGCGCACCTGCGCTACCCGGAGGACCAGTTCAAGGTCCAGCGCGAGCTGCTGACCCGCTACCACGTCGACAACCCCGGCGAGTTCTTCTCGACGGTGTCGTTCTGGGACGTTCCCTCCGACCCGACGGCGCCCGGTGGTGCCGAGGGCGGCGTGCAGGACGCGCAGCCGCCGTACTACCTCTACGCCGGGCTGCCGAACCAGGAGGGTGCGTCGTTCCAGCTCACCAGCGCCCTGGTGAGCCTGCGCCGGCAGTTCCTCGCCTCCTACGTGTCGGCGGCCTCCGACCCGGAGAACTACGGCGAGATCACGGTGCTCCAGCTGCCCAACGAGACCCAGACGCTGGGTCCGCAGCAGGTCCAGGCCCAGTTCCTGGGTTCCCCGGAGGTCTCGCAGGAGCTGAACCTGCTCCGGCAGAACCAGACCACGATCGACTACGGCAACCTGCTCACCCTCCCGGTGGCCGGTGGCCTGCTCTACGTCGAGCCGGTCTACATCGAGCGGGCCGGGCAGGACTCGTCCTACCCGCAGCTGGCCCGCGTACTGGTCAGCTACGGCGGTCGGGTCGGTTACAACGCGAGCCTGTCCGCGGCGCTGGACGAGGTCTTCGGAGCGGGCGCCGGTGACGCGGCCGGTGGAGCTGCACCGACCACGGGGGAGCAGCCTTCCCAGCAGGAGCCGCCGGACCCGAACGGCGCGGAGGCCCCTGTTGCTCCGCCGGCCGCACCCACCGGTGCGCAGGCGGCCGCGGCGCAGGAGATCCGTGATGCGCTGAACGACCTGCGGGCCGCCCAGCAGGCCGGTGACTTCGCCCGCCAGGGTGAGGCGCTCGCCGAGCTGGATCGGGCCGTGGAGGCGTTCCAGAGCTCGGGCGGCTGACCGAGGCAGCACCCGGTGGGCCCGGGCCCCTGTGCAGGGGGCCCGGGCCCGCGGTGTATGGTGGGGACACAACACAGACGGGATCACGCGGTCCCGTTCGGCGCGGGGTGGAGCAGCTCGGTAGCTCGCTGGGCTCATAACCCAGAGGTCGCAGGTTCGAATCCTGCCCCCGCTACCACGTGGTGAAGGCCCCCGGGATGTCCCGGGGGCCTTCGCCGTGCGCCTCGGGTCCGACGGCGACCGGTCACGTGGATGCGCCGCGGCCCCGGCGCCCGGCCCGTTGTCTGAGATCTCCTGCTTCCTGACTTCCACGGGGTAGCACGCCGACCCCGCCCTCGCGGCCGTCGGACGTGGGGCCGGCACGTGCATCGGGGTGAAACTGCCGCGGGCAATATGGTTCCGGCAGTGCGCCGCCCGAGTGAAACAGCGGTTTCCTTTCGGTTCGATGCATATCCCGTTGTTTTCCCGGCCGCGAATCTTCTACCTTCGGTTCGCGTGCTTGCCGACCGCTCCCCGGCCGTCGGAACGGGTCCGACGGTTCCGGGTCGGCAGGTCACGAATCCAGCCGGAAAGGTGGTATTCAGGATGTCTCGTACTCCGTCGGGTCCGCTCCGCATCGTCGTCGTGGGCCTCACGCTGCTGGCCGGATTGTCGTTACCGCTGTTCGGGGCTTCGATCGCGGTTGCCCCGAGTGCCATGGCGCAACCTGAGTGTCGCGGGAACCCCAGCTCGGGTCCGGCTGCGTGCCGCCCCGTCGAGTTCTTCATCAGTGGCCCGAACGCGATCTCCATCGAGGCCAACGAACAGGGAAACTACAACCTCGAATACGTTTATCGGAACGCTTCGGGGGATCAGCGGATCGGTTACGGTCAGCTTGCGCTGGCAGCGGGTTATCACGGTGAGACGAGCCCACTGACCGAGCAGGAGGTGCGGGACGGCTATCGACTGGTGGACGTGGACATCTGGCCCGAGCTGAACTGACGCTCCCCGGCCGGTCGGCCCGGGACCCCCTGTGCGGGGGCTCGGGCCCACCGTGTACGGTGGGGACACAACACAGACGGGATCACGCGGTCCCGTTCGGCGCGGGGTGGAGCAGCTCGGTAGCTCGCTGGGCTCATAACCCAGAGGTCGCAG
>NZ_JBFAON010000034.1:0-49525 GCF_040659795.1 Pseudonocardia sp. NPDC049635
CGCCGTCACTCCCGGCTGGGCAACCTCAGCCCCGCGACCTACGAGCAGCAGCTCACGACACAGAACGAGGTGTCCGGCTGACGGGTGTCACTCCACATTACGGCTTCGTCATCGACGTGCTCGCCGCCTACCGCCCGACCGGCAAGGGCCGCGTCGAGCGCCAGGTCGCGATCGGACGAGATCATGTCCTGGCCGGGCGCACGTTCACCTCGCTGGCCGAGCTGGACGCGGCGTTCGCGGCGTGGGTGCCGATCCGACGCGGGCAGGTCCACCGCACCCACGGCGAACAGATCGGTGTCCGTGCGGCCCGCGACCACGCGGCGCTGGGGCCGTTGCCGCAGTTCGGATACGCGGTCACCGAGACCCACCTGCGCCGGGTCGGGCGGGATGCGTTGATCTCGTTCGCCGGCTCGTCCTACTCCGTCGCCGCGAGAGCCGCGGACGGGCGCCTGACGAAGGCCGGGCAGCGGGTCGAAGTCCAGGTCGCGGCCGAGCACCTGGAGATCTGGCGGCTCCCGGTCGATGGCCCCGACCAGACGCCGACGCTACTGGCACGCCATGCTCGCTCACCGCTGCGCGGGCAGATGGTCATCGACCCACAGCATTGGGCCGAGCTCCCCGACGGCCACACCCGTTCCACCACCCTTGATGCTGCACGCTCCCCGGACCCTGAACCCGTTGCCACACAGCAGATCCCGGGAATATCGATGTCGTCGTCGATGGTGTTCGACCGGTCTCGGGCCGCGTTCGAGGTCACCGTCGCTCGACGGCCGCTGACCGACTACGACCGCCTCGCCGGACTGCCCGCACCACCAGAGCCCGCCAACGAAGCCGCTGGCCCGTTGAGCGAGGCCGCCGAGTCGGGCGAGTCGTTGGTGGGTGCGGCATGAGCGAGCTGATCACCAGCCGGATCACCACGCACGCCGCTCGGCTCGGCCTGCCGCACCTGGCCGAGAACGTCGAGCTGCTCATCGACCGCGCCGAGGCGGACTCCATGGGTTACCGGGAACTGATCGACACCATCCTCGGCGAGGAACTCGACCTGCGCGAGGGACGGCGGTTGCGGACCGCGCTGAAGCTGTCCGGGCTGCCCCATCACAAGACCCTCGACGAGTTCGACTTCGCCTTCCAACCCGACCTCGACGTCCGCAAGATCCGTGACCTCTCGGCGCTGGCGTTCGTCGAGGCCCGCGGCAACGTCGCTCTGCTCGGCCCGCCGGGCACCGGCAAGACCCACATCGCCGTCGCGCTCGCCGTCGCCGCCTGCCGAGCCGGGCACTCGATCTACTTCACCAGCCTCGATGACTGCGTCCGCCAACTCCGCGCCGCCGAGGCCGCCGGCCGGTTCGCCAAGAAACTCCAGACCTACCTGCGGCCCTCGGTGCTCGTGTTGGACGAGGTCGGCTACCTGCCCTGCGACCGAGCCGCGGCGAACATGGTGTTCCAGCTGATCAGCCGCCGCTACGAACGCGGCAGCATCATCCTCACCAGCAACAAGACGTTCTCCGAGTGGGGCCAGGTGTTCACCGACGAGGTCATCGCCACCGCGATCCTCGACCGGCTCCTGCACCACTGCGACGTCGTCGCGATCAACGGCCCCAGCTATCGACTCAAGGACAGGACCCTGTCCTCGGTCCCAGCGGCCGTGTCATGATCCCGCCCGGGCCAACGACACATCAGGTCGTCCACCAACCGACACCACAGCCCGTCCCCGGACACCACCCGGTTACACGGCTACCTCCACGACCGGCCACCGGCCGAGTACGAGCAGGCGTTCTACGCTGCCCAACAGGACGACCGCGAGACGGTCGAAATCCTATGAGCCGGGCCTCCACCGAGCCCAGGGCGAGTCATTCGACCGGGTCGACTACCGCGGGCGCAACCTGGTCGAGCGTGGGTTCTGCGACGTCAAGCAATGGCGCGGTCTGGCGACCCGCTACGACAAACTCGCCCTGACCTACCGCGGCGGGGTTGTGCTGAAGGCGATCGTCACCTGGCTACGCGCTTTAAGAGACCTTCCCTAGGCCGAACAAGGCGGTCGAATCGTCACGAGGACCCTCTCCCTATTCCGACGGGCGTCGCCCGTGGCGTAGTCGAGGGTGCAACCCAGTTCTACGACCGTCGGTTCGGTCGCTCGCAGCTCCGCCGCTTGCTCGCTGCCACACCCGTAGGTCTTGGCGGCCGCCGCCTCCGCCGAGCGCGGTGGGTGACGTGCCCTGCTGCTTCGGAGGTCACCATCATCCTGAGCGCGTCGCGACATGCACAGACGCCCGGCCCCCGGACAGGACCTCGTCCAGTCCGGCCCGGAGTCCGGCTTCCATGATGTCTAGATGGTCCTCGGTCGCGGTGAGGGGCGGCGAGACAGCTATCGATGTCGACATCGGCCGGACGATCACGCCGGCGCGCCGGGTCGCCGCAGCAACGGCTGCGGGGAGCCAGGGGTCGGACGCGACTCTGTCGGGGTCGAGGTCGACAGCACCAAGCACACCGACGCCGCCACGCGATCCCGCAACGAGCGCGTGGTCGTTGAGCCTGGTGAGCCGGTCGAACAAAGAACCCTCCAGGACAGAGGCCCTGGCCTGAAGCCCTTCGCGCTCGATCACCCTTATCGTCGCGAGGCCTGCGGCGCAGGCCGCGGGATGACCGGAATAGGTCTGCCCGTGGCGGAAGACGTTGCCGGGCGAGTCCCAGAACGGGCTCGCGACCGCGCCGGAGACGACAACGCCGCCGAGCGGCTGGTACCCACTCGTCACGCCTTTAGCGAACGTGATGAGATCAGGTTGGACGTCGAAACGCTCAATACCGAACCAGTTGCCCAATCTACCGAATCCGCAGATGACGGCGTCGGCGACGAACAGGACGCCATGTCGAGCGCAGACGTCGGCCGCTTCACGCAAGTACCCGGGCGGTGGTGAGAGGACCCCTCCTGCACCTATGACAGGTTCGCAGAAGAATGCGGCGACACGATGACTTCCTAACTCCGTGATTCGGCGCTCCAATGAAGAAGCGTCGTCCCATGCGACCTGAGCTACGTCAGGGACGAACGGGGGAGCAACTCGGTTCCCGGGCATCCCGGCCAGGGCGGTGCCGAAGCCGTGCGTCCCGTGATATCCGTGCTCCCGGTGAAGTAGAATCGTGCGCTCGGTCTGTCCGACGAGTTGGAAATGCGATCGGCACAGTTTTGCAGCCGTGTCTATCGCGTCCCCGCCCCCACTGGTGAAGAAGATCCGTGGTGATTCGACGGGAGCTCGGGCAGCGAGGGCGTCGGCGAGTTCGAGGGCGGGCTCGTTGGCGAAGTCGGCGAACAGGTGGAACGCGTCGAGCTTGGCAAGCTGTGTCGCGATCGCTTCAACGATCTCGACGCGCCCGTGTCCGACATTCGAATACCAGAGCGCGGAGGTCGCGTCGAAGTACCGGTGGCCGTTCGACCCCCATATCCAGACGTCCTTTGCGTGCTGGATCACCAACCTCTCGTTGCGCACGGTGTGCATGTCGGCGAACGGGTGCCAAAGGGTCATCAAGTGCCTCCTAGGCCGGGAAGTAGATGGTTGACTGGCGGATGACGAATCCCGGGCAACCGGTTGAAATAAGCTCTATGTCGACTTGCTCCCGAATCCGGGCGCGTGGCCGGCGGAAAGGCGTGCCCGGCGGCCCCGAATCGTCCACATCGGACCCAATCGTGAAGTTCCGGTGAGCGACCGTGTGGCCGGGTCCTGCCAGGTCTGCGCGGGAGAACGCCACCCCATCTCCGGGACGCCCCGCATCCGACGAGATGCTGCAGGAGCACGTGCGGCCCCCCCGCGTTACTTGTCGCCTGTGTACCGGTCCCCGGAATGCAGCGATCACACCCGAGCCAGCCACGCGGTAGGTATGTCCTGGTCGTCCATTCGGTCGCCCAGCCGCGCGCCACTGCGGCCCTTGACGACCCGCTGTGTCGCGTCGGGGGTTGCCTTTCCTACCCTCGTCCTGTGGGAATCTCCGCGCGGGCGCTCGCCGCCGACCATCGGCTGGACCTCACCATCGTCGCAGGTGAGGCAGCCGCCGATCGTCCGATTCGTTGGGTGCACGCCATCGAACTCGTCGACCCGACGCCGTGGCTGTCCGGTGACGAGCTCGTGATGACTACCGGTCTAGCGCTGCCACTGGGGGATGACGAACGCATAGCCTACGTCGACCGGCTCGCGGACGTCGGCATCGCGGCCTTGGCTTTCGACACCGGGACGGCGCACGGCGCGGTGCCGCCGGCGGTGGTGGCCGCCGCCGACCGGCGTGGCGTACCGCTCCTGGCCGTGGGACCGCAGCTGCCCTTCATCGCCATCAGCAGGGTCGTGGTCGACGCGCTCGCCGACGATGAGCTTCGTGAGGCCCGACTCCTCTCGGCCCGCCAAGCCGACCTCGCCCGGGCGGCCATCACAGGCCAGGCCGCGGGCGTAGTCCGCTCCCTTCGACGAACACTCCATTGCCAGGTCGTGCTGACCGATGCGGGCGGCGGGGTGGCTGCGGACACCTCCGATGAGGACCGGCGTCTCGCCGACCGGGTACGAGGGCTGATCGGACCCGGCGGACGTTCCGGGACGAGTGTCATTGTGGACGAGCATGGGACGCTGCTGGTCCAGGCGCTGTCATCGGCAGCGCGCAAGCGGGCTGGCTACCTCACCATCAGCGCCAGCCGCCAGCTGTCCCCTTGGGAACGGGCCCTCGTCGGGCACGCCGTTGCCTTGTTGACCGTCGAGTCTGCCCGCCCCGCGCCTGCGACTACGTCGCTGCTCGAGGCGCGACGAAGCGCCCACGCCGTGCTCGTCGGAACTCCCCGGAGCCAGGCCGCGCTACTCACGGCGCTCGATTTCGACCCGAACGCCGAAGTCGTTGTTCTGGCCGTCCTCGGGATCGGGACGGCAGGTCGGACGATTACCGTCGTCAGCAGGAGCCTCGATGAGGTCCGGGTTCCCCACCTCATCGGCGACGGCCGATCCGGGCCGGTGTTCACCGTGCCTGAGTCGGCTGTCGCCACTGCCGTCGAGGCGGTCCGAGGATCCATCCGCGACGGGGGTGTCCGGATAGGGATCAGCGGTCCGACGACGTTCTCCGCCCTCGCCCTCGCCGTCACCCGCTCCACCGCCGCGGCGATGCACGCCGTGGCCTCGGATCGTGTCGTCATGTCGTTCGATGACGTCGGCATAACAGAGCAACTGGTGGCGGCGATGCCGCGAGAGCAGCTCCGAACCCTGGCCGGGGCCCTCGTGCCGCTCAGCGGCACCCTGCTGGACACGTTACGTGCGTACCTCACCTGCAACGGACATCTAGAGGCCGCCGCAGGCGTGCTCGGCATCCACCGGCACACGCTTCGCCAGCGCTTGGAGCGCAGTGAACGGCTGCTCGGCCGTTCTCTCGGGAGCGCGGCGGCACGAGTCGACCTGTGGCTCGCGCTCCGTGCGGCGGACCTAGTCTCGGACTCCGAGATGGACAGCTAGCTGCTCCCGGACTGTACAAGGCGTCCATAGCTGGGCCACCAGAACCTCCTTAGCCTTGCCATCCAACGGTGACCGCGCGAGATCACGATCACGCTGCAGTGGTGGGCGAGCCCGGAGTTCGGGAGGGGCTCATGCTTCTTGCACTTGCAAGAGTGATCTGTTAGGACTAATCACGATTCGCGTCGAAGAGGACTCCGATCCGTGCTGGCGATCTGGAAACGGATTGCTTTCGTGCTTGTCGCCGGCGCACCCCAAATGATTTCACCAGAGGACGATTGGATTCTTCGATGAGCGATGACCCGCCACCTGTTCCCCGACTAGGCGCACTCGTTCCGGGCGGGGGTTTGGAAATCGAGATACGGAACCGGTTCGTTCGCGCTTCTGTCTGGTTGGCATCGCGGCGGCAGCGATGGCCGTCGGGCACGGTGGTGACCCGAGGTGCTGTGCACCGCACCCCCGCCGCCCCGCACCCCGAGGGGACCGATGGACCACGGCGGGTGACGCACACGAGTACTGGCTGGGTTTCGGCTCGGTTGCGACGCAGCTCCGCACTGTTCGTGACGACGGCCGTCGCGGGCGTGGTCGTGCTCGCGGGCTGCGGCACCGGCACCGGGGGCGGGGAGCCGGGCACCGCGGCCGGAATCCCGGCCGGGGACCCGGTCGCCGGTGGGACGCTGCGCTGGCGCGCGTCGTCCGACGAGGGATGCATCGACCCTGCCCAGGTGCAGTTGCGGCCGTTCGTCGCCTTCGGCCGGCAGATGGTCGATTCGCTGACCTACCAGAACAACGACGGCGAGATCGAACCGTGGCTCGCCTCCGAGTGGACGGTCAACGAGGATGCCACGGCCTTCACCTTCACCATTCGCGATGGCGTCACCTTCGGTGACGGCACACCGGTCACCGCCGACATCGTCAAGCGGAACTACGACGCGATCTCGCAGATGGGGGTCGCATCCCCGCTCGGGTCTCCGGTGCTCGCCGGGTACACGGGGAGCAGTGTCGAGGGCAACACGGTGACGATGTCATTCGGCAAGCCGTCTGCGTCGTTCCTTCAGGGCAGCTCGATCCCGGCCCTGGGCATCGTGTCCCAGGCGACGCTCGATAGGACGCTCGCCGAGAGATGTGCGGGCCAGGTCGACGGGACCGGTCCGTTCGAGGTGCAGGAGTACGTGCGCAACAGCACGATCACGCTGGCCCGGCGCGAGGGATACGCCTGGCCGCCTGCCAGTTTCGATAACCAGGGGAACGCCTATCTGGACTCGATCTCCGTGCAATTCGTGCCGGACGGATCCGTCGCCGTCGGCATGATCCTCTCCGACCAGATCGACTTCGTCACCGACATCGTTGTGACCGACGCGGATCGGATCGTGAACAGCCCCGGTGTGACGGTATGGGAAGCGATCCAGCCCGGGACCAACACCGGCCTGGCGACCAACCCGAAGAGTGGACCGATGGCTGACTTGCGAGTTCGGCAGGCAGTCAACAAGGCCATCAATCGCGAGGAACTCGTCGCGGCGACATTGTCGTCAATCGACACTATCGCGCCTGGGATCCTCTCGCCGAAGAACCCGGGATTCGCCGATCTCTCCGAGATGCTCACCATGGACGTCGCCGGGGCTGGCGCCCTGCTCGACCAGGCGGGTTGGATTCCAGGACCGGACGGCGTCCGAATCAAGGACGGACAGCCGCTAAGCATCGAGATCATGTATTATGTCCCGCCGCTGGCCCCGTATCAACCCATGCTCGAACTCATCCAGCAACAGCTCGCCGAGGTGGGCATCGAAGCCGAGCTGTCGCCGCAGACCGTCGCTCAGGCCTTCGATAACGAGCGCACGTTCAACTTCGACCTGAGCCTCAACGGACGCACCCGATGCGATCCCATCGTCCTCGCGGACTGGTTCGGAGGTTACGACCCGGAACTGGACACGCTCATGGCGGCGGTCGAGGCGGAGCCGGACACCGCGCGCCGGAATGAGATCGCCGCGCAGGCGCAGAGGTTTGCAATGGAGAACGTCTACCTGGTGCCGACGAACGTGTGGCGGTACCCGCAGGCCTACCGGTCCGAGGTGCAGGGAGTGGTGTTCGACTGCGCCAACGTCCCTGCGATGTCTGAAGTGTGGATGAGCGAGTGACCGTGCCTCAGGCGTCCGACGATCCCATTGGCGGCGCCGTCGTTTCCACCTCCGACCCAGATAGTTCAGTTTCCGCCTCCCCACTCGTCGATCTCGGCGACCAGCACCAGGTCCGATCGGCGATGCACCGGTTTGCGACCGGAGTGGCGGCGGTATGCGGGCTGGCCGACGGGCAACCGCGTGGCATGGTGATCAGCCGCTTCGCGTACGTGTCCTCGGCCCCCCCGATCGCCGCGATCTGCATCCACGCCGGATCGCCATCATTCCCGGAGGGATCGATGACCTGGCCGGTACTTCGGGAGCTGCCGACGCTGGGAGTCAGCATTCTCGGAGAGCAGAACCTGGATGCCGCTCGGTCGCTGTACCGGCGCCCGGAGGAACGATTCTCCGGGGTATCGTGGCGAGCCGATGAATCCGGCGCCGTCCTGATCTGCGGGAGCATTCTTAATCTGCAGTGTAGAATCCGTAGTAGCGTTCGTATTGGGAGCCACGATCTGGTTCTGCTGGATATCGTGGAGGCACAGGAAGGCCTGGATTCGGCTCCGCTGCTGTTCCACGGCGACCTGTACCGGGTGCTCGACCCGGTCCGTCAACATTCTATAACTGGAGGTGAGTAACCGTGGTAATGCCGTTCCGGCTGGCGCTGTTCTCGATGTACGGAGCGCGGCACTGGGACCTGCCTCAGTTGCAGAACAACGACTGGCGCCGGGCTCCCATGTATGTCGAGGCGGCCCGGATGTTGGAGACACGCGGTGGACTCGAGGCCATCATCTTCGCTGACGGGGCAGCGATCCCGACCGCGTACAAGGGCTCGACCGAGGCGTACGTGCGCTACGGCCTGGAGGGGGTCAACGGCGACGCTGTCCCCCTGCTTGCCGCGATCGCAACCTCGACCCGGCACATCGGCCTCATGTGTACGATGTCGACCTCGCTCTACCCGCCATACCTGCTCGCGCGGATCCTGGCCACCCTGGACCACCTCAGTGGCGGGCGGGCCGGCTGGAACCTGGTCACCTCGGTCGGGGAGGTAGCGAAGAACTTCGGTGCCGACGCTCTCCCCGAGCACGACGAGCGCTACGACCGGGCCGAGGAGTTCCTGGAACTCGTCACGCAGTTGTGGGACAGCTGGGCCCCCGGCGCCGTGCTGCGTGACCGTGACGGGCTCCGCTTCGCGGATCCGGAGCGGATCCGGCCGGTGAACTACGAAGGTACTTACCATCGGGCCGCCGGGCCGCTCACGGTTCCCCGTCCGCCCCAGCGCCGTCCCACGATCATGCAGGCAGGTAGCTCGGAGCGGGGGCGGGACTTCGCCGCGAAGAACGCCGACATGATCATCTGCATTCGGAACTCACCGGAGGCGATGAAGGACTTCCGCGACGACATCCGGGAGCGGGCCCGCTCGTTCGGGCGCAACCCGGACAGCGTCAAGGTCTTCTTCACGGTGCGTCTGTTCGTCGGCGACTCATACGAAGACGCGCTGGCCCTGCGGTCGTCCATGATCGACCGGGCGACGGTGAACGAGGAGGTCGGGCTCGCGAACTATTCTTATCGGGCGGGTTACGACTTCAACAGGCTCCCCCTCGACGAACCGTTGCCCGCCGATTTCCGGACGGGGCACTCGCAGAGCATGGTCCCGCAGTACACCGAACGCGGGCAGACCCTCACCCTGCGAGAGATCGCGCTCGCCGAGGCGCGCAAGGAGAACTTCCACCTCACCGGTACGCCGAAGGACGTCGCCGACGGGATGGTGGACCTGATGGAGCAGGTCGGTGGTGACGGCATCGCGATCCGCGACACGAACGACCCGACGACGGTCACCGCCGTGGTGGACCGTGTCATCCCGCTGTTGCGGGCTCGGGGCGCGGTGCGCAGCCGGTACCGCTACTCGACGTTGCGGGAGAACCTGCTGGATCCGGAGTTCACGTCATGACCGGCGCCGTCGGTCAGACCTATGGACCAGGCCCCGGCCGTCGCCGGACTCGAATGTGGGGAGCTGCGAGGATATGACGGACAAGCGGCCGATCCGGCTGGGTTGGGTGAGCTCGATCAGTCCCGCGGGTTGGGAAGACGACCGCTTCCCGCAGATGCTGGACTGGACCCGACCCGAGATGTATGTCGAGATGACCAGAGTGCTGGAGTCCGCCGGGTTCGACTTCGTCGTCCTCGACGATGAGCAGCTCACACCGGACGCGTACGAAGGCTCGCTCGCGGCGGCGGCTCGCCGTGGGGTGGCGCTGCCCCAGCTCGACCCGTCGGTACTGATCCCGATGTTGGCCGCACATACCCGGTCGATCGGCTTCGTCCCGACCCTGTCGACGGCCCTGTATCCGCCCTTCATCCTCGCCCGGTTGGTCCGCACCCTCGACCACCTGTCGGACGGCCGGGTCGGCTGGCGGCCGGGTACGACGGTAAGCCGTTGGGCTGCTCGAGCGGCGGGGCTCGCACCGCCCGGGGGGGGCGAGCAGCGCGAGCGGGTCGAGGAGTACATGCGAGTCGTTGCCGCGTTGTTCGCCAGCTGGGAGCCCGACGCGGTGGTGGAAGACCCGGTGTCGGGGACGTTCGCCGACCCGGAGAAGGTTCGCCCGATCGACTTCGTCGGACAGTATTACCAGGTCCGCGGACCGCTGAACGTCGTGCCCTCACCGCAGTACGACCTGCCGGTATTCCACACCGTTGCCGAGGAGGCCGACATCGGGTTCGCGGCCGCCCACGCCGACGTCGCGATTGTCCCGTTCGCCCCGGTCGAGGAGATCCGAGGCGTCCGGGAGGAGTTGCGGCACCGTGCAGTGAGCGCAGGCCGCTCACCGGACGCGGTTCGCCTCTACGTGGGGCTGAACCCACTCGCTGGCCGGACCGCCGATGCCCGAGAGGCGATCAGTCGTCCGCTCCCGGAGACGGAGTGCATTGAGTTCGGGCTGGTGCGGTTGTCCTGCGGCACCGGCATCGACCTGGCGAGCGTGCCACTCGACGAGCCGCTCGACGACACGCTCACCAAGCAGATCGAGAGCAGCCCGTTCGGTCGGTCCGCGGCGATCGCGCGAGCGTCGTCCTTGCGTGAGGCGGCCGCGGCCGTCGGTGTCGCCGGGCCGTACGACGTCAGTGGCGACGCGGAGGAGATCGCCGACGACCTCGAGCGGATCGCCGATGCGACGGCTTGCGACGGCTTCGTGCTCCGTGGCCGCTGGATCCCGACCGAGGTGAACTATGTCGCGAACCATGTTGCAGCGGTCCTGCGCATGCGGGGACGGATGGCGCCGCGCGAGCGCTCGTCACGATTGAGCGACCGGTTACCCGCAGAGCCGGCGCGATCGAGTTGATGGTCACGACGACTGACCGGGCGCCCCATCCGGCCCGCCCGTCCCGGGCGGGCACCGGGGGCCCGGCTGGATTCTCGATGCTCCTGCTACGGCGGGTCGGTCAGGTACTTTTCGTCATCTGGCTCGCGTTCACCCTCTCATTCATCCTGCTGAACGTCCTTCCCGGCGATGCCGTGCTGGCCAAGCTCGGCGGGGTGGACGCTAACAGGCAGATCACCGAAGCCGAGCTCGCCGCGATCCGGGCGCAGGTCGGTCTGGACGGACCGCTGGTCACGCAGTATCTGCAGCGGCTCGGCGGCGTGGTCACCCTGAATCTCGGCCACTCCCTACAGACCCGGGAGCCGGTGCTGGACATGCTCGTCACTGCACTCCCACCGACGCTACAGCTGGCCGCGGCCGGGTTTCTGCTGGCCATCGCCTTCGGCGGGTTGCTCGGAGCAACTGCCGCGTACACCCGTACGCCGTGGCTGCGCACCGCGCTGTTGGCATTCGGTACGATCGGCACCGCGGTGCCGGCATTCTGGATCGGGATCTCGCTGATCACGCTCTTCTCCTTCTGGTTGCCGCTCTTCCCGGCCAGCGGGACCGCCGGTCCTTCTTCCCTGGTCTTGCCTGCGATCACGCTGGCGATCATGCCGGCGTCGCTGGTGACCCAGGTCTTCTACGAAAGCCTGGCGCGGGCGATGTCCGAGCCGTTCGCGACGACCGCGGTGATGAAGGGGGCCAGCCGCATGAGGGTTCTGGTACGGCACGGGATCCGCAACGCGGCCGTGCCGGTGGTCACGCTGGCCGGGGTCGTCGCCGGCTACCTGCTGGTTGGATCGGTGGTCGTCGAGACCGTGTTCTCCCGAGCCGGCATCGGGTATCTGACGGTCAACGCAGTCCGCACGGTCGACCTGTCTGTGATCTCCGGCCTGGTGGTGTTCAGTGCGGTTGTCTTCGTCACGTTGAACCTGCTCGTCGATCTGGCGTGCCCGTTCATCGATCCCCGGATGCGTGCGGGGATGACGTCGTGACCGCCGCACGGCAAGCGCCTGCGCCGGCTGCAGCGGTCACCGAGTCGCCGGGTTCGGGGCCGCTCGTCCGGCCGCGGGTGCGCCCGGAGTTCGTCTTACCGGCGGTCGTGGTGGCGTTCTTCGTGCTGATCGCGCTGTGGCCGGAGCTGATCGCCAGCCAGGACCCGACCTTGGCCCAACCGCGAGAACGGCTGTTGCCACCCAGCGCCGAGCACCTTTTCGGGACCGACTCGATCGGACGCGATCAGTTCGCTCGGGTCGCACACGGGACGTTGCCGTCGTTGCGGGCCGGTCTCATCGCAGTGTCCATCGGGCTCGTAGGTGGGGGGCTGTTGGGGCTGGTGTCCGGTTTCAGTCGCGGACCGCTCGACCTGGCCATCGCGCGGTTGTGCGACGCGCTGCTGGCCATACCCGGCCTCCTCATGGCGCTCGCGTTCCTGACCGCCATCGGTTCCGGGGTCACCGTCGCGGCGTGTGCGATCGGCATCGCCCAGATGCCGGTCTTTGCACGGGTCATGCGCGCCGAGGTGAAGCGGGTCAGCGCTTTGCCCTACACCGAGGCAGCCGCGGCAGCCGGGGTGGGGCCGGTGGCGACGGCCGTCCGGCACGTCCTGCCGAACTCGTGGGGCCCGGTCCTCGCGCTCGCGGCGTTGGAGTGCGGGCAGGCAATCCTCATCCTCAGCTCGCTGAGCTACCTGGGGTTCGGGGAGCCGCCACCGGCACCGGAGTGGGGTGCGCTGATCGCGGCGGGCCAGTCCTACCTGGCGGTCCAATGGTGGTTGGCGGTGCTACCCGGTGTCGTCCTGGCCGCAATGGTGATCGCGATCACGCGCCTTGGTCACGCGGCGCGTCGGAACGACCGGTGACCGGGTCGGCCTACGCCGGGCACCCCCTACTTGGACGAGGACGCGACTCATGACAAGCGACGCTCATGTGCAGGTGCGTGGACTATCCGTGTCGTACCGGGTGGGTGGCCGGCAGGTCACCGCAGTTAACGATCTCGACATCGAATTCTGCCGGGGAGCGGTGACCGCCGTCGTCGGCGAGTCGGGATCGGGCAAGAGCACGGTGGCCCGGGCGATCGCCGGGATACTCCCGTCCAACGCCAGGGTCGACGCGGGGGAGGTGCTGCTGGGCGGGCAGGATCTCCTCCGGCTGTCAGAGCGGCAGCTGCGGACCATTCGGGGCAGTCGGGTCGGGTTCGTCCCGCAGGATCCGACGGCGAGCCTCAACCCGACCCAGCGGATCGGCGCTCAGGTGGCGGAGGCGGTGGTACTTCACCTGCCGATGCGCGGCGCGGCACTACGGGATCGGGTGGGTGAACTGCTCGCTGGTGCGGGACTCACCGACGTCAAGCGGATCTCCCGGAGCTTCCCGCACGAGCTGTCCGGCGGGATGCGACAGCGCGTGCTCATCGCGATCGCGCTGGCGGGCGGCGCCGAGCTGGTGATCGCGGACGAGCCGACGAGCGCCCTGGACGTCACGGTCGCGGCACGGGTCCTGGATCAGCTGACCAAGATGGTGACCTCCGCCGGTACCACGCTGGTGATCATCACGCATGATCTCTCGTTGGCCACTCACCGCGCCGACCGGGTAGCGGTGCTGCACCGGGGAGCCGCTGTCGAAGCCGGCCCCGCTGCTGAGGTCATGGCGCGCCCGCGACACGAGTACACCAGCCAACTGCTCGCGAGCACCCCCGGGCTCCGGGACCGGCGGCAGGACCGCGTTCGGCCGGACACCTCCGCCGTGGACGGTGCACTGGTCCGTTTGGAGGGCGTGTCGAAGTCCTTCGGCGGCAGCCGGTACGGCAGAGCCGCGGTCGCGGCGTTGTCGGATGTGTCGTTGCGTCTGCTGCCCGGGCGGACGTTCGCTTTGATTGGCGAGTCCGGATCTGGGAAGTCGACGACGGCGAGGATCGTGCTCGGTCTCGAAAGAGCCGACAGCGGCACCGTCGAGTTGTTCGGGCACGATCTAGCCGATGTCGGGCGGCACGCCATGCGCGAGCTCCGGCGGCGGGTCCAGGTCGTCTATCAGAGTCCCTTCGCCTCACTGGATCCGCGCTTTTCGGTCGGCCGGAGCATCCGGGAGCCACTCGTGGCGCATCGGGCGGGCACCCGGGCTGAACAGCTCGCTCGGGTCGATGAACTACTCAACCTGGTTCGCCTGCCGTCGTCCTATGCCCGCCGGAGACCCGCCGAGCTGTCCGGTGGGCAGTGCCAGCGGGTCGCCATCGCCCGCGCGCTGGCGTTGTCGCCCGAGTTGGTCGTCTGCGACGAACCGGTGTCGGCGTTGGACGCTTCGGTCCAGGCACAGGTGCTAGATTTGCTGCGCGAGATCCAGGAACGTTCCGGGGTGGCCTACCTGTTCATCTCCCACGACCTGGCCGTCGTGCGCGATATCGCGCACGATGTCGCGGTGATGCAGAACGGCCGGATCGTCGAGTCCGGCGGTATCGACGACATCTTCGAACGACCGACACAGCCCTTCACCCGGTTGTTGCTGGAGGCAAGCCTGCGACACGCCGGCGGGACGGTGGAGGCCACCATCGGGTCCGAGGGCTGAGTGGTGCGGTCGACGACGGGTCTACCCCGTCCTGCCGTCGGTCAGCACCGCATCAAGGTCATCGGTCAGGTCGGTGAAGTACTGGATCTCGGCTCGCAGGCGGTACTCGGTGTGCCGAAGGGCCCACCGCTTGGTCGGGGGAAACGCTCCGTGCCGTCGGGACAGCGCTGTAGGACAGCCCTGTCAAGCATCTTCTGCGGCAGCTGGATGCGCTCGGCCAGTACGGTGGGGAGGGTCCGGCGATTCGTCTCGTCGATCCGGGCGAGTGCCAGGTCGAAGGGGTCGTAGCGGAACCACACCTCGGCGAGCCCTTCGGCGCGCAGCTCGGCAAGGGCGCGACGGCCCTTCTCGGGGATCTCGTAGACGCGGCGCATCGGACGGTTCCCGACGATCTCCTGACCGAAATTGCGCAGCAGGCCCTCGGCGGCGAGCCGATTCACCGCCCCGTACAGCGCACCGACCGAGACTTCGGTCCAGAGGTGGACATGCCGGGCCACACCCTCGAACCGGAGGCGATGACCGTGCATGGGCCCGAGTTCAGCGAAGGAGAACGAAGAGGCGAATGGATGACATGAACCTTGCCCTCGGGAGACTAGAGATGGGTTCAGAATGAGCTCGGCGTGTCTGCTGTAGACACTCGCTGAGCTGCGGCAGAGTCGTCCGACATGGCTGCCGATCTTGTTCCTGACTCGTTGTGGGAGCGCCTGCGCCGCCCGGCGCGCGGGTCGTCACCCAGCTGCGGGGCACGTCTGGACCCCGATCGACGCCGGCGCCGCCGGTGCCATCCTCGCCGCTCTCGGCCATCACGCGGTGCGCCTGTTGCCCGGCCCCGCCACCGCGGCTGGGCTACCCGATCCGATCCAACCGTGCTGCCCGTGCCCACATCGGGGCCGGTTCCCGTTCCGCCCGTCTCCTGGAGATCCCGTGACCGTCACCGTCGTCGTCGGTAACCCAAAGCCCGGTTCCCGCACCCGCGCGGCCGGTGAGCTGCTCGCCGAGCAGCTCACCGGTGCCGCGCCGGATCACGTCATCGAGCTGATCGACCTCGGTCCCGGCCTGCTCGGCTGGGGTGATGAGGCCGTCGCTGCCGCCATGAAGACCGTGCAGGCGTCCTCGCTTGTCGTGTTCGCCAGCCCGACGTTTAAGGCCACCTACACCGGGCTGCTCAAGCTCTTCCTCGACCAGTTCGCAGGCGGCACCGGACTGCTGGACGTCGTCGCTGTACCGCTGATGCTCGGCGCCGGCCCGACCCACGCCATGGCGCCCGACCTGACACTCAAACCCGTCCTGGCAGAGCTCGGCGGCACCTGTGCGCTGCCTGGCCTCTACCTTCTCGATTCGGGTTTTACCGACGATCCCACTCTCTCCAGGTACGTCGAGCGATGGACGCCGGTCGCTCACGCCCTCATGGCCATGTGAGGTCCCCGGTGGCTCGGAGTGCCTGACAACCGAACCCGAGACGGTTCAGCGGATGCCATGTGGGCGTTTCTGACCCTGGTAATCGAGCGTGGTTCCTCTGGCATGTCGTTGGATGGACCTCGAGGCCTCCGGCGATTCGGCTGACAGCTTCGACTGGTGGCGTCAGTCGTGAGTGGCGTGTGGGCGCCCGACTTCGCGGGATTGTCGGACGAGCCTCTGCGCGAGCTGGAGACGAGATCGCTCGTACTGCGCGAGTGCGCGAGGGATGTCGTCGGGTATGTCCACCAGCGCGCGGACGAGGGCGTCGATGTCGAGGAGGGCATTGTGAAACCCGGCTCCCGTGACGGGGCTGACGGCGTGTGCGGCGTCGCCGATCATGGCGACAGGGCCGCGAGAGAGCCTGGTGGGCAGGTATTCGGCGACCGGGGTGCCGACGAACTGTCGTGACGCGAGCCGGTCGCGGATGGCGCTTCTCCACGGGTTCGGCCATCGGATGGTGGCGTCGAGGAGGGTGTGTAGCACCCTGTCGTCGAGATCAGGTCCGTAGAGGCTGTGGACCACAGTGCGTCCTTGCAGAATCCCGTTCATCCGGAGGTAGGCGTTGTGGCGTGCGTCGAACCAGGTGAACGAGCCGAGGCGGTGGCCCGGGCGGATGTCGGCATCGCTGCCAGGGATGGCGAAGGTGACGAGCAGTTGCTTGCCGTGCTGGTGCCAGCCGACGCGAGCGGCGCGCGCGCTCAACGGAATTCGGAGCGTGCTCTCCTCTATGAGTCCGCGCCACAGAATGTACCCGCTGTACTCGGCGTGCGGGCGGCGCGGTTCGATGTGACCTCTGACAGTCGAGCGGTGTCCGTCCGCCCCGAGCACGAGATCCGCCGTCCATTCATCGGCATCCGTGTGCACTGACGCGCGGCCGTCGGGCGAGACCTGGATGCCGGTCACGGTGATCCCCCGATGCGCGGTGATGAGTCGCTCGCGCTTCATCGCGTCACTGAGTCGGTCGTAGACTAGCCGCCAAAGGGTCATCGGTGCGTTGAATCCGACCTCGATCGTCGGGATGTCCCAGGTCGGTGCGCCTGTGACTCGCGAGAGGAGTCCCAGATCGATGCCGATGGACATGCCGGTCGCGTCTGATCGAGACTTCTCGAGGATCGTGACCCGCCATCCTGCATGTGCCAGCGCGAGCGCTGCACTGCGCCCTGAGAGGGATGCGCCGACAATGACCGCGTGGAGTCTTTTTGCACGGGATGTCACGGCGCGACCAGTGGAGGCAGGGCAGGGATGGCACGTTCGAGGAATCCAGCCGGGAACTCGGCGACGTGCCGTGCGCGCTTCACGAGCTCTGCGCGCGGCCGGAGATCCGCGGATGTCGGCGCCGCCTCGAGATCGATGAAGCTCTCGATCACCGCTCCGGCGGGCTCATGGAAGTAGACGGTGAGGCGATCGCCGGGGCCGTGATGCACCGGGCCCCACAGATACCGGGGATCGGTGTCCACTGTGGTGAGAAGGCTTTCTGCGCTGAGTGCTTCCCAGGCGTAATGATGCAGAACCGACCTGTCGCCGGTGAAGAGCGCGATCGACTGCTGCTCGCCGGCGAAGCGTAGAAAGGCGGCGTTGCGGCGGCCGCGCAGATGCGCGGCCGTTTGCATGCCGAGAGTCTCGGTGAGGAATGCTGCGAGGGCATTCGGCTCGGGTACCTGCCGATTGACATGGCCCAGGCGGGATGACGTTGCGCCCGCGGTCGCTTGTGCGAGGACGCGCCACCGGATGCCCTGGGGACCGGTGAACGCGACGTCGTCGGAACCGGCGCCAGCGGATCCGACGGCTTCGGTGCGGAGCCCTGCCCGGTGGAGCCTGTGGCGCAGACCGTGCAGCGCCCCCGCGTCGCTCGCGAGCAAGGACACGTGGTCGAGACCCGGGGTGGCGCCCTCGATGTATTCGAGCTCCGGCACGGACGCGACCGCGTCTCCAGCAGGCGATGGCCGCGGAGAGACGGCGAGCGGCGCGCCGAGGATTGCTGCGGCGAGTCGGGCGTTACCGGTGGGATCGGGTGTGCGGATGGTGACGGACGCCACCGTGGCGATCGGGCCGGGACGGTCGCTACTACTCATGCGTGAGTACGATCTTGCCCGCCGGTCCGGATTCGAGGTGACGCGTGGCGGCGACGATGTCGTCGAGCGGATACGTGGCGGCGATGCGTATGTGGAGTCGTCCATCCGTGACACGCTCGACGATCTGCTGCAGGATCTCCGTGGACGTCGCGGCGGCGGCACCCGTCACCGCCGCGCCCACTTCGGCCGCGCGGGCGAACGATGTCGCCGTGACCAGGCGATCCGGGCGAACTCCTTCTGCGAGTCCGAGGTCGAGGTACTCGGGGCCGACCAGGTCGATGACGGTATCCAGTTGGCGGCCCGCCAGCGCTTCGTGCACTCGGTCGGAGAGTCCCGGGCCGTACGCGACCGGAACGGCTCCCAGGCTCACGAGCCATTCGGCGCTGCGTTCGGAGGCGACCGCGAGCACCTCCACGTCGCGCCTTCGAAGCAGCTGCACGATCGTCGACCCGACGCCCCCGGACGCGCCGGCGACGAGCGCTCGCTCGCCCGGTGCCGCCCCGCTGCGCTCGACGAGGGCCCAGGCGGTCGCCCCGATCATGTACAGCGAGCCGGCCACCTCCCATGGCATGTCCTGGGGCTTCCGGACCAGCTGATCGTCCGCGACGAGCACATGAGTGGCGTGGGTCGTCCACTGGCGGTTCCATCCGATGACCTCGTCCCCGACTCTCCACGCGGTGACCTCAGGTCCGACGGCGGACACGACACCTGCAAGGTCGCTGCCCTGCGTTCCGGGGAACGTGACCGGGAAGTGGGACCGCAACTCGCCGGAACGCCGGTGGGAGTCGAGCGGGTTCAGCGCCGCCGCCCGCATGCGCACCACGACCTCTCGAGGACCGGGCACGGGGGCGCTGGTCTCGGTCAGATGGAGCACCTCGGGCGCACCGTACCGGTCGAACTGGACGATCTGCGCGATCTCGGACATCGAAAACTCCTCCCACAAGCGGAATAGCCATTCCGCTTCGTTGGATAGCATATGGAAGTAGGATTCCGTTTGTCAAAGCGAGGAGAGGTGGCTGATGCGGTCGGATGCGCGCCGGAATCGAGAGAAGCTGCTCGACGCCGCACGCCGGCTGCTCGCCGAGCGGGGTCACGAGGTGTCCATGGAGCAGATCGCCGCTGCCGCCGGAGTAGGTCTGGGCACGCTGTACCGCAACTTCGACAGCAAGCAGGCGATGCTCGCCGACGTCGTTCGTGAGCGCTACCAGACCCTCATCGAGTTCGCTGGGCGCTGCGAGCAGATCGATGATGCCGCCGAAGGACTCCGAGCGGTGTTCGAGGGTTACCTCCAGATCGCCGAGGACGACGCGGTCTTCCGCTATGCGATGCTCGGGGAAGAGCTCGACTGGCACGACGTCGGGGAGCACAAGGCCCTTTTCGCCGGCCATGTGGAGCGCATCATGCGTCGTGGAGCCTCGGCCGGCGTGCTACGAGACGACATCACGTTCGCGGACTTTCCGATGCTCGTCTGCGGCGTGCTCGCGACCATGCACTACCAACCCGGCCCCCGACCCGATTGGCGCCGCCATCTCGCACTCACCATGCGTGCGATCATGCCCTGACGGCGACATCCGCCAGCCGACAGGCCGACATGTTTGACCTCGACGGTGAACACGATGCGGGCCACGGGCATCCCTCACGCCGGTGGCCAGCACGCACGATCGCCGCGATTCACTTCGGCTTGCCACCGGCTTCGAGCCTCGGCATCCGCCGATCTGCTGCACCCGTGAAGGCGCGCGAACCAGGTCCACCATGATTGCCACCAGCGCCGCGCTGGAGGCAAGCCGGCAAACCACCCTCGCCCGGGTCGTGACCGGCCTGCAGCGCAGCCGCGGCACCGTCGCCCTCGACGGAAAACCGCTGACCCGCCGCGGACGGCTGCGCGCCAGCGCGGTCGTCATGCAGGACGTACAACGGCAGCTGTTCAGCGACACCGTACGAGGCGAGATCGAGCTGGCCGCGACCGACGCCTCGCATCCGACGGACGTCACCGCGCTGCTCGAACAACTCGACCTCGCCGCGGTCGCCGAGCGACACCCACCGTCACTGTCCGGTGGGCAGCAACAACGCCTCGTCATCGCCGCCGCCCGCATCACTGGGCGCCGGGTCGTGGTCTTCGACGAACCCAGCTCCGGAGTCGACCGCCACCCCCTCTGCAGTCCATCTCGCAACGGATCCGCCACGTGGCCGACAGCGGTGCTGTCGTACTGCTCATCAGCCACGACGAGGATCTCCTCGCGCTCACAGCCGACATGCAGCTCACGCTCGCCCCGGCCGAGGGGGCTGACACGGCGACGGTCAACGGGGACCACGGCCCCGTCTCCCGCGACTACCGGAGCCACCCAGGCCACCGACCCTGCCACGCCACGTCTGCTGCGAAAACCGGAAGAGCCGCTAATCCGGCACACCACCGCTTCTGCGCCAGAGCAGGAAAGTTGACAGTCCTCCGTCGCCGGGGTCGGCAGCACTGTCAGTGGTGGCCGAGGTGGTCACCGGCCCGTGCCGCGGTGGCGAGTGCGGCCACGACCGGGCCGAGCGCCACCCGGGCCTGGTCCAACGCCCCGGCCACCTCCCGGCAGGTATCAGCCCCCGACCGGTCACCACGGTCGTCGTAGAGTGTGAACGCCTCGGGGAGGTGGCCGGCGACGTGCGCGGACAGCTGCGCGAGCAGCTGATCCCACCGTGCGGCCGCGGACTCGACCGCGGCGATGAGCTGCGCTACTGCGGCGGGGGAGCCCAGCGCGTCGGGGTGGCGGGTGGTGTTGTTCAGGTAGCGCACCAGCTCGCTGAGCGCCTCGCCCGCCGCCGCGGTGAGCTCGGGGGTGCGGGGCCCGTCATAGGGCCACACGGCGGCGACGAGGTCGCCGCCGCGGAACTCCAGCCATCCAGCGCAGCCCGCACCTCATCGCCTCGACTGTGCTCGCTCAACGGGCCCTCCACGGTCACAGGGGTGCAGTCGGTCGGCCCCGTGGACGAGCTGCCCGGGGTGCTGGTGCGGGGTTCTAGCGGATGGTGATGACGGTGATGTCGAGGTCGAGTCCGGTCCAGGCCTGATCAGCGGTGATCGCGGGCCCGTCGAGGCGGGCGGCCAGGGCCAGGCAGCACCGGTCACCCAACGACAACCCGACGGTGCGGGTGGCCGGACACAGCTTGGCTGCGGTGGCGGCGTCGAGGGGTTCGATCCGGATACCGAGGGTGCGCACGACGGTGAGACCTGTGCGCACCTGCCCGAGCGCCACCCCGACCGTGACGAGGACTCGGCGATCTCCGGACGCATCCGCTCGATCAGCTGCTTCTCGGCCGCCAGCATCACCGCGGGCAGCGGCGAGCAGAGATTCACGTGGTCGGCCAGCGGGAGGCGTTCCTCCTGGGAAGCCGTCACGGCGTGGTCCGACGCTGCCGGACGGGGGTGAGGGTCTCGGGGGGCTTGGGACCTGAGCCGGCACCGCCGGTCGGGCAGGGCAACGCTCCGACGGTCGACACGGACACCTCCAGCGTGCCGACCCGTTCGATCGTGACGGTGACCTCGTCGCCGTCCGCCACCGTGCCGACGCCGGCGGGTGTGCCGGTGGTGATGACGTCTCCTGCCAGAAGCTTCGTCACCGAGGAGACGTAGCTGACGAACCGGGGGACGTCCCAGATGAGGTCGGCGATGTCGGCGTCCTGGCGGATCTCTCCGTTCACCCAGGTGCGCAGTGTGATCGTGCCGAGGTCACCGACCTCGTCCGGGGTGACCAGGTGCGGGCCGATGGGGGTGAATGTGTCGAACGACTTGCGGGTGGAGCGGTCCTCGCCCCCACGCATGGTCATGTCGATCAGGCAGGTGTAGCCAGCGATGTGCTCGGCGATCCTGTCAGGTGCGATGTCACGTCCGTCTTTTCCGATCAGCAGGGCCAGCTCCCCCTCCTGGTCGAAGCGCCGGTCGGTGTAGGGCAGGCGGACGACGCCACCGTGCGGTGCGACTGACGACGGTGACATGAGGAAGAAACCCAGCGCCGAGACGTTGCCGATCTGCTGCATCTCCTCCTGGTGGTCGCGGTAGTTCACGGGCGCCGCGATCACCTTGCCCGGTTGTGAGACCAAGGGAGCGTAGACTGGGGGTCCGGGCAGCTCTGGCTGGGCGAACGCCGTCTGCTCGTCGGGCAGCCCCACCCGCAGCAGCTCGACCATCGGGTCGGTGCTGGTCCGGTCCTGCGGGAGCAGCCCGGAGAGGTCGTGGAGCCGGTCGCCGTCGAGTGCGGTGACGATCGTGCGCCCCTCATGGATCAGGCTGGCGAAGCGCATCAGATGCCGTTTCTCTCGTGTGCGGACGCATGAGGTACGCCGTGGCCGACATGGTCAGCGTAGAGCCAGTCGAGCTCGGAGTAGTCGTCATCGGCGCGGAGGCGGAAGTACCGGTCCCGCAGGGTCGTCACCATCGGGTCGGTGGTGTGCCACAGGTCACCCCACGGGCGGGCCACGAGCTGGCACTTGGTGGTCTTCGCGAGGCGACGTTCCTGGTAGGTGCGAAAGGCGTCCTGCGGTTCTCGGTGGTGGACGAGCTCGTGGGTCAGCACGAGGACGTCCTCGAGTGCCTGGCAGGCGCCCTGGGCGAGGTACTGACGCATGGCGTGGGCGGCGTCGCCGATCAGGACGGTGTGTTGGGTGACCCACGACGTGAGGGGGTCGCGGTCGTAGATGGGCCAGACCCGGTGGCTGTCGAAGAGGTCGAGCGCGGCGAGGACGGTGTCGCACGAGTCCGCGAAGACCTCCGCGAGCTCCGCACGCTCGCCCCAGCCTGCGCGTCCGTCCTTCGCCCAGCCACTCTCGAACACGGCGACCTGGTTGTAGAGTTGGCCTCCGCGCACGGGGTACTGGATGAGGTGCCGGTTTGGCCCGATCCAGAGGATCATGTCGGTCGGGTCGAAGCCGAGGTCGGCGTCCGCGATCGGGACCGTGCCGCGGTAGGCGACCTGACCGGTGAAGAGGGGCTCGCTGTCGTCGTGGAGCCGTCGTACCTTCGAGTGAATGCCGTCGGCGCCGACGACCACGGTGGACCGGATCGAGGCGCCGCCCTCCAGGTGGACGGTGGCGTGGTCGGGACCGTCCTCGACCGTGACGACGCGGGCGTTTGTCTGCATGGTGACCCCGGGGGTGCGCCGGGCCGCAGCGACCAGTGCCTCGAGCAGGTCGTGGCGGTGGGTGACCACGTACGGGTACCCGTAGCGGGCGACGAAGCGGTCACCGAAGTCGAGGGCGGTGAGTCGCTCCTTGCGGACCGCATCCATGACGATCGTCGAGCGCGGGGTCACGGCCAGGGGCCGGAGGTCCTCCCATACTCCCAGCCGGTCGAGGCTGCGGACGGCGTTGGGGCCGAGCTGGATCCCCGCACCGATCTCGCCGAACTGCTGCGCCTGCTCGAGGAGCAGCACCTCCTTGCCGGCGAGGCCGAGGGCACGGGTGATGGCGACTCCGGCGATGCCGCCGCCGATGACGATGACGTCAGGGGGACCGGTCATCGGGCGGGCTCGGTGCGGTGGACATGGAGCGCCTCGAGAACGGGGGCGTCGCTGGTGACGAAGAGGTCGAGCTGTCCGTCCGACGCCGCGACGGCGTGGGTCGCCCACGACGGGATCACGTAGACGTCACCGGCCCGGAGATCGTACTCCTGGTCCGCGACCGTCGCGGTTCCACCGCCAGCGAGGACCGCGACCACGCGGGAGCCGGTCTGCCGCTCCGGCGGGAGCTCGCCACGGGGTCGGACGCGCAGCATTTCGCAGCGCATTGTCGGCATCACGTCCGCGGCGCGGGTCGGGTCCTTGAACCGGACCGTCGCCGCCGACTCCCCGGTCGCTCCCAGGATCGCCTCGAGGGCGGTGTCAGTGTCGGCCCACCGGTAGACGAGCAGCGGTGAGTGCGGGGTCGCCGGGTCGTAGAGGCCCACCGGCACGATGCCCGGGTGGGCGTAGTTGATCTCGGAGCCCGACACCGGGTCGGTGCGCTGGTCGACCTCATCCAAGGGGCCCTCCTCGAAGAAGATCGCGTCGAGGAAGTCGATCATCGGTAGGTCGAGGACGTCGAGCCACACCATCGACCGCGGGCTGGGGTTGTGGTGCTGGTGGAAGCACATCGACGGGGTGAGGACGAGGTCCCCTCGCCCCATGTGGAGGGGGTCCCCGTTGACGAGGGTCCAGACACCGCTCCCCTCCAGGACGAAGCGCAGCGCTGCCGGGGAGTGCCGGTGCGCGGGTGCCACTTCGTGCGGGCCGAGGAACTGCGCCGCTGCCCATAGGCTGTTCGTGGCGTAGGGGGCACCGCTGAGACCGGGGTTCGCGAAGGCGAGTACGCGGCGATCGCCGCCGCGGTCGATCGGCACGAGCTCCATCGCACGCTGGCCCAGCTTCATGAGGTCACCGGTCCGCCACCGGAAGGGGACCATCCGCGGAGCAGGTGCCGCGGTGAGGAGGCCCTTCATCTCCCAGAGGGGTTGCAGGTCGTGGGCAGCGAAGTCGGCGTAGAGCTCGTCGAGATCGGAGTGGCCCGCCGCCACAAAGCGCTTCGTGGTCATGACGCCTCGGGCCCTCCGATCAACCGTGTGGCCGCGGTGAGGGCGAAGGCCAGCTGCTGCGTCTGGAAGGCGGGCCCGGCGCGGTGATAGTCGATGTCGTGGCCGACACCGGGCCACAGCTCCGCGTCGACGAGCGGGGAGTTCACGAGTACCCGGACGAACTCCTTCACCTGGCTGCGGTCCGAGATCCAGAGGTGGTCGAACTCGCCGTGGCGGAGGTGCACGGGAACCGTGATGGACGGTGCCAGCTCGCGGAAGCGGTCCTCCCAGGCGGTGAAGATCTCGACGAGTTCCTTGACGAGGACCGGAGTGTCTCCGTGGACAGCCTCCTCCGCAGCCGGCATGTCGTTGCTGTAGCTCCCTGCCGGGCCGAACATCAGCTGGAAGCGCATCGCGCCATCGCAGGGAAGCCATTCCATCGGGAGTGAGGTGAACCGCGCTGCGGTGTCGGGTGGCGACTGGACCAGACATCCGGAGAGAGCGACGCCCAGGAGCGGCCACGCCGGGGTGTTGGAAGCGAGCAGGATGCTCAGCGCTCCACCGATCGAGTGCCCGACGAGGAACACGCCGGTGGTTCCGCCGCCGAACTCCTCCCAGAGCTCGCCGATGAAGTGGTCGATCGTCTCGACGTTCGCCTGGAATATCGAGCCGTCGGTCTCGAGCCGGCTGGTTCCGCCGTAGTTGGGCCGGTCGACCGCGATCGCCGGGATGCCGAGCGCCTCCGCCCGGTCAAGGAGCGAGTAGCCCGGTACGTCGAAGAACTTCGAGTCGTAGCCGCCACCGTGGAGCGCGACGACGAGGGGGACGTCCCGATCACCGGTGTGCTGCACGGACGCATTCATCCGGCCGGACAGGGTCATTCCCTCGGCCGGGCCGCCGGACGTCATCTTCCGCGTGAACGTGGTGCTCATCGGGCGGTCCCCTCGGTCAGGGTGTAGGACTTGCCGGGGTCGAGTGGTGTGAAGGTGGTTGCCTTCGGGCCGAAGTTGGTGAACAGGGCGCGGTGCAGGCCCCGGTGCGCCGGCCCCAGTCCGCCGTCGTGGATCGGGATGACCACGGTGGGCTCGATCGACCGGACGAAGTCGATCCCCTCCGAGGCCTTCATCCACGGCCCGGCCAGTGGCGCCAGCAGCACATCGACCGACTGCGAGGGCGCACTCAGGGCGTCGCCGGGAGTGAACACACGGCCGGCGATCTCGTAACCCATGTTGACCGGCAGCGGGAACCCCGGATACAGCGTCTCGTGGGTGCTCTGCGTCGCCACGACCTCAACGCCGGCGACCTCGAACGCCCCCGTCTCCACGGCGGTGAACGTCACGTCGAGGTCCCTGACCTGCTCGGCCAGGTCGGCCGGTCCGTAGAGGGCAACGCCACCGTCGGTAGTGAGACTGCGCATCTGGTCGGTATCGAGGTGGTCAGGGTGGCCGTGGGTGATCAGGACCGCGTCCAGGGGCCCGACCCCGCCGAGCGGCTGGGAGAGGTTCCCGGGGTCGAGCAGCAGCCGAGACGTTCCGGTTTCGATCAGTACGCAGGCGTGTCCGAGGAAGGTGAGGGAGATGTCGTTCGCCATAGGTGGATTGCCTTTCCGATCGCGAATGGTGGTGGTCATCGCCGGTCCGCGGCTGCAGCCCGGCGCAGGAGGTACTCGTAACCGGCGTCGTACTGACTGGTCGCCCACACGAGTTCCCGCTTCGCCGTTACCTCGGCGTCGTCCGACCAGCGCGCGGGACCGCCGACCGCGAGGGCTTGGAGATGGTTCCGACAAGCGCGCTCGAGGAGGACCGCTCGCAGCACCGCGACCGCCAGCGACTCCCCCACAACGACGAAGCCGTGGGCGGGCATCAACGCACCGGCCGCATCGCCGAGGGTCTCGGCCAGTCGGGCACCCATGTGGTCGTCGCGCACGAGGTTGCCGCTGTCGGTGTAGCGCGGGATGTCAGGGGTCAGGAAGGGGACCGCGTCGTGTGAGATGGCTCGCAGCGGGAGGTCGAGGGAGGCGAACACCGACGCAGCGGGGGCGTGGCTGTGGACCACGGCGCCCACATCGGGGCGTGCCTCCATGATCTGGGTATGGATCGGGTACTCGATGTGTCGGCGGCCCTCACCGGCGAGCACCTCGCCCTCTGGGGAGACGAGCACCAACCGCTCGGGGGTCACCTCCTCGAACCCCCAGGGAGCCGCCTTCATCCAGACGCCGCGGCCCTCGGGATCGCGCGCGGAGACGTGCCCCCAGACCATGTCGGTCTGTCCGGCAGAGACGAGTGCGCCGTAGGCCTGCGCGACGTCGAGGGTGATCTGCTCAGTCATCGTTCCGCCTCACACATCCAGCACGAGACGCTCGCTCAGAGCGCGGCTCACGCAGGGAAACATGGTCCTCCCCCGGGCGCGCTCCTCCGGCGTCAGGATCTCGTCACGGTGATCCGGGGTACCGTCCAGCACCGCCACCTCACAGCTGCCGCAGTAGCCCTCGGTGCACGAGTAGGGCATGCCCGGCACAACCTCGCGGATGACGTCCAGGGCCGAGCGGTCCGGTGCGATCTCGACGGTCCGGCCGGACCGTCGCAGCTCGACGACGAAGGGGCGCTCTCCGCCGGCGGGGACCGCGTCCAGCCTGGAGTCGGGGTGTGCGGCGGCAAAGCGCTCGAAGTACAGCGCCGCCTCGGGTGCGAGGCGCTCGCGAGCCTCCTGGACCGCGTCGAGGAGAGCGGCAGGACCACAGCAGTAGATGGCGGTCGAGGCGTCCGCGGTCGCCACGATGCCGTCGATGTCGAGCAGGCCGTGGACGTCCTGGGGGGAGATGTCGACCCGGTCACCGCCGAAGCCCTGCAGCTCGTCGACGAAGGCCATGCTGGCCCGGCTCCGGCCGCCGTAGTGCAACCGCCACGGCGCGGTGTCACCGACGGCCCGTGCCATCGAGAGGATCGGTGTGACCCCGATGCCACCGGCGATGAACACATAGCGGGGGCTCGGCTTGAGTGCGAAGTGGTTGCGGGGGCCGTTCACGCGGATCCGCCGACCGACCAGGCCGGTCTCATGCAGCTCGCGCGAGCCACCGCGACCCGCCGGCTGGTGGAGCACCGCCACCTTGTACTGCTTGCGGTCCTCCGGGCGGCCACACAGCGAGTACTGACGGAGCAGGCCGCTCGGAAGCACCAGTTCGAGGTGGGCGCCCGGCTGCCATTGCGGCAGGTCCCGGCCGGCGGGGTCCGCGAACGCGATGGAGATGACGCCGTCCGCCTCGAGGTGGACATCGGTCATGATCAGCTCGAGTGAGCCGTCGATGGAGGACACGTCAGCACCCTCCGAGGAGGGCGCGAGTGCGGTTGTCATGTCGTCTAAACCCTTCCGACAGGGAGGGTGGCCGCCAGTGTCGGGTCGGCGGCCACCCCGATGGCTGGCCTCACGACCCGGCGAATGCGAGCTTGAAGGTCTCTCCGCCCTCGTACGTCATCATCACCGGGGGCAATGTCGCGCCCTGGTGTGACTCCGGTGAGAACGCGTAGTCGCCAAGGACCCCGGTGAAGGCGGTCGACTCGACGTTCGCCGCGATCTCCTCCCCCGTAGCGGCGCCGGACTTCAGCGCCTCGAGGACCTGCATCGTGGCGTCGTAGGCACCCGCCGCGCTGGAGACGGGCTCGCCGTACTCGGCGGAGTACGCCTCGGAGAACGAGGTCACCTCCTCGGCGTAGGGCACGCTGCTCGGAACCTCTGCGGAGATGTCCGCCCAGAAGGCGTTGGCGAAGAGGCCTCCGGCCGGGAGGTCGCTGGCGAGTGGGCTCAGCGCCTCGATCGTCGCGGAGCCGGTGCCGACCCAGACGGGCTGGGTCATGCCGAGCGCCTTGATAGCGCGCACGATCGGCACGATGTTGGCACCGGAGGTGCCGGTCGCGATGAGGTCCGGGTTCGCGTCGCGGATCTTGGTCAGGTGCGTCTCGAGGTTGGTCGCACCGGAGTCGAAGCGCTCCTCGGCGACGACCTCGAAGGTCGGGTCGGTCTGCGCGATGTAGCTGAACACCGAGAGGTACCCATCGCCCGTGGCATCGTTCTGGCCGATGTAGGCGATGCGCTCGATGCCCTGGTCCTTCAACCACGGGATCGTGGCCGGCACGTAGTCGGCGACCGGTGCGAGTGCGGAGAAGAACAGCGGGGTGTGGTCGATCTGCTGCGGCGAGAGGCAGTACTGAAAGACCTTCGCGGCGTCGAGGATTGGTTGGACCGCGCGGCAGCCCGCGCCGACCGAGGTGCCGATTACGGCCGGGACCTTTCTGCTCAGGGTGCGGGCGACCGCGGCCGCGACGGTCGGATCCGAGGTGCCGTCCTCAATGAGGAGCTCGACCTCCTTGCCGTCGATGCCGCCGGCCTCGTTCACCTGGTCGACGGCCAGCTGGATGCCGTTGAGGGCAGGGAGCCCAGTGGAAGAGAAGACTCCGGTCTGGTCGATGATCACGCCGAGCGATAGTGAGTCGTCCGACGCGGCGCCACCTGAGGAGCCGTCCGAGGAGCCACAGGCGGAGGTGAGGGCGACTACGCCAGTCAACAGCCCCATGGCGATCAACTTGCCTTGCTTCATTGCAAAACCTCGCTTGTATCCGTTCTCAGCGATGAGAACTTCTTGAACGGGTCAGGACAGCCCCAAGGCCGCTCGGTTCCCCTTGGCGGGCGCACCGATGCCGACCCGGGCGCGCCATCCGCGCCGTGAGCCCGCGCGCTTGTCTTCACGAAGAAGAAGGAGGATGAGGATGAAGGCGCCGTAGATGTAGACGTCCTGCCAGGCCGTCGAGACGTAGCTGCCGGCGTAGCTCGCGAACAGTCCGATGGACAGCGAGATCACGGCGACGGGGAGGTACTCCCAGCGGCCGCCGATCGCGCCGACGGCGCCCAGGACCGCCAGCGGGAACACCCAGGTCCAGCCGAACGGCATGATCGGGACCAGCAGGATCCCCGCGCCGGCGCCGTAGAGCGCGGCGACCTGGAAGCTGATGAACTGCATCAGCCTGGTGTTGATGCCGACGAGACGCGCGCCCTCCACATCGTCGGCCGCTGCTCGCAGGGCCTTCCCGAGCATGGTCCGCTCGAAGAGGACGAAGCCGAGGCCGACCAGGACGGCCGTTCCCGCCCACATCAGCAGGGAGTGGGGCAGCACGGTCGCGCCGAGCACATGGATCGGGTCGCTGGGGAGCCAGGGCGTGGCGCCCCGGTCATTGAGTCCCCAGAAGCGGCGGGCGATCTCCTGGAAGAGCAAGGCGCCACCCAGCATCATGATGACGGGGCCGCTCCCCCGGGCCGCGAAGCGGTTGAGTGCGAGAAAGTAGAGCAGCACCGCGATCAGGGCGCAGGCGAGCAGGCTGCCCAGCACGGCGACGACGAGCGGAAGGCCCCGGCTGTCGTGCAGGGTGGTGAAGACCAGCGCGCCGTACACCACGTAGACGCCCTGGGCGAGGCTCTCGACCCTGGACACCTGGTAAGTGACGACCATCCCAAGGGCGACCAGCATGTAGAGCGCGCCGATGCTCATGCCCGCGAACGTCACTTGCAGGAACGTGCTCATGCGATGCCTCCCAGGTAGGAGTCGACGACGAGCGGGTTCGTGGCGATCTCCGGCGCGGTCCCTGTGAGAGCGACGCGACCGGTCTCGAGGACCACTGCGTGGTGGCCGACCGCTAGGGCCTTGCCGACGTTCTGCTCGATGAGGAGAACGCCGACGCCCTGACGGGCGAGGCCGGCGGCCTGCTGGAGGATGGTGTCGACGTAGATCGGCGCGAGTCCGAGACTCGGCTCGTCGAGGATCAGGTAACGCGGGTTGGCCATCAGGGCCCGCCCGATCGCGACCATCTGCTGCTCGCCACCGGAGAGATCGCGCGCTCGTCTCTTCAGCAGCCGGGGGAGCTGAGGAAAAGTCTCCATAACCCGGTCGAAGGACGCAGCCCGCTCCGAGCGCGACCTTGTCCAGGCGCCGAGGATGACGTTGTCGCGGACGGTCGACCGGCCGAACAGGTGCCTCGCCTCGGGGACGAGCGACACCCCGCGGGCGACCCGCTCGTTGGCAGTCGCCTGGGTCACGTCGACGTCGTCGACGAACACCCGGCCCCCGGCATGCCGCAAGACGCCGGCCAGACACTTCGCGGTGGTGCTCTTCCCGGCCCCGTTGGCGCCCAGCAGGCAGAAGACCTCGCCCGGCCGCACTTCGATGCTCACCTCGTGGAGCACCGGTGCGCCGACGTACCCCGCCACCAGTTTCTCAGCTCGCAGCATGACCGGCTCCCAGGTAAGCCTCGATGACCGCAGGGTCGGACCTGATCTGCGCCGGGGCGCCCTGTGCGAGGACGCCACCGCGGTCGAAGACCACGATGCTCGACACCAGGGACATCAGGAATCCGAGGTTGTGCTCGACGAGGAGCACGGTCAGGTCGTGCTCTGCGAAGTAGCGCTTGAGGTCCTCACCGAGCAGCTCGCGCTCCGCGTCGGTCAGACCGGCTGCTGGCTCGTCGAGGAACAGCAGCGAGGGGTGGCCGACGAGGGCGCGAGCGACCGCGACCAGCCGCTGCTGTCCCGCCGGCAGGTCCTCGCTAAGCCGGTGCGCCAGGTGGAGTCCGTGCACGGCCTCGAGTGCCTCGACGGCGGCGTCGCGGAGGAGCGCCTCGTCCTTGCGCCACCGCGGGGTCCGGAACATCGCGCCGAACACGCCCGACTGGCCGGCGAGGTGGCCCCCGATCATCACGTTCTCCAGCGCTGACAGGCCGGGGAAGAGTCGGGTGTGCTGGAAGGTGCGTCCGACGCCGAGGCGGGCGATCTGGTCCGGGCGCTTGCCGGCCAGCTCGGTGCCGTGCCACGTCACCGAGCCCTGGCTTGGGAGCACCGCACCGCTGGCGACGCCGATGAAGGTGGACTTGCCGGCCCCGTTGGGACCGATCAGACCGACCACCGAGCCGGTTTCGACGCTGAAGGTCACGTCGGACAGCGCCGCGACACCACCGAACTCCACCGTCAGGGAGCGCGTCTCAAGCATGACTCCTCCCGGTGCCGCACAGCCGGCCGATCAGGGCTCTGCCGATGCCGGCCAGGCCATGTGGGGAGAGCAGGTAGACCACGATCATGGCGACGGCCTCCATCAGGTCGATGGTGAACGTCTCCGTCACGTAGGCGGACATCGCCACCAGCGCGGCCACCATGAAGAGGCCACCGAAGATACTCCGCTCACCGCCGACGATGACCGCCGCGAAGAGCAGGAGCGACGTCGAGAAGGCGAAGTCGCTCGGCGCGATGAAGAGGCTGTAGTGGGCGAACACCGACCCGGCCAGTGCCGCCGGGACGCAGGCGACCAGCCAGAGCACGGCCTTGGCGCGGGCGGGGTTGATGCCGACGCTCGCCGCGGAGTCGGCGTCCTTGTTGATGGCGGTGAGGGACCGGCCGAACCGGGAGTGCGTGATGTTGCGACCGAGCAGCAAGAGGATCAGGACGATCGACCAGGCGAGGGCGAAGTACGCCGGCTCGCCGGTCACCTCGAGTCCTCCGACCGACAGCGGTGGGATGCCGAAGATGCCGTTGTTGCCGCCGGTGAAGGTCTTCAGGTTGACGATGACCTCCTGCAGCATGAATGAGATCGCGATCGTCGCCATCGCGAGGTACCAGCCGCGCAGACGCAAGATCGGGCTGGTGAGGAGCGCCAGGGTCAGCGCCGCGGTGATGCCGAGCAAAATGCCGACCACCGGGGATAGGCCCCACCTGGTGGTCGACAGGGCCGAGGCGTAGGCGCCCATGGCCATGAACACCGCATGCCCAAGGGTGATCTGTCCACCGAGCCCGGCCAGGATCGAGACGCCCACGACGGCGATGCCGTAGATGCCCGCCAGCACGAGCAGCGGGTAGACGTCGGAGCCCCCGAAGATCGGCGTCCCGAGGAGGATCCAAGCGAGGAGCAGCGCGGGCTGCCAACCCCAGGCGGCCATCCACCGGAGCCGGGGGGTGATGCCGCCCGCCAGGGTGGCAGGTCCACCGCCTACCGCGACGGGTGGGGAGGCGGTGCGCATGGGCGTCGTCACCAGTCGCTCTTCACGGCAGGGGCCCCCGCCGTGAAGTCGGCCAGACGGCTCATAAACATGCGGCGCAACTGCAGCACCGCCTTGTCGGACTGAGCGAGG
Source organism: Pseudonocardia sp. NPDC049635 (assembly GCF_040659795.1). Lineage (NCBI taxonomy): Bacteria > Bacillati > Actinomycetota > Actinomycetes > Pseudonocardiales > Pseudonocardiaceae > Pseudonocardia > Pseudonocardia sp. NPDC049635. Next base: position 32,714 of record NZ_JBFAON010000034.1, read on the forward strand.
TTCTCCCGGTCGAGGTGGTTGATGAACTGCATGCCCATCTGAACCACGTGGTCCTCGATGTTGACGAGATCCGGGTGGTCGGCGAAGTCGTACAGCGTCTTGACGCCGCGCAGGATCGCCTCAGCGCACTCATCAGTCGGGGGGTACTTCGCGATCAGCTCGTTCCTACGGGCCTCGTACTCACGGAACCGCTGCGCTCCTTCCTCGCTAGTGTGAAGCGCGGTGATCTGGATGCTGTAATGGAGCTGGTCGTCGATTGGCACCCGCCATCCGACCTGCTCGAGGAAGCCGTCGCGCTGCGCCACCACCAGGTGCATCGCGTTGGGCAGCATGACGGTGGACCGCACTGGCTCGGCCTCGTGCTCGATCTCCACTGCCCGGACCCCGAAATCCAACCGTTCCACGGTGACGTCGCGGATCCGGATCACACCCGGGTCGAAACCGACCTCGGTGACGGTCGGGTCCGAGGACAGCTTGTGGGTGAAGGCGACGTGGGCGAGGTCGAGGGCGTTCTCGACGTTGATGTAGTAGTTGCAGTGCCGCCGGTAGGTGGCGGTCCCCCGCACGCGGGCCGACATCATGTCGTGCCCGTGCTTCTTCGAGAAGCCTTCGATGTCGAAGAACGCCGGCGGCTCACCCTCTCCGAAGTAGGCGAACACGACGCCGTATTGCTCGTGGGTGGGATAGGTGCGGATCCGCATTCGGTCGATCAGGCTCGGGCTCTGGCCCGGCGCCTCCTGGCATTTGCCGTTAGCGCCGAACTTCCAGCCATGGAACGAGCAGCGGATCGAGTCGCCCTCGACGTTGCCGATCGCAAGCATTGTCTGGCGGTGTGGACATCCAGCCTGCGTGACAACGGCATCGCCGTTCGAACCTCGGTAGATGGCGAAGTCCTCGCTCATCACGCGTAGTGGCTGCACTCGTCCCTTCGGCAGGTCCTCGGACAATTTTACGGGCTGCCAGAAGCTGCGCAGGTATTTGCCGGCCGGTGTGCCCGGGCCAGTCTCGAACAGGCTGTGGACGCCTGCGGTCGGCGCCGGAGGAACGACTGCGGTCATGGTCGTGTCCCTTCCTCAAGTGGGTCGTCGGTGGCCTATGAGTGGTGGAGCGCGTAGTGCTGCGCCAGCAGGTCCTTGCCGTAGTCGTTGCCGTTGGGCTCACGCACGATGGTGTGGATGTGGAAGCGCTCCGGCTCTTCGTTGTCGAGGAAGATGCCAGGGTGGTTGTCGTACTCGACCCACAGCACCGGCGAGTGGATGCGGTAGTAGAAGGCCGCGACGTCGTCGTGCCCGCCTCGCCAGCAGAACCTGGTCTCGTCGAGGTGGTCCTCCACCTGCCGCCGCTTGACCTCGGCGTGGACACCGGGCATACGGCGGATGTAGACGTCGGCGAGGTCGAGCAGGAGCCGCTGCTGGTCCGAGGTCAGCTCGGAGCCCTTGATGCCCTCGTAGGGCTGGATCTGGTTGTCGCGGCCGGCGCCGCCCACGTGGCGCCCGTTGAAGGGACCGCCGAGCTCCGCGGGGAGGTCCCGGCTGAGGATCGTCCGGCTGAGTAGGAACGCGTCCTCCTGGGACGGGGTCAGCGCCTGACGCAGGTCCAGGCCCTTATCGGTCTCAAGGTCGAGCGCACGGGTGCCGGCGTGGATGCCGTGGAATGCGAAGTTCGGCTCGGCGCCGAGGAAGACCGGTGCGAGCACGAGCTGCGAGCCGACGAAGACGCAGTTGATGTCGACGTGATGGCCCATGAGCTGCCAGCCCCACGGGTCGGTCCCGTTCGGCTCCCCGAAGATGAGGAAGTTGTAGGCGTACTCGGTGAGGGTGTCCCGGTACAGGCCGATCAGCTCACCAAGCGAGGCGTTGAGCCTCATGCAGTTGCGGGCCGACTCGTAGCCTTCGGGGCTCAGGCTCTCGCGCATGATGTCGAGGACGAGGTCGCGCTTCACCGCGGAGATGCGTTCGAGGCGCACCCCCTTGGCGGGCCACATCATGAACGCGTTGGTCCAGGTCCGCCATTCGTCCGAATCCATCGGCATCTGGGTGCACATGCGCTCGTTGTCGCTGAGCGCCGCCAGGAAGGCCTGGGCGGCGTCCACGGCGGCCTTGTGGCTGGCGCCGGTGTCGGCCACGTTGTACAGACCCCCGATCGGAGTGCCGTCTGTCGTCAGCCCCACGTAGGGCTGCTTCACGTTCCGCGCCGCCGCGGACAGCTCGTACGCCGGCACCCTCGGCAGCAGCGGTTCGCCGTAGAGGACCCCGTCGAGGACGGGAAGGTCCGCGGGCCGCGCACCGACGCCCCGGAGCGCCCTGAAGGTCTCGTTCGTCATGTCACTTCTCCCCGGGTCGCAGGTTCGTAGTCGGCCTGGTTGAGCACCCAGCCCTGGTCGATGAAGTCCGACCTCGGTGGCGCGAACACGTCGACCAGCTGGTGGCGACCGCGGTTGACCCATCGCGTGGTGTGGATGTTGCCCGGGGGAATGAACGTCGCGGACGGGCTTGTGACCTGGACGTGTTCGTCGGGTCGCCAGTCGCGCAGCCGCTCGGTCCACGGGCGCCTGATGTGGTGGACGAAGGCACCGTCCAGGGTGAGCGAGGCCTGCTCGAAGTCGTCATGCACATGAGGTGTGAGCGCATCGGTGTCGCGTGGTTCGTAGACCGGTGCGAACCAGTTGACCATCAGCGATCCGCTCCGGTAGATCCGGCCCAGGCGGCCCGGCACCTCGGGGACGTCGGCGAGCGGGACTACCCGCAGGGTCCCGGGCCCCTCCGGACCGTCCAGGTCGGGCAGCGGCGCGACGCGCGGGTCGGGCACGGCGTACGTCGCCGCGTTGGCCGCCTTCACCGCGACCGGCGCCCGGGTCGAGAACACCCGAACGATGTCGCCGGGTTTGCACACGGTCACCTGGGCGGGTCCGGCGGGAACGACGACCAGCGAGGGGCCGCTCGCCGAGACGCGGTTCTCCCCGGCCGTGGCCTCGACCTCGACGCCCTCGAACACCAGCACTAGGTGCTCGTCCGGGGCGGCCTCCTCCTGGAGCACCTCACCGGCGCCAGCCTGGCTGAGGACCGTTACGAAGTTCTGGCCCCGGAGGTACCAGGAATGCTGATCCGTGAGGCGCTCCGGAGGGGCGTACTCCCCGGACCCCAACTCGAAGAACGCAGGGGGCCACGGGACGATGTTCTCACTCATCCGTTCACTCCTGGGGGACTGCCAACTCGGTGGTCGGTTCGATGAAGAGGTTCTGGATCCACCGGGATCTGATCAACCAGCGGCCGTCGTGGCGCTCGAACTCGTCGAACACATCACCGACCAGGGCGGGCATGGTGGATGGCCGCGGTGGCTCCCCGTCGTCCCCGAACAACAGAAGCACCGACACCGCGCGGACGCGGTCCGCCCCGGTCGCCACCACCTGGAGGTTGGTCACGATGTGCCGCGAGACGCGGGGGCCGCGAGCGGTCCGGTCGGCGTAGACCTGCTCGATCGCGGCCGTCCCCCGCACAATCGCGTCGGAGAACCGGAGCTCGGCGTCGGGTGTAAAGAAGGTGGCGGCGTCGGCACCTCCGTTGTGGTCGATGTCGAACCACAGCCCGGTGAGCACGGACATCAGCTCGCTCTGCAGTGCCGGGATGCCGTCCCCCGCGCCCGCCTCGGAGCCGGCGCTGCGCTCGATCCCCGTCGTCACCCGACACCTCGCCGGGTGAGCTCGCGAGCCGAGTCGGCCAGAAGGGTCGTGTCGGCACCGACCAGGACGAAGGAGTATCCCTTCGCGACCAGGTCGTCGGCGCGCGTCGCGGGAGCGACGCCTCCGAGTGCCGTCCGGCCCGCAGCAGCCCGCTCCACCTGCTCGACGAGGGTGACGAAGTCGGGCGACGCGGCGGCGAGCCCGCTCGACAGCGCGAGGTCGAACGGCCCGATGAAGACGGCGTCGACTCCCGCGACGTCCAGGATGCCCTCGATGTTCGCGACGGCGTCGGGGGTCTCGACCTGCGCGACGAGCATGACGCCCTCGTTGCCGCGGCGGACCAGCTCCGCCACGTCGACGGTGCCCCAGTCACCCGCCCGGTTCGTCGGGCTGCCGTGCCGGTGGCCCAGTGGGGGGAACCGGCAGGCGTCGACGACCTCCAGGGCACGTGCTCGGTCGTCGACGTGGGGCACGAACACACCGCTCGCCCCGGCGTCCAACGCCGGCTGCACCTCGGCGGGCGCGTGGCCCGGCACCCGGACGAACACGGGAAGCCCAAGCGCGTGACCGACAGCGATCATGGCGTTCATGGCCCGGAGGTCGATCGCCCCGTGCTCGCGGTCGACAACAACGAAGTCGACGCCGGCCGTTGCCAGCACCTCGATGACCTCGACCGCCGGGATCTTCACCCAGACACCGCGCGCCGCCGCGGGAAGCGTCCATCCCATCAGCGCACCTCCGGCCGAGACGTGGTCCGCAGCGCGGCGGTCCCGAGGGTGTCGACGTGGACCTCGACGTCGCTGCCCGCAGGAAGCGGCACGGCCGCGGTCGCCGCACCGGCGAGCACGACGTGGCCCGGTTCCAACGGGTGTCCGTACTGACCAGCGAGCCGGGCGGCTGCCCTCAGGGCTTCGAGCGGGTCGCCGAGGATCGCGCGCGTCGAGCCCGAGGCGACGACCTCGCGGTCGATTCTGAGCTCGACCGCGAGATCCGCCATGTCACCGGCGCGCATTGCGTCGGTCATCTCGTGCCACTCGCCGATCACGTAATAACTCGCGGAGGTGTTGTCGGCGACCACGTCCTCGAGGCTGAAGGAGAAGTCGCGGTAGCGACTGTCGATGACCTCGAGCGCCGCCGCCACGTGGGTTGCGTGTGCGACGGTGCCCTCCGCGCCGGCCAGGTCCTCGGACGACACGTCGCCGGCAAGGCGGAATGCGATCTCGGGTTCGACCCGAGGGTGGATGAGCAGCCCGTGGTCGAGCTCGCCGCCCACCGACACGGCCATCCCGTCGGTAAGCACACCGAGGATGACGTCGGAGACGCCCATCTGGGCCGCCTTCTCCTTGCTGGTGAAGCCGAGCTTCAGGCCGAGGACCTGTTCGCCGCGTTCGCGGCGCAGCGAGATCCCCTCCAGCAGGACGGCGTAGGCGTCGGCCAGGGTGATCTCGACGCGGCCGGCGAACTGCTGAATGTCCCGGGCCTCGCGGCGGGCGGCGTCGAGCTCGGCGGCGATGACAGCCGGGCGGGTGGACTCAGTCACGGGCCGCACCTGCCGCCTCAAAGAGGGTGACGTCGCCGTTGGCCCAGTGGGTGGTGGGGACCTCGGTGACGATGACGCGCACAGTGGAGGCCGGGGTGTCCAGTGCCGTGACGACCGCCTCGGTCACGGCACTTATCAACCGGCGGATGCTCTCCGGCTCCCGTCCACTGCGGACCTGTATCGCGACCTGCGGCACGAGCTACCCCTTCGGAGCTGATGCTTGCTTGATATCTCGTATTGCGAGATGTAGTCTCGCAGTACGAGCACAGTAGCCTGCGGCATATGTGGCGGCAAGCACTTTCTGGAAAGCGGGGGCAAACGTGACGGAGCTCGAGGGGAGCGACGCGAGTGCGCGGTCGGCCGGGTCGCGCATCGCCGTGATCGAGAAGGCTGTGCGCACCTTGGACGCCCTGCTGCCCGTGCCGGCGGGACTCACGCCGACGGAGGTCGCCAAGGCGATCGGCACCAACCGCAGCACGGCCTTCCGGCTGCTCACCTCGCTCGAGCTGACCGGCCTGCTCGCCCGCGAGCCAGCGACTGGGCGCTACCAGCTCGGCATCAAGTTGCTGCAGTACGGCGCTGCGGTCCGCAACAGCATGAGCATCGTGCGGATCGCCGAGCCTACGCTGATGAACCTGCGGGACCAGACCCGGCAAAGCGTGCTGCTTTCGATCCGCGAGCAGTGGGGGGCCCGCTGTCTGTTCCGCCTGCCGGGTCCCGAGGTGGATGTCCTGTCGTGGACCACGGGCGAGTGGCTGCCGATGCACATGGGCGCCGCGCCCCAGGCTCTCCTGAGCGCGCTGAGCGACACAGAGATCGAGAGCTATCTCGACCACACCACCGACTGGCACACCCTGAACGGAGACCGCACTGCCGATGACATCCGCCAGGGCATCGCGGTCATCCGCGAGCGTGGCTGGGCGCTGAACAGGGAGACGCTAACGCGAGGCGTGGCGTCGCTGGGCACGGTCGTGCGCGACGCGGCAGGCGCGGTTGTGTGCGCGATCTCAGTCGCCGGGCTTGTGCATCACTACGACGGACAGGAACTCGATCGTACTGCGGCAGCGATCCTCCGAGCTGCACAGGAGATCAGCAGCCGGCTGGAATGAGGCATGACCCGTGACAGGTGCTTCCCCACCTCGCTCCGACGTCAGGAGAGTCCCGTGGACCGATGGGCTTTGAGGAACCGGCCACGATGTCGGGGACAGCGAGGATGAGGTCTTTCTGACGTAGTTCCCGCCTCAAGCAACTCGGACTGACCGGGGTGAAATTGGTGATCAGCCACCAGCACTCCCGACTGGTCAGGCGCTCGGGCGACTCAGTGCACGTCGGCCTCAATGGCGGCCGCGACGCGCTGCAGGGTCGCGACAAGGGCTGGCAACTGCCCCTTCTCGAACCGAACGCTCGGCATTGAAACCGAGACCCCAGCGATGGGAGCGCTGTCCGCGCCCCGCACCGGTACGCCCACTGCAACGACCCCTCGCTCGGATCTGCCGTTGTTGACCGCGAAGCCAGCGCGCCGAACACTCGCCAACTCACTCCGCAACCGGCCCATGTGCGGGCGCTCGCCTGGCCGCTCGGCGTACTTGTCCGCAGCGAACAGCGCCTCGACCTCGGTTGGGTCGAGAGCCGCGAGCATCACCAGGCCTGCCGTGGTGCGGTGAACAGGGAAGCCCATCCCCTCGCGCGAACCGACCCGAAGGGCGTGGGCGCACTCGACACTCGCGATGAACCGTGCACTATCACCGGCCCTGACGCTGAGGTTGGCGGACTCCCCCACCACGTCGACCAGCCGCTGCAGGTGCGGCAGCGCGACGGTTCGGAGTCTCGACGTGCGGGATTGCGAGTGCGTTGCGAGCTCGAGCACGACGCCCGGGTGGTAGACGCGCTGCTCGTCCTGGACAGCGAAGTCGCGATAGACGAGCGTCTGGAGCAACCGGTGAGCGGTCGAGCGCGCGACCCCGAGCCGCTCCGCGACCTGGCTGACGGTCAGTGCTCCCTCCAATTGCAGCATCACCGCGGCCCGCAGCGCGTGGTCGGCGCTGGTGACCACGTAGGTCGGTGGGGTCTTCGGATCGGAAGACGGCATGGTCTCGTTCCGTTGTCCAGAATCCTGTGTTCCTACCTATGCGACGGGCGTCACTGTAACCGCATGAGCACGACTGAAACCCCGGTCCGGTTGCAGGCGGTCGCCGCGCCCGACCAGCCTGATGTGACGCCCGCGCTTGAGCAGCTCTATCGCGGCTTGGAGCAGGAGCTGCTCGTTCCGCTTTGGACGGAGATCGGCGACCTGATGCCGGCCCACCCACGGTCGCGCGCGGTGCCGCACCTGTGGCATTGGGAGAACCTGCTGAGGCTGGCCGAGCAGGCGGGCGACATTGTCCCCGTCGGCCGCGGCGGCGAGCGTCGGGCGATCGCCTTGGCCAACCCCTCACTGGGCGGGCGTCCGTTCGCCACCCCGACCTTGTGGGCAGCGATCCAGTACCTGATGCCCGGAGAGGACGCACCGGAGCATCGCCACACTCAGCACGCCTTCCGTTTCGTTGTGGAGGGCTCGGGCGTGTGGACGGTCGTCGGAAGGGATGCCGTACCGATGAACCGCGGTGACTTCCTGCCCCAGGCCGGTTGGAACTGGCACGCCCACCACAACGCGACCTCCAAGCCGATGGCATGGATCGACGGACTCGACATCCCGTTCCAGTGCGGCACCGAGGCTCAGTTCTTCGAGTGTGGCCGCGACGAAATCGGCGCCGACGAGCGGATCACGCCGCAACGGTCGCGGTCCGAGCAGCTGTGGGCCCACCCCGGACTGCGTCCGGTCGGCGTCGCGCACACCGCGCCCGGCAGCCCGCTCCTGAGTTACAAGTGGGAGTACACCGACCGCGCGCTGATGGACCAACTCGAACTCGAGAAGGCCGGTTACGCCGGCACCGTCGAACCCGGCCACGCAGCTGTCCGGTTTTCCAACCCAGCCGACGGTTCCGACGTGTTGCCGACGATCCGTGCGGAGTTCCACCGCATCGCCAGGGGCGCTGAGACCGCGCCGGTGCGGGAGACCGGTTCGTCGGTGTTCCAGGTCTTCGACGGCGCTGGCACCGTCACGGTCGGCGACGAGGCCTGGTCGGTGACCCGCGGCGACCTGTTCGTCGTGCCGTCGTGGGAGCCGTTCTCCGCGAGGTCCGAGGCCGGCGCATCCGACTCCGACTCCGGCGCACTCGACCTCTTCAGATTCTCCGACGCCCCCGTCTTCGAGGCACTTCGGCTCAACCGCATCGAGACCAACAAGGACGCCTGACGTGAAGCTCGCCACTATCCGCACCGCCTCGGGCACCCGCGCGGTCCGTCTCGACGGTGAGGCCCTCGTCGATCTGGGATACCCAGACCTTGGCGCCTGGCTCGCGGCCGGCTCCCCCGCCGCGTCCGCTGGCGCTGCGGCGTATTCGCTGGAGGGGGCGGACTTCGCGCCCGTCGTGCCGAACCCGTCGAAGATCGTATGCGTCGGCCACAACTACACCAACCACATCAAGGAGATGGGCCGGGAGCTGCCCTCCTACCCGACGCTGTTCCCGAAGTTCGCCGACACGCTCCTCGGTGCCAACGACCCGATCGTGAAGCCGCCCGAGACCGATGCCCTTGACTGGGAGGTCGAGCTCGTCATCGTGATCGGCAGGAAGGTGCGCCGTGCACGGGGCACCGAGGCTGAAGCCGCGATCGCCGGGTTCACCGTCATGAATGACGTGTCGGTCCGCGACTGGCAGTTCCGCACGATCGAATGGACCCAGGGCAAGATCTGGGACTCCTCCACACCGGTCGGCCCGTTCGTCACCACGCCCGACGAGGTCGGCGGTGTCCGACCGGCGCTGGTCGTTTCAACGACCGTGGACGGCCAGGTCATGCAGTCCGACAACACCGGGACATTGCTCTTCGACCCGGTGTTCCTCGTCGAGTACATCTCCACACTGATCACGCTCCACCCCGGTGACCTGATCGCGACTGGCACCCCCGCCGGCGTCGGGCATGCCCGTGACCCGAAGGTCTACCTCGTCGGCGGCGAAACCGTCGTCACTCAGATCGAGGGGCTGGGCCGCTGCACCAACACGATCGTGACGGACGCCTGATGCTGCGCACGCATCTGAACTCCCAGAAGTGGGTGGAGCGCGGCACCGACCTGTTCCTGGCGCAGGTCGCCCTTCTGGACGAGCAAGCGCTCTCGGCCCCCAGCGCTCTGCCGGGTTGGAGTCGCAAACACCTGGTGGCACACGTTGCTGCGAACGCGGTCGCGCTCAGCAATCTGGTCCACTGGGCCGACACCGGTGAACGGACGCCGATGTACAGCTCGACGGAGCAGCGCAACGCCGACATCGAGGCCGGGTCGAGTCTGACCGGATCCCAGCTCTCAGCGTGGCTCACCAGTTCTGCGCACAATCTCGCCGGTGAGATGAGTCGACTAGCCGCCGAGAAGTGGCGCAACGAGGTCGTAACGGCACAAGGTCGAACCGTTCCGGCGACGGAGGTCCCATGGTTACGGGCCCGCGAGGTGTGCGTGCACGCGGTCGACCTGGGGACCGGTCTGACGTTCGCTGACCTGCCCGAACAGTTCCTTGAGGCCCTGGTGGTCAACGTCCAAGAGAAGCGCGACCTCGAGACCGTCCCGAGCGGCGGCCTACCCGACGTCGCTGCCTACCTGGCCGGCCGGCCGCATGCCCTGGTCGACGTGCCCGAACTCGGTCGCTGGTTGTGAGGTGTGCCCGATGAGCAACCCGGACGTCCTGATCGTCGGCGGCGGGATAGGCGGCCTCAGCACGGCGCAGGCCCTAACAGGCAAGGGATTCAAGGTCCGCGTCATAGAGCGGGCACGCGAGTTCGGTGAGGTCGGCGCTGGGATCCAGCTCGCGCCCAACTGCACGCGGATCCTCGACTTCTACGGCCTGCTCGACGAGGCGAAGGCGCTGGGCGTGGTCCCGAACGCCATGGTGATGCGGGACGCAGTCGACGGGGCCGAGCTGACCCGGCTCGACCTGCGCGACCTTGAGCAGCGCTACGGCTACCCCTACATGGTCATCCACCGAAGCGACCTACACGCGATGTTCCTACGGGCATGCGAACGCGACGGCGTCGAGCTCGTCACCGATGCCGCCGCGGCGTCGTACGAGAACACTGCAACCGGCGCGCAGGTGACCCTGCGCTCCGGCGAGGTCCACAAGGCACCCGTCGCCATTGCCGCCGACGGGTTCCACTCCGTCGCCCGCAAGCTCTTCGTCGACGACCAGGCCGCCTCCTCCGCGTACGTCGCCTACCGCGGGACGGTGTCCACCGCACAACCGCGCGCACAGCGCGTCGACCTGACTGAGGTCGTGGTGTACGTCGGTCCGCAGTGCCACTTCGTGCACTACGGACTGCGCGGCGGTGAGCTGCTCAACCAGGTCGCCGTCTTCGCGTCGCCCAAGGCGATGGCCGGCGTTGAAGACTGGGGCACGCCCGACGAACTGGACGCGGCATTCGCGAAGACGTGTGACTTCGTGCGGGAAGGATTGCCCTATATGTGGCGCGACAAATGGTGGCGGATGTACGACCGCGACCCGATCAGGACATGGGTCCACGGTCGCGTCGCGCTCCTCGGCGACTCCGCACACCCGCCCCTGCAGTACATAGCTCAGGGCGCGGTTATGGCGATCGAGGACGGCTGGGTGCTCGCCGAGCACGCCGCACGACACCGCGATGAAGACGGATCGGTCGACTGGGACGCTGCCCTCACCGCTTACGAAGCCGTCCGGCCCAAGCACTGCCGCCGCGTGGTCAGCACCTCACGACTATGGGGCGAGCTGTGGCACCTGGACGGTGAGGAGCGGGAGCAGCGCAACACGCTACTGCGCACGCGTGACACCTACGACTACTCCTTCGTCGACTGGCTCTACGGGCCCACCGCACTTCACCCGGACGAGGAACCACCGATGTTCGAGCCCATCCCGCTCGCCTCGGCAAGCGTCGAGGTCGCCGGGGAGTCGGCAGTTGGCCGAGCGCCAGCCGAAGCCGGTCGTCGCCAGGTTGACCAGGCTCAGGGGCGACAAGTCATACCGCGGCGGTCTCCAAGCCCTCACCGGGCTTGACATGGATGTGACGGGTTGGGGTGCGCCGTGTCCCTCGCCGTCCGCACTCTCGTCGTCAGCATCGTCTCGCTCAGGGACTGATCGGCCAGGTTCTGGAGCGACGTCAGCGGAAGATACTGCAGCACGACCTCCGGTGCGGTGAGCAGGGCGCCACTCTCCGACCTCAACTCAGCCAGGCGGCATCGGAGGTGTCGGATAGACGATGTACCTGAGCCGCCGACTTCTATCTGGGGTTGTGCCCCGGGACATCGTGTACGACGTCGTCGCTGGTGAGTGTTCGGGAGAGCCCGAGCGCGGCGGTCCGAACCGCTGGGATCACACGGGCCGCGGTGAACCTGTTCGACCATCCGGTGATCGAGATCGCCGCGACCGCCACACCGGTCGCGGCGAGTACTGGTGCCGCCACACAGGCGACCCCGGGCGCTGATTCCTCGTGTTCCTCCGCCCAGCCGAGCTCACGGATCTCGTCGAGCTGGGCGCGCAGCAGGCCCGGCGCGGCGATCGTTCTCGGTGCCCGCCGCGGGAGACCCCGCTCCAGGGCGGCCTCCAACAGGTTCGGGGGTCCGAACGCCAGCAGCACCTTGCCGACCGCAGTGGCGTGCGCAGGCATCCGGCCGCCGAGCCGTGACGGGATCCTGGGACCTCCTATGACCGCCAGTTTCTGCAGGTAGACGACGTCCGCACCGTCAGGGACGGCCAGATGCACCGTCTCCCCGGTGGCGTGGTGCAGATCGGTGAGGAAGGGCGTGGCCGACTCCTGCAGCTCGCGCTGCCGGGGCACGATCTGACCGAGCTCGAACAACCGCAGGCCCAGCCGATAGCCGTTCGATGTCCGTTCGACGATCGACCATGTCACGAGCTCCCCCAGCAATCGGAACGCCGTCGGTTTGGCCACGCCGCTGCGCCGGGACAACTCGGCGAGTGAGACCTCGTGCTCGCCGGCTCGGAACTCCGACAGCAACCGCAGCGCGCGCCCGAGCATCGAACACCGCTCGGGCTGGGAAGCGTTTCGTACAGTGGAATGCACGGTGCCATCGTGTCGTACCGGGTACGGCAGGGTCGAGGGATGACCACTCTCCTCGCCGACGAGGTACGGGCCGCGGCGGACCGGCTGCTCGAGGCGGCCCGCACCGGACTCCCGTGTGCACCGGTGCGAACCCTGCTGCCGGACGTGTCGGTCGACACCGGATACGCCGTGCAGTCCGTCCTCACCCGCACACAGCTCGAGACCGGGCGCACGATCGCGGGACGCAAGATCGGCCTCACCTCTCCCGCTGTGCAGGCCCAGCTCGGTGTCGACCAACCCGACTTCGGTGTGCTGTTCGACGACATGGCCTGCCCCCAGGACACCCCGATCGACATCGGACGGCTCCTGCAGCCCCGGATCGAAGCCGAGATCGCCTTCGTCCTCGGGCGCGACCTCGACGTCGACGACATCGACGACGCGGCCGCCCGTGCGGCGGTCACACAGGTGATCCCGGCACTGGAGATCGTGGACAGCCGGATCGCCGGCTGGGACATCACCATCGTCGATACCGTTGCCGACAACGCCTCCAGCGGCCTCTACGTCCTCGGGGGTGACGGCGTCCCGCTCGGTGACACCGACCTACGGACCGTCGAGATGACCCTGACCGGCGGCGACGGTGCAGTGGTCAGCTCCGGTAACGGCGGGGCCTGCCTGGGCGACCCGATCACGGCGCTGGTCTGGCTCGCCCGCACCTCGCGCGAGTACGGCGCCCCGCTGCGTGCCGGTGAGGTGGTTCTCTCCGGCGCGCTGGGCCCGATGACCCCGGTCTCGCCCGGTGACGCGTTCACCGCGACCCTCACCGGCCTCGGTGAGGTCCGCGCGAGCTTCACCCACAGCGCAGGAGGAGCCGTATGAGTACCAAGGTCGCGATCATCGGCTCGGGCAACATCGGCTCGGACCTGATGATGAAGGTCATCCGCCTGTCCGAGAACCTCGAGATGGGCGCCATGGTCGGGATCGACCCCGACTCCGACGGTCTGGCCCGCGCGCGGCGGCTCGGCGTTGCGACGACCGCGGACGGGGTCGACGGACTGCTCGGGCTGCCGGGTTTCGAGGCGATCGAGGTCGTGTTCGACGCCACCTCGGCCCGTGCGCACATCGCGAACGCCGACAAGCTCGCCCCGTACGGCAAGATCCTCGTCGATCTCACCCCGGCCGCGCTCGGCCCGTTCGTGGTCCCAGCGGTCAACCTCGAGGACCATGTGGACGCCCGCAACGTCAACATGGTCACCTGCGGAGGTCAGGCCACCATCCCGATCGTGGCCGCGATCGCCCGGGTCGCTCCGGTCCGCTACGCAGAGATCGTCGCCTCGATCTCCTCGCGCTCGGCCGGCCCGGGCACCCGGGCCAACATCGACGAGTTCACTGAGACCACCTCGGCCGCGATCGAGAAGGTAGGTGGTGCCGAGCGCGGCAAAGCGATCATCGTGCTCAACCCGGCCGAGCCTCCGATGATCATGCGCGACACCGTGCTGTGCCTGGTCGGTGACGTCGACCAGGACACGATCCGCGCGTCGGTCGAGGAGATGGTCGGTGTCGTCTCGCGCTACGTGCCCGGTTACCGGCTCAAACAGCAACTCCAGATCACCCCGGTCGCCGACGACGAACCGCTCGGCACTCTCCTGCGCGCCGACAGCCCGCGCCCGGCGTGGAAGGTCCAGGTCTTCCTGGAGGTCGAGGGCGCGGCACACTATCTGCCCGCCTACGCCGGGAACCTCGACATCATGACCTCGGCCGCCCTGCGTACCGCCGAGCTGCTCACCGCCCGCGCCACCAAGAACCGACCGGCGGAGGCCCTCCGATGACCACACCGATCACATCGCTGTACATCCAGGACGTCACCCTGCGGGACGGCATGCACGCCGTCCGGCACCGCCTGGCTCCTGCCGACGTCGGTCGGATCGCGGCTTCCCTCGACGCCGCGGGGGTCGACGCGATCGAGGTGTCCCACGGTGACGGGCTCGCCGGCGCGAGCCTCACCTACGGACCCGGCAGCAACACCGACTGGGAGTGGATCACAGCCGCGGCCGAGGCCGTGAACGACGCCATGCTCACCACGCTCCTGTTGCCCGGCATCGGCACCGTCCACGAGCTGCAGAAAGCCTACGACCTCGGCGTCGGATCGGTGCGCGTGGCCACGCACGCCACCGAGGCCGACATCGCCGGCCAGCACATCGGCAAGGCCCGTGAGCTGGGCATGGACGTGTCCGGGTTCCTGATGATGTCACACATGGCCCCCGCCTCCGCCCTGGCCGAACAGGCCAGGATCATGCAGGACGCCGGGGCGCACTGCGTCTATGTCACCGACTCCGGCGGGCGGCTGACGATGCACGATGTGCGTGACCGGATCCGCGCCTACCGCGACGTCCTCGACCCGGGGACCCAGATCGGTATCCACGCCCACGAGAACCTCTCCCTCTCGGTCGCGAACTCGGTCGTCGCGGTCGAGGAAGGTGCCACTCGCGTCGACGCTTCCCTCGCCGGGCACGGTGCCGGGGCCGGGAACTGCCCGATCGAGGCGTTCGTCGCCGTCGCCGACATACACGGTTGGAAGCATGGCTGTGACCTGTTCGCCCTGCAGGACGCCGCCGACGACATCGTCCGGCCGCTGCAGGACCGCCCCGTCCGGGTCGACCGTGAGACCCTCACACTCGGGTTCGCGGGGGTCTACTCCAGCTTCCTGCGCCACGCCGAGCGCGCCGCCACCGAGTACGGCCTCGACACCCGCGACATCCTCGTCGAGGTCGGCCGCCGCGGGCTCGTCGGCGGCCAGGAGGACATGATCGTCGACATCGCGCTCGACCTCGAAGGGGCGAACACCACGGTGCGCGCCTGACGGCCCGAGGTCGGCAACAACGGCTCGACCGGCTCGGGATGGCGCAGGATCTCGACCAACGTGCCCGGGCATCACAGCTGATATGGAGGCTCTTCCTGTCAAGTGGGCAGCAAGAGTTCGCCTCGATGTCGGGGTATCGTGGCTGGTCAGGGCGTTAGGGGTCCGGCGGGGCCGGGGCTGGTGGAGGCATGTCGTCGCGACGCGCGGTCAGACTGATATGCGCGGGTCGATTACCGCATGACCGGATGTCCGTCGGGAGCGGTCCGCGAGTCTAGAGTCGAGCGTGACCCGGTTTCGCGGTGATCACCACCGAAGCCGAGCTGCTCATAGCTGTACCGCGGGTCGCTCCTCGCGCTGCCTGCAACCTATGCCCAGGCCCCGCCGGGGTCTGTGGGCGAGGATCAGCCGGCCGGGCCGGTGGGGCCGTCGAGCACGGCCAGGCTCCAGCCGGCCAGCTCACGGGCGATCGCGACCGCCGAGATCGTGGGCCGCTTTCGACGCCGGTCGAGCCGGGTCCATCGCTGGTGCAGTCTCCGGTTCCCGGCCTCGGCCCGGTCCCGGACGACGGCGGGTTGGCCGTTGGCCCGCCGTGCACGCTCCCGACTGGTCCGTAGTGGACGGCGGTGATGCCAGGCCGCCTCGACCAGCAGCCGACGGGCGTGGGTGTTCCCGGTCTTGGTGATCCCGCCCTGCACGCGTCGCGCCCCCGAGGACGCCTCGGACGGGACCAGACCGAGGTAGGCGCCGATCGTGGCGCCGGTGAACCGGTGCCAGTCGGCGACCTCGACGCAGAGCCCGACCGCGGTCAGCGTGGAGACCCCACGCAGACAGCCGAGCCGCCCCACCGGCCCGGCCAGCGGTTCGAGCTCGGCCATCTCCACGATCGCGGCGTCCAGACGATCCCGGCGGGCCCCGACGGTGAACACCGCGTCCAAGGCCTCGTCGAAGGCCAACGCCACCCCGCGGCGGTCGAAGCGCAGCCCGCGCAACCACTGCTCGTGCGCTCCGGTCCAGGCCGTGGCCTCCCAGACCAGTCCTTGGCGCAACAGCAACTTCGAGAGCCGGTGCCGGGCCCGCATCAGATCGGTGCGGACGTCCTCGCGGGCCCGCACCAGATCCCGGGCCGCTTCCTCTGCCTCGGTCGGGACCCGCACCGCGGGCAGCTCCCCGATCCGCAGCAACCGTGCCAACCGCTCGGCGTCACGGCGATCGGTCTTGACCTTGTCCCCGGCCGGGCGTTCCAGCTTCGACGGCGCCACCACCTCACAACAGATCCCGGCCGCGGCCAGGGCTCTGGCCAGGCCGAACCCGGTCGGCCCGGCGTCGCGCCGGCCGAGCGCGGGACGCGACCGAGGACGACTTCACCTCACCGCTGATGCACCCCGCCAGTCGAAGTACTCGAAACACTCCCGGCGTAGTGGAAAACTGCAGATGATCGAAACAACGGGCCGCCCGGCGGGGACCGCGAAGTGCACCGCACGCTCAGTCTGAACCTGCTGGTCGTCGGGATCAGTCCTGCTCGGCCTGTTCCTGGGTCGCCTCGCGCCAGCGCTTCACCAGCGCCTGGCTGAACCGGTTGTTGGACGGCACCTCGATCCCGTTCTCCTCGGCCCACTGGCGCAG
>NZ_JBFAON010000035.1:0-48929 GCF_040659795.1 Pseudonocardia sp. NPDC049635
ATCGCGGTCGACTGCACACCGGCGCCGCAGGAGAACACCGCCATCGTCGGGGCGCTCACTTAGGCTCGCCCCCGTCCCGGGCCGGGCGGGCAGCGTCCACGGCAGCAGCCAGCGCGTCCCGAACCCGGGTCGCCTCCTCCACCGTGAGCGAGACGTCCGCCAGCTCAATGCGCGCCGGTGACGTGGTGCCCGTGTCGTCCAGGTCGACGCGCACCGGACAGTCCCAGGTGAGGACGCCGTCGTACTCCCAGTCCGGCTCCGGCAGGTCGTCCGGTGCGGCGGTGTCGTCGGCCGGGGCCGCGGACGCGCGCAGCACGGTCACCGGCTCGACGTGCGTCACCGCGACATCCGGGACGAACTCGCCGCCGATCATCCACCCGGCCGGGCCGTTCGTGTTCCGCTCCGCGACCGGGTACTCGACACCGCCGCCGCGGTTCGTCTCGATGATCGCGTACTCCGGGCCGTCGGCCGGGGCCGCGGACAGTTCGTGCGAGCCGATCGAGTCGACGTCCTCGGCGGCCAGGACGTGCCGGACGATCGTCGCCGCGCACAGCGACGACACAGACCGGTCGGCCTGCTCGATCAGCGCGGTGGCCCGGTCCGGCCAGCCGTCCCGGAACCACGCCAGCGCCGCCTCGTAGTCGGACGCCCGCAGCTCGTCGGCCGGGCCCTGCCCGTCCGTGGGAGCGACAGCCGGGGCCCTCGGGTGGTCGACGATGCAGACAGCGGTCACCGGCTTCCCGGGTGGGCACACCGCGCAGTCGCCCGGCTCGCGCTCATCCGTGGGTGCGTCTCCGCGGACCGCCTTCCGCCACGAGTCGGCGTCTTCCTCGGCCTCGAACCAGTCGCCGCCGGACAGCCCGCGCTGGATGGCATCGGCCATCCCGTTCCCCGTCTCGGTGAGCCGCTGCTCCCGCTCCCGGGACGCGGACAGCTCCGCACGGAGACGGTCGATCTCCGCAGCGACCTTCTCCGCGCTCGCGTAGTCCAGGTCGCACAGCTCCAGGACCCGTTCCTCGTGGGCGTTCACGCCGCCACTCCCGCGCCGGCATCGTCACGGAACCGGCGTGCTGTCGCGAGGACCTGGGCCGCCCCGTCGACTGCCCGGTCAGCGGCCGAGACCAGGGAGTCCGCGTTGGCCTCGATGCCCGGCCGGTTGCCGACGCGGATCTCGTGCCACAGCCAGTCCAGGCTCATCCCGAGCTCGGTCAGCGCCTCCTGCAGCGTCTGGACCTCGGCGAGGACGACGGCGTAACCCTCGTGCGCGGAGTGGAACGGAACGGTCTGCTGGTCAGCCACGGCCGCTCACCCCCGCCCGGCACTGCGCGGCCGCGGCGTGCAGGGTGCGGATCGCGCGGCGACGCAGCCACCACCCCGAACCGGGGACGAACCTCGACCAGCGGGGTCCGTCGTTCCACCTGCCCACCCCGCCGCAGCGGCGGGCCCGCGGAGGCAGGACCTCGTACAGGGTCTTCGTCATCGGGCCGAGCATCACCTCGGTGGAGTCCGCGCCGCCCGCGGTGAGGCCGCGCACGACCGCGAGGGCACCCCAGATGTCGACCGGTGTGCCCGGCGCCCAGGGGGCGGGTCCGTCGGGGGTGGACCAGGCTGGCCACAGTCCGCCGCGGTGATGCCCGTGGTCGGCGACCGCCTGGGCGGCTGACTCGAAGTAGGCGGCGGCCTGGCCGCGGGTCAGGCAGGGACGGCCACTGGTGTCGCGGTCGAAGCGTCCGGCAGCGACGTCGGCGACGAGCTCCGGGAGGACACCGCACGTGCGGTCCGGGCGCGGTGGAGCCGGCCGACGTGCGCCCCGAGCCCCTCCAGCGGGAGCCCGGTGTGGACGTTGCGGCAGCGCTGCCCCGCGGGTGCTCCGCAGCCCCGGTTCCGGCCGAGCCGGCCGGGTGGGTCGCACGGCACCAGCAGCGACTCGGAGATCCGTAGCCGCTGGTCGGTCGACAGATCGAAGTGGCGTCGCATGGCGGCCACCCCCTCGGGTCGCATACTCGGTGGCACCACCAGTATGCACTGGATAGTGGTGGTGTCCACTCGGTTCGACGCTCATGCGGTCGCGTCCTCTCGCAGCTCAGCAGGGGTGGAATCGGTGTCGGTAGGGCGGCGGGCGTCCAGCTCGGCGCGGGCCTGGGCGCGGCGGGCCGGGTCGGTCGCGGCCCGCGGGGTGCGGTGTGGAGTCGGGCGCGGCTCCGGGAGCCGGCCGAGTGCAGGCATCGCCGCCTCGATCTCGGTGCGGACCTCCGGCGGTGCCTCGGCCAGCAGCAGCCGCTGCACCGGCGGCTCCGGGGTGGCGAGCAGCGGCACGTCCTCCGGGCGGTCGCCGGCGGCCAGGGCCAGCAGTGCGCGGTCGGCGAAGTCCACCGCCGCGCGGCGGCGCCACGCCAGCTCGGCGGCCGGGTCGTCGGCCAGCTCCCGTGGGGGCGGTGGGCACTCCCACAGGCCGCGGATCCGGGCCCGGTTCGCCCTGATCTGCTCGGCCAGGTGCCCGGGCTGCACCCGGAACCCGGTGAACGTGGTGGTCAGGGCGAAGGTGGCGGCGGCGACCTGGGCGCGGGTCCAGCGGCCGGTGCGGGCGGCGAGCATCCACGCCTCGACGTCATCGGCAGTGCGGGGGTGGCCGTCGATGACGCCGAGGACCTGGAACACGGCGCGGAAGTCGCTGGTGAGGACCGGGTTGTGCTCGATCGGGATGGGCATGGTCAGGCTCCTCGCCCGGGCAGCTGGACGACCTCGCTGGAGTGGCGGCGCTCGTACTCGGCGAACGCGTCGTCGAGGCCAGCCAGGGCTCGGGTGGTGACGGTCTGCGGGGTGGCGGGGCGCCGGTTCGCGACCTCGCTGGCCACGGACTGGAAAGTCGACGGGCCGAGGCCCTTGGACGCCCACGCTTCGACGCAGCGGGCCAGCAGGTCGTCGGGCCAGCCGCGGCGCAGGAGCTGGTCGACTTCGACGCCGAGGTCCCGGATCACCCTCGGGCCGGGGCGGTGGTCGCAGCTGTCGGCCCAGGCGTTGACGATCCGGACGGCGGCGCCGGAGCGGGCGGTCTTGGCCATCTCGGTGTGGCGGCCGGCGCGGCGGCGCTGCCGGGACGCCTCGTTGTCGACGGCGGCGGGGGTGTCGCGGGCCGCGCGCGGCACGCCGCCGTCAGGCGGCGTGTTGTTCTCCGGTAGGAGAACTACGGGACGGGCCGGGTCGGGGTAGCTGAACGTGCTGTCGTCGTTCACGGGGGTGTTCGCGCGAACCGGTGGGGGAACGTTCTCCGGATCGTCGTCGCGAACCGGGTCGGTGCGGTTCGCGCGATCCGCCCTCCGACGTGCACGAACCCGGTTCATCCGAACCCGGGCCTCATCGCGCTTGCGCTCCACCTCGTCCCGCGTCGGCTGGTGATCCGCCCAGTCGTGGAAGCGGAACCCGTCGCCCTCCTCGGGGTCGGATTCGCGCACCCACAGGCCCACATCGACGAGCCTGGTGGCCATCTTCTGGCGCGGGTCGAACCGCTCGACCACCTCCGCCGGCACGAAACCGTCGGTCAGCTGCTGCCCGCACCACGACGCCGTCAGCACCCACAGCCCCATCGCGGGGAGCCGGTCCTTACCAAGCCGGCGGACCTTGCGGTGGTCGGCGAGTGCGTCGTCGACCTTCACCCACGTCACGAGGCACCCCGCGGGGCGTTCAGGGCGTCGTCGAGCACCAGGTACAGGTTCAGCAGCCGGAACATCAGCGCCACCAACCGGTCGGCGCTGGTCTCCTCCGGCAGCGCGAACGCGGCGACCGCGGCGGCGGCCCGCTCCGGTTCGCCGTTGGCCAACGCGGTGATCGCCACGCCGGCGACCCGGTCGACCGCGGCGTGCTCCCGGCTCGGGTCGGTGGACTCCAGGACCCAGCCGTCGCCGTCCGGGCGGACCAGCGGTGGCACGTTCTCCAGCTGCGCGAGACGGCGCGCGACCAGCGCGGCACCGATGAGGGCCTGCGAGTGCATGCGGGTGTGCGCGTCGGCTGGTGTGCGGCCGGGTGGGGCCAGCAGCAGCGCGGCTTGGTCGTGGGCGTCGGCGCGGGCAGCCGTCGCGGCGTCCTGCCATGCCTGGACCTCGGCGCGGATCTCCGCGGGGCCGTAGCCGGGGGCGGCCGTGTCGGTCATCGGGTCCTCTTCCGTCCGGCCGCCTCGGCGACCTTGTTCAGTGCGTGCTGCGCCCACGCCATCGCGGTCTGGTAGTCGCCGGACTTCGAGTCGGCGGCCAAGCGCGTCAGCTGCTCGATCTGCTCGTCGATCTCGGCGCGGACGGCGTCCGGGTCGGCGGGTGGCGGGGTGTCGTCGAGGTGGGTGTTGAGCCAGTCCCGCAGGTGCAGCGCCTGCTCGTGGGTCAGGGCAGTGGAGTTGCGGGGGCCGAGCCGGACGGTGAGCAGCGCCCAGCCGGCCGAGAACGGTCCCGGGTACGGCGGTTCGATGACCAGGCCCTTGCGGGACCAGACGCCGGCGCGGGCGCGGACCTTGTCCATCACCGCGCCACCGGCCACTGCACATCGAACAGCGGGGCGCCGTCGAGGTCGACCAGCTGCAGCTCGCGACCC
This sequence comes from Pseudonocardia sp. NPDC049635, assembly GCF_040659795.1. NCBI lineage: Bacteria > Bacillati > Actinomycetota > Actinomycetes > Pseudonocardiales > Pseudonocardiaceae > Pseudonocardia > Pseudonocardia sp. NPDC049635. The sequence goes on from NZ_JBFAON010000035.1 coordinate 4,579, forward strand.
AGTGCCCGGGCGCGGGCGGCGAACCGCCACACCGGGGACCGCTCCCAGAACACCGGACCGCCGACCGCGACGACGACCCGCCCGCACACCGCCAGCAGGTGCTCGTCGCGGGCATCGGCCGGTAGCGGCAACGCGACCTCGTCGTTGATCCCACCCCGGGCGGTGGGGCGCTTCTGCCCGACGGCGGGGTGAGCGACGACGAACAGGTCCAGGAACAGCGCCGCGGCGCGGTCGACCAGGTCGTAGGCGGTCAGGTCGTCCTGGTGGTGCAGCTCGGTCACACCGTCGTCGACCCAGCGGGACACGATCGCCGCGACCGCCCGCCCCTGGTCCGGGGACATGCCGCCGCGCGGGCCGGCGAACGCGACGTGCTGCCTCATGCCGCACCCCGGCGTTCGTTGCGGCGCAGCGCGGCGTACAGGCTGTCGAGCTGCACACCGAACCGGTCGGCGATCGCCTTGTCGGAGTAGCCGAACGAGCGGAGATGCTCGACGTCGTCGACGTCCACCACGCCGCGTTGCTCCCGGCCCAGGTCGGGTGTTGCGGCCGGGTCGTCGATGGTGTCGTCGTCCCACGCCAGCGGGGGCACCCAGCCCTGCCGGTTCGCCCATGCCTTGGTTCGGGTGACCGCGGCGCGTTGCCATGCAGTGTCCGCCGGGGGCGGCTGCCAGCAGAGTGCGTCGTACAGGTCGCGGATCGCGCGGGCCGTGCGGACCGACACCTGCTCGCCGCCGTGGAGAACACGACCTTGAAGCTGGCGGCGCGCCAACCCGAGACGGTCCGCGAGCTGCTGCACCGACCAGCCCAGAGCGGCGAGCGCATGGATCCGGCGGCGCGACCCGGTCGCGTCGACCCGGGCCAGATCGGGCAGCGTGTCCAGGTCACGGACCGGGGGTGCGGCGGTGGGCGGGGTGACGGCGAGCAGCCGCTGCGCGACACCGTGGGTGACCCGCCGGGTCGGCGGTAGGCCCTTCGACGGCTGCCCCACCAGCAGCGCGTACAGCGTCGGCGCGGTCACCCCCGACACCTCGGAGATCCGGCGGATGCTGACACCCTGCTGGCGCAACTCGGTGACGTGAGCGCGGACCGCCCCGGCGTCGACCATCATCGTCAGGCCAGCCGCGCGACGCCGACGATACGAGCGAGCGCGGGCAGCGTCGTAGCGGCGGCCCGACGCAGTCCGGGCCGTCACGACCGGCCCCCGTCCAGGCACACGATCTCGGCCCAGCGGCGCCGGCGTGCCGGATCGTCGGTCGCGGCCAAGCCCGCCTCGGTGAGCTCGTAACCGTGAGCGGAGAACCGGGCCGAGCTGGCGCGACCGTCCAGCTCCGTCGCGGCCTGCCGCAGCAGACGAGCGATCCGGTTGACGTCCTCCACCGTCAGATCGGTTCGGGGGGTCTGCGCCTCCCACGTCATCAGGTCATCGACGGCGCGGACCGCGAGCTCGGCGGCACGGCCCACCTGCGCCGGGTTCACGGCGGCGGTCACTGGTCTGCTCCGGCAGAGCGGCCCGCGGAGGCGGCACGGTTCTGCTCGAACGTCGTGAACACGCCGTCCTCGCGGGTGTGGGCCTGAACCCACTCCCGGGCGTCGTCGATGCACTCCGCGCGCCCGCACACAGACGTCGAGGCGTGCGGCCGGGACGAGTCGAACGGCTCGGTGCCGAGCTGGTTACTGACGATCCCGATGAACTTGTGGTTCTTCTTCCGGCACAGCGGCTGCGGGATCGCGCCGGTGTAGCGGCTCACTGGTCTGCTCCGTCGATCAGAGCGCGGGCCTCGTCGGCCTGTGCGGGGGACATGCCCATGTCGCCATAGCGCCGATGCAACCGGGCCTGGCCGTCGACGTACTCGTGCAACCCGACCAGGGCTACGCCAGCGGGAAGATCAAGCGCGGCGGCGACGTCGGCGAGCGTGGCGCCGTGTGCGAGCGCGTCCATGCCGTCGCACCACAGGCCTGCCGCCGCGGCGGACGCGATCCGCTTACCGATCGCGACCGCGGCCAGAGCGTGGTCAGCGATCTCATCGCGGGACCGTTCCCGGCCCAGGCCGTGCCGGACATCGACCAACACCGCGCGGTGCCCGGACAGGGCCTGCGCCATGTGCTCCAGCGGCGTGAACTCCGGGACGTCCGCCGGCTTCCTCGGGGCCGTCACCGGTCACCGTCCTTCTTCTTCGGGTCCTGCCAGCGACGGTTCACCCGTGCCTCCGGACCAGCTCGAGCTTGTGGTCGTCCATCCACTTGAGGGCGGCGTTGATGCGGGCGTCGACGACCGACTCCGCGATCTCGTCGAGCCGGGACGTCGTGGCCGCCCACCCGCCCGGCTCCGCCGTCGTCAGAGCCCGGGTAGTGCCGCAGGCGACGAGGTGCGCCACCGCGTCGTCCAGGTCCTCGCCCTGCAGCAGCTGCAGGCCGTGCGTCGACGGGAGCTTTGCGGCGAGCGCTGCCGCGCCGGCCGGTGGGGTCGGCTGGTCGTCCCCGTTGAACTCGGCGAGGAACCGCTCCGCACCCTCCTGGCCGGTCGAGAGCAGCCACCAGAACCCGGCCAGCGCCAACACCGCGCCGCCGGCCGCAGCGGCGGTCGTCTTCACGAACGTGCTCACCACATGCCTCCGGTCCCGAGGAACAGGCCGAACATGAGCAGCGCGCCCAGGCCCAGCATCAGCAGGTGCAGCTGCACGTCCCGCTCCCGCGGCGCCCGGTGCGCCGGCCGGTGCCGGGCCGCGCTGCGCGGGCCGGTGGATGCGATCAGGTCCGCCATCTGCCCCGACCAGCGCGGAACCAGCGGTGCAGACGGGTGCGCAGCCGGTCCTGGACGGACTACTTCGCGCAGGTCAGGGGCTACACTCACCGTGCGCCCTTCGGATGTGTTCATGCGGATCCTTTCCGGGAGGTGCTGGACCGGTCGCCCTGTCGGGGGTGGCCGGTCCTTCTTGTTGCCGGGTCTAGGCGGCGGGAGTAGGTGCAGGCCGGTCAGCGAGGGCTCGCTCGTAGAACCGCTGGACGGGGACCCCAAGCAGTTGCGAGATGGTGAGCAGCTCGTCGGCGCGGAAGGCGGTGCTGCCGTGGCATCGGCGGGAGACCGCCGCGTCCGTCAGGTTCAGCGCTTCGGCGATCTCCGACTGCTGGCGGCCCTGCTCCATCAGCACGATCCGGACGGCGAGTCCGACCTGCTGCGCGATGGTGGGGGGCATGGCGTGATTCTTACGCTGAGCGTAAGAAGGTGTCAACCTGGGCCGCAACTGAACAGTGACGCCGAGTGATTGCTACTCTCGTCATACTTTTGACGTCAGCGAGATTCATGTAGATTTCGCGGCATGACTAGCGCAGTGGAGACGCTCACTCTCCGTGAGCGAGTTGCGGCAGACGTTCGATCGTGGATGATCCGCCGCGGAATCAGCGGGCAGGACCTGGCCGACCATCTCAACGTCTCGCCGGCGTACGTCAGCCGTCGCCTGAAGGGACGGACTGCGTTCGACGTCGACGATCTCGACCGGATCGCGACCTTCCTCGGCGTGCCCCTCGGGATCCACCTCGGCGGCCGTCCAGGCGACGCTCCGCGGCCTCCGGAAGGGGCCCAGCAAGACGCTGGCCGCGGCGCTATCACACTCGCGAGATCGGCGGCATCTGCCCTCAGGCAGCGCCGGTTCTGGCTGGTCGGCGCCGCCGGTGCCGATCACATTCCTGTGGCACCCGGTTACGGATCATGCGTGCCACAGCTGGCGCACGCCGCGACTCCGAGGACGCGAACGGATGCGGTCGGGGAGAGCAACTATGCCCGCGCAGCGTGACCGGCTCAATGCTTCGGGTGATGGTCTGTGCATGGTCAACGACGCCGCTGCCGGAACAGAGAACGCGAAGGTCCTCCACCAGTACTTCCGGCACCAGCGCGACTGGCGACCGAACACGCTCCGACTGCGCCGGATCCAGCTCGCGCACCTCGCCGAGTACCTGCAGCCCGGCGCGCTGACCGCAGCGACCGAAGACGACCTACTCGGCTGGCGTGACGAGATGCCGCGGACGTGGTCAACGGAGACCGTCATCGGCTACATCAGCGCGGCGCGCGGACTCTACCGCTGGATGAGCGCCCGGAGTCGGCCGCGGATCCGCATCGACGACCCCTCGGTGGCGCTGGACTACCCCCGGAAACCGGAACGCCGCCCCCGGCCGATGCTCGCCAAGCACTTCGACCTCGCGCTGTCCTGCGCGCTCCGCGACCCCGAGATGTTCGCCTGGCTCGGTCTCGCCGGATGCTCCGGGCTGCGCTGCTGTGAGATCGCGTGGCTCCGCGGGACCGACGTCGAGGAGCTCGACGACGGGTGCGGCCTCCTGCACCTCGAGGGGAAGGGCGGCAAGTGGCGGACCACGCCGGTCGGATCTGACCTGATGCTGGTGCTCGACCAGTTCGTGCGGCGGGCCGGCCGAGGGCCCGTGTTCACCCGCCCGTCCGACGGGCAGGCACACACACCTCAGGGCGTCTCCTACCGGATCAACCGGTTCCTGACCGGAGTCGGGATCACCGAGACCGCGCACCAGATGCGGCATCTCTTCGCGACCGACTACCACCTGCTCGACCCGGACATCTTCCGCCAGGCCGAAGTCATGGGCCACAGCAGTGTGGAGGAGACCCGGAAGTACACGCTCACGAGCCCGGCCGAGGCGGCTCGATTCGTCGAGAAGCTGACGCGGGCGAGGCTGCGGAATCGACCGGCGCGCGGCGGGAGAGCCCGGGTCGCATAGCCAGGCCTGTGCGCGTGATGTTCGACGCCTGCCCGGCACAAACCTGGGGCCAGTTCCGACGAAGATCCTGTGGAACGTACACGTTGGACACTGCGCACCCGGACCCTCCGATCGAGCGGCCGAGTCATCGTCACCCAGGTCGACCCCGCGACGCGGGGAGTCGTGCTTCACGTCTCGGGTGGCGAACCGGTGCTGTTGTCGGCAGGTGACGCTGCGCGGCTTCGGTGGCATCTCGCCGAGGCGATCCGCGCAACGGGAGCGCCGAGCGTCGACGCGTGACGGCGGCTACTCGATTCGGCCCGCGCGGCGGTCCAGTGTCGACTTCGGGACCTCCGTCGCGGCCTCGATCTGCGACCAAGGGATTTCTCGGCGGCGGAGCTCGGCGACGAGGCGGCCTGTCCACTGCTGGGCGCTGTCGAACACGAGTTCGCTGGCCCGGATACCGGCGTAGAGCGCGTCAGGCTCTACCCCGGACAGGTCGCTGGCGAGCAGCGATCGCAGGTCATCCAACGCTGAGCGCTCCTCGCCTGTAGTCACCGGGGCAGGCTATGTCCCCGCCCTTCCCACATCTAGGAAGCTACCGTACTCTCGCCTTCCTAGATGTGGGAAGGCGAGAGGGGAGATCATGGGTTGGTTCAGCGGGCCGAAGTCCGACGCGGAGCGGGCGGCGGCGCAGATCGAGCTGCAGCACGACGGCGCGGACGTGGCCGAGACGGTCGGGAAGGCCGCACGGCTGTTCGGCGCGAACAAGATCGCGGACAGGTGCGAGCGGGAGGCGGCCGAGGACCGCAAGATCGCCGCCGAGATCGAGTCCGACGGCCGTGTCCGTGGGTGGTGGTGACCGTGGGGAAGGCGGACGACTCCTACGAGGCGCTCAAGGCGCTCCGTGACTCGGGCTACCGGGGTCCGGTCGACGAGGACGGGAAGGCGACCACGCACGAGGACTGGCGCGCGAAGCACGGCATCGACCCGGCGACCGGGACGGCGGTCCGGTGATGGCGGTCCGGGTTGTGGGTATGGCGTTGACCGCGGTGCTGCTGCTGTTCCTGATCGTCACCGGGTTCAACCAGGGGTGGACGCAGTGGCAGTTCATCGGGGCGGTCGCGGGAATGGCGGCATGGGACCGGTGGGTGGTCGCCCGATGACGGCACCCGAACCGCGGCGCCCGGACGTCATCGACGGAGAGGTTGTCTCGGTGCGGCCCGGGGCCCCGTCGCCGTTGGATCCGGACCGGTCCGGACTGTGGCCGACGGTGCTGCGGCCGGTCCCTCTCGATCTGCACGGTGTCGAGCGCCCCCGCCTGGTCGAGGTGCTGGCGGCTGTTCTGCGGGGTCGCCGGTGAAGCTCGAATACGCCCTGTACGGGCTGATGGCCGCCGTCGCCGCCGCCGCGGCGGTTCTGTCGTTCACGACGCTGCACGACCTCGCCGCGGTGTCCGGGTTCGCACCGTGGGCCGGGTGGACCAGTCCGGGGACGGCGTGGCTGCTGCCGGTGACGATCGACGCCGGCGCCGCGGCCGGCTCGCTGGTGTGGCTGTCGCGGACCGGTCGGGCCCGGGTGTTCGGCCGCGGTCTCGCTCTGGCGCTGCTGGGGCTCTCGGTTGTCGGGAACGGGCTCGGGCACCACCTGGTGGTCGAGCAGGCGCGCCCGGGCTGGTGGATCGTCGTGCTCGTGTCCGCGGTCCCACCGGCGGTGCTGGGCGCGGTGGTGCACCTAGCGATGCTCTGCGGTCGACCTGACGAGACCGACCGGGCCGATGGGCACACCGGGGACCGGACCGGTCCGCGACCGGAGCTGACCGAGGCCGGTGAGCGCCAGCTGGTGGCCGAGATCGCCGCTGCGGTCCGGGCCGGTGGGCCGGTGCCGTCGAGCAACGAGCTGTTGACCCGGTGGGCGATCGGGCGGGGTCGGGCGAACCGGATCCTGCGTGAGGCCCGCCGGCCGGAGTTGAAGGCGGTGACCGGATGACGACGAGTACTGCTGCCGCCGCACCGGACCCGGGCCCGGACCGTGACCCGGACCGGTCCGAGGTGGAGCCGGTGCCGGTGGATCCGCCGGCGGAGCGGCGGACGATCTTCGCGACGATCACCGGGACCCGCGAGCACGACCGGCGCCCGATCGTGCCCGCGGCTCTGCGGAACAAGGAGGAGCGGGCGGACCTGGTCCGGTGGGTGGCCCGGTTCGGGGCGCACGTCACCGCGTTCCATGCGGTCCGGGCCCCCTGGTACGCGGCCAAGCTGCTGGCCTACTCCCCGCGGGGGCTGTACCGGATCGCTCGCTCGGTGTTCTACGTGGTGAGCGATGCGGAGGGGGCACCGCTGCGGCGGACCGCGGTGGTCCGTGGCGACGACGCCGCCTACCTGCGGTTGGTCCGGGAGCGAAACAAGCGGGTCGCCCGCCGCGGCACCGAGGCCGCCATCGGCGTCGCGGGTCTGGCCGTCCTGGTCTGGCTGATCGCGGTCGCGGCCGGACCGGCCTGGCAGGTCCTCGCCGCCGCCACCGCGATCGCCGGGCTCGGCCGGGTCGGCCGGCCCGCGGACCGCCGGGTCGTCGCACCGGCCACGATCGCACCATCCGCGCCACCGAGGCTCACCTCGGACGTGGTGGACCGGGCGCTGCGCACCTGCGGTGTCCCGGCCCTGGCGAAGGCGGACCGGCCCATCTCCTACGTCGCACCGATCACCCGCGACGGTCCCGGCTGGCGCGCCGAGGGTGACCTGCCGTTCGGGGTGACCGCCCTCGATCTCCTCGAACGCCGGTCCGGGCTGTCGTCCGGCCTGCGCCGCCCCCTCGGATGCGTGTGGCCCGAGCAGGTCCCCGACGCCCACGACGGCCGCCTGGTGCTATGGGTCGGCGACCAGGACATGGCCCGCGCCAGGCAAGCGCCGTGGCCGCTGCTCAAGGCCGGCGGTGCCAGCCTGTTCGAGCCGATCCCGTTCGGCACCGACCAGCGCGGCCGCAAGGTCGCGTTCTCGCTGATGTACGCGAACGTGCTGATCGGCGCGATGCCCGGGGCGGGGAAGACGTTCGCGATCAAACCGCTGCTGCTGGCCGGCTGCCTCGACGTGTCAGCGCGGCTGCGGGTGTTCGAGCTGAAAGGCACCGGTGACCTGCGGTTCGCCGAGAATGTCGCCCACGACTACGGCCAGGGCCCCGACGACGTCACCGTCGAGCGGTGCGTGGCCTCACTGCGGGAGCTGCACAAGGAGCTGGAGCGCCGCGCCGCGGTCATCGCGGACCTGCCGCGGAACCTCTGCCCGGAGAACAAGGTCACCCCCGAACTCGCCCGGCAGCGCCGCCTCGGCCTGTTCCCGGAACTGATGGTCGTCGACGAGTGCCAGGAGCTGTTCTCCCACCCCGAGCACGGCAAGGAAGCCGGCGCGCTCGCGACGGCGATCATCAAACGCGGCCGGGCACTCGGGGTGATCTTGGTGCTCGCCACCCAGCGCCCCGACAAGGACTCCCTGCCGACCGGGGTGAGCGCGAACGTCGGGATCCGCTACTGCCTGCGGGTGATGGGACAGACCGAGAACGACATGATCCTCGGCACCAGCATGTACAAGAACGGGGTCCGCGCCAGCACCCTGACCAGCAAGGACAAGGGCATCGGCTACCTGGTCGGCACCTCCGATGAGGCGCGGGTCGTGCGCTCCTACTACCTCGACGGACCCACCTCCGACAAGGTCGCCGAACGGGCGCTGCAGCTACGCATCGCCGCGGGCACGATCACCGGGCAGGCCGCCGGCGAGGAACGGACCACGGTGCTGGTCGACCTGCTCGAGGACCTGGCCACCATCTACGCCACCGCGAAGGTGCGGCGGATGTGGTCGGAGGACATCGTCGCCGCCCTGGCCGAGCTGCGCCCCGACACCTACACCGGGTGGACACCGGAGACCCTCGCCCGCGCACTGCCCGCCGGGGTGGAAACCCGCCAGATCGCCGGGGAGGACGCCAACGGGCACCGCCGCAACCGGCGCGGCCTGTACCTCGACGACGTCCAGAACGTCCTGGAGCGCCGGGCCCGCGGCGAGATCGAGGGCGGGCCGGCGTGATCGAGGCGGTCACTGCCCTGGTTGCGTTCGTCGCGACCGGCGGGTCCTGGTGGGCCGCCGTCGCCGCGGCCGGCGCGGCGTACGTGGCGACGTGCTGGTGGTGGCCGTTCGGGTTCTGCTGGTGCTGCCACGGCCGCGGGAAGCACTTCCGCCGCGGCGGGCGCGCGTTCCGCGACTGCGGCTGGTGTAGCGGCCGGGGCCGCCGGTTCCGGGTGGGGTCGGTGGTGCTCGCCAGGCTCCGCGACCGGCACGGCGACTGACCAGCGCTACACGCTACGCCGCAGGTCACGACGGGTTCGTGGTGCTAGCGGAGGTGCTACATGTAGCGGCGTCGGCCGCTACATCATCGGGTCATCACTTCTGATGAGCACCGGTAACGACACCGGCCTGGCCCGCGGTACGAAGGGGCAGATGCACCAGGAGGAGACGGTCATGGGCAAGCGAGCGAACATCCGGGCTACGCGCTATGCCGCCGAAGCAGCAGAGCTTGAGCTTCGGCGCCAGACCCAGATCGCCGAAGAGATGCGCCGGGCCGCCATGACCGACGACGAGCGCATCGCAGACGACAAGGCGATCGCCGCCCGGGCTGCAGCTGAAGCAGCTGCACAAGCGCAGGGCAACCGGGACGCGGCGAAGCTGGTGGGCGCCGTGATCGCTAGCGTCATCGTCGGGAGCATCGCCGGGTGGATCGGGCTGTTGTTCTTCTGGGCCGCCGTTGGGGCGGCCATCCTGATCCGGAAGCACAAGAAGTCAGTCGCCGAGGCCGAGGCACGGGCGAAGGCAGAGGCCGACGAGCGGGCACGCATCGCAGACGAGGCTGCCCGAAGCGCACAGGTGGAACACCACGTTCGGATGCTGTGTGCAGCCGACCCGACGTTCGTCGCGCTCACAGAGGAGTGGAAGCGGATTCCCCCGACCCGGCCTGATGCCCGCGCGCGGAACGAGGCGCAGCAGGCCGAGCGGTTGGTCATCATCGACCAGTACGCCGCAACGTTCGCGGAGCTCGAGCGGTCCGGCCAGCCGGTGCCCGACCACGGCGCGACTATGCGAGATCTTGTGGCAGCTGAGCAGGCATGGGACACCCGGAGCCCCTAGTGAACTCGATAGCTGGAGGCGGAGAGACGACCGGTAACCGCGGAGCACCCATGACCGAGCCGACGCGGAGTGTGCGGGTGCACTGGTCGTACCTGCTGCTGACACTCGCGCTCGGGGTCGCGCTCGGCGCGGCCGGTATGGCGTGGCTCACCAGCGGTCCGTCGGCACCCGTGCAGGCGGGGCAGGAATCTGAGTACGCAGACCAGGTCATCCCGCAACTCGATGGGTTGTGGACAGAGAACATGGTCGTCTCGCTCGGCACGCGGATCTGCACGAACGACGAGGACTACTCGGACGCCGAGCGAGTCCGGTCGCTCCTGGCTGAGCACGATGCGATGACACCGTCCGAAGCGAACCTCCTGGTCTCGGCCGCCTGGGTCACCCTCTGCCCGCGCTGAGCGAGCACCTCACACACGTCGAGGACGGCACGACGGGTCTCCTCGTCGTGGTCGTTCCACTTCAGCAGCAGCATGTCGAGGATCGACGCGAGGCCGAACGCGACATCGGGGCTGCGTGCGGGGTGCCGGTAGCGGTCCTGGATCGCGGCGTGCCGTAGGGCGGCTGCCCCGGCGGCGACAGTCGCCTTCTCAGCGGGCAGATCGCGCACTGTTCCCCCAGGTTAGTGCGGTTGGATGAGGTTCGCGGGGGAAGCGCGAGGGTTAGGGTGCCACAGGGGGCTGTGGGCCCAAGGATGATGGCCCGGGCTCCGGCGGGCCGGTATCGCGCCGGGTGTCTCGTCGGCCACGAGCGGGGCCGCCATCGGCGTAACGACAGCGAGCACACGCGCGACTCCACTCCGTGGCGCAGCCGCCACGATGGCCACGAAGACAGGAGCGCAGTTGCTCGGCAACGACGGCCTCTTGCCGCCCGGGCGGCATCAAGTCACAGCGGAAGATGTGAAGCGACACTTCGTAGACGGGTTCCCGGAGGCCTCTCCTCGCCGACGGCTCTATGCTCGCTGGTTGAGGCACCGCGAAGCGCTTGTCAGCGTCATACGAGTGCACAGTCAGTGGATCGATGGCAGCTACGTGACGAGCAAGGTCGAGCCGGGCGATATTGATGTTGTGAGCCTGCTCGACGCTCCGGAGTTCGAAGCGCTCGCGCCGGGGCTGCAACACATGGTGGCCTCGCTCGTTGGTGGGAAGAAGACCCGGGAGCACTGGATGCTCGACTCGTACGCTGTTCTTATCTACCCCGACGGCCACGCGTTGCGATCCGAAACCGACAAGGGGCTCGCATACTGGGACAAGCAGTGGCAGGGCGTCCGAGACAACTCGCAGCTCAAGAAGGGGTACCTGGAGGTGAAGCCCGATGGTGCGTGATGGCCTCGCTGCCGCCATCGACGACGCCGACCAGGTCCTCGGCGCGATGGCCCCCAGCGAAACCAGTCCGGCGATCGCGCTGATGCGATCCTCTATCGAGGGGTTCCGAGAGGAACTGCAGGAGCAGCTCAGTCAAGCGACGCGCGCACAGCTACGGGTTGTGCTCGATGGCACGCCGGTCGTCCGGCACCGTATCCGGGTTGACGCGTTGTCCAAGGTCCTCCACAGCCTGCAAGAGGTGGTCTCGGCCGTCGGGCAGGCGTTGGTTGGCCGGGCGACCAGTAGCTCGTCGATCCCCGGCCCGCTCCGCGACCGGACCGCGCTGAGCTTCGCTGCGGCAGTCCCCGGCTCCTTCGGTGCGGTCCTCGAGGGACCGGAGGCGGAGCAGCCAGGGCAGGGACGACTCGCGATGACCGACCACCTTGAACGAGACACGTTGCTCAACGACTCACTAGAACGAGTCTTGAAGATCATCAATCTCGCAGGTGACAACCCGACCGACGATGCACCCGTGATCGACGAGGTCCTGCCGCTCGGCAGTCGGGCCTTCAAGCACCTCAACACGCTTTCGACCACGATCGTGGACGAGGGGATGACTGCCCGGTTTACCTGGCTGCCGACGACTGGCGATGGCGGTTTCGCCGAGCTGAACGAGTCTGGGGCGCGGCGGCTCGGTGACATCCTTGGCCGGAACCGGGCGACGGAAGAACAGGTTGTGGAGCATGGACGACTGGGGACCATCAGCGACATCCGGAACCGGATCGAGCTCGACACGGGAGACCGGGTCATCCAGGCCCAGGTCGTCGAGGAGCTCGTGCCTCGGCTCGGCGACTTCTTTGCCCGACGCGTCGCCGCCACGTTCGATGTCAGCGTAGTCCGGTCCCTCGTCACCGGAACGGAGTCTCGGGCCTACACACTGGTCGCCCTGACCTCCGTAGACGCGGAGGAATAACACCCGTCGGCGAAGGCAGCACTGAATCTACTGCCTTGGACGTTCGGCGCGTCTCTCTGAGCTTCCTGCTGCGCCCAGTGCGAAGAGCCAGCTCGGGGCGTTGGCGGCGAGCGTGACTCGTTCGGGGTGGATGTGATCCCTCCGGTGGGGTGATGGTCCCAGGGTTGGTCTTCTAATGAGCTATGGCACCGAGTGCTCGGACGCGGTCGGGCTCTCTTCGCCCGCCGCCGGTGGCGGGACGGCGAACGCTGAGGTCACGGCCGCTGGTGGACAGCTTTCCGTGGGTGGCACCGGTGCTGTTCGTGCTGGTCGCGGTCTTGTCCCTCGCGGCGGTGCTCGGACCACGAGGGAGTGAGGTGGGCTGCCTCGGTGGCGCACATAGACGACGAGAAGCGCCCCGCCCCCAGGGAGCTGGGGCGGGGCGCTTCTCGCGGTGAGGGACCCGGCGTGGTTCGCGTGGCGGCGCGACCGGGGCCCGGGTCAGGGCCAGGTGTGGGGATCGCGGTCCTGCCGGACCAGCGACGCCGTGCCGCGCTCGGCGATCGTTGTCGCGACCAGTGACTTGAGCAGGCTGAGTGCGGCGGCACCGGCGGCGACGCCGCCGGCGGCGGCCCAGTCGACGGTGAGCAGGTTGAACACGCCGGCGGCGGTCCAAAGCCCGACCAGCGTTTGCGCGCCGGTGGCGATCGCGCGCTCGGCGGCGTCCTTCCAGAACACGGTGGTGAACATGAGGGTCCTCTCGATCAGGGCTCAGCCGCCGCTGGCGCGGTCGGTGAGGAACAGGGGCCGGCGGGCGATCGCCTCGACGACGGTGTCGACGAGGTCCTCGACGTCGGCGGGCGCGGCCCGGGCGGTCGCGGGCCGGCCGGCGAGCGCGGTGCGCAGCTCGTTGCGGAGGGCGTCGACCGCGGCGGCGTTGTTGCGCGCGTGCGCGGCGTGAGCGGCAGCCCAGGCGAGCATGGCGAACGCGCCCTGCGGGGGCAGGTCCGGCTGGTACCAGTCGGGGATCGGGTGGTGCCACACCGCGGGCGGTGTCTCCTCGCGAATGATGCGGCGGAGGTCTTCCTCGGTGGCCATGTCGAACCACGTCCTTCCGGGTGCAGGCAGAGGCCGGGTGGTGGCCGGGGCGGCGGGCAGGAGCCGGGCGCCGAGCTTGAGAGCTCCCTCCCAGCGGGAGCGGCGATCGTCGAGTCCGTTGGTGCCGCCGTTGATCAGGCGGGTGACGGCGTCGAGGTCGGCGGCGTCGGCGCGGGCGTTGATCGTCGGGCGGGCCACGGTCCAGTACCAGGCCGCCGCGAGTCCGGACCACGGTGGCTCGGCGACGAGGGCCGGGCTGCGGACGATGTGGTCGACGGCCGGAACGAGGCCGCGGGTGAAACACCAGCGGGAGAACGCGGTGTAGTTGTCGCGGCCGGTGAGCTGGATCCAGCCGCGGCCCTTGAACCGGGGCCCGTCGCCGGGCTGGGTGTTGCCGAGGCTCTTGCGGCCCTCGTAGGCCGACCCGTCGGCGAGCTCCTCCTGGTAGTAGAGGCCGAGGGTTTCGTGACCGACCTGGGCGCACCACATCGCGGCCCGGTTCACCGTCGTGCACGAGGCGGCGAGCATGGCGGTGTTCATCGCCTCCGCGTAGCGCTGTGCGCGGGTGCGGGAGCAACGGAACGCCAGGACCATCGTGTCGACGTCCACCGGGTCAGGCCCTTCGGGTCGCTGCGATCGTGGCGGCGGTGACGAGCACGAATGCCGCGGCGGCGGCCGTGGCCGGGCCGGTGCCGTAGAGCCCGGCGGTCAACGCGACGAGCATCAGCCCTGGTGCGCCGACGGCGACCGCGAGGACACGGCCCATGCCGGCGTGGCCGCGGCCGGTGTCGTAGCGCGGGCACACCGCCTGGCCGCAGGTGCCGCAGTCGGTGCCGGGCCGGTAGTGCTCGTGGTGGTCGGCGGGGCAGCCGCACACGCAGGCCGGCCGGGTCACGTCCGGCTCCGTGCACGCGTGGGTGGCCGGCGCTGGGCCGGGATCCGGGCCGCCTTCGGCCAGTTCTTCGGGTCGAACTCGCGCCCGCGCTCGTGGATGGGCCGGGCGAACGGGCAGAACTCGCGCAGCGCCAGGACCATCACGACCTTGCGGGACAGGTCCCGGCGGGCTGCCTCGCGAACCGCGCGTTGCGCGAGCTGGTCCTGGACGCGGCGGTATCCGGTGGCGAGGCGTTCCAGGCGGGCGAGGTCGTCGGCGAGGACATCGGTCCCCGCCGGTTCGCTCGACGGGCTCATGGCGCGGTCCTCTGGTCGAGCAGGCGCTTCTGCTGGCGGGCGATCACGACCAGGGCGGCGAGGACACCGGCCGACCACAGCCCGTAGAGCCCGGTGCGGATCAGCGTCGTCGGTGATACCGGGGCGTCGGCGGCGGTGGCTTCGATCAGCGCCCACGCCAGGGTCGCCTGCAACCCGAGCGTCGACACCGACACCAGCACCACGTGCAGCGGCAGCAGCCGCATCGAGGCCCGGGCCGACCGATAGTTGCGCCAGTAGAGCCGGATGACGGTGACCATCGCGCCGGCGCACAGGAACATCACGACCAGCACCCCGGCTCGCAGCAGCGTCGCGTCGATCGTCACCACAGCGGCACCCCGGACACGATCATCAGCGCGAGCGCGTAGAGCATCGTCAGCGTGAAGGTGATCGACAGCGGGTGGCGGGTCAGCGCGGCGCTCACCGGGTCGGGGCGGACGGGTCGGACCATCACGATCACCGGGTCTCGGTCGAGGAAGGCGACGAGTCCGACCCCTGCTGCGGCGAGGGCGGGCGGGTGCCGAGGAACGGCCACGTCCGCTCGGTGATGAGGCTGGCCGGCAACCCGATCATGGCTCCAGCCAGCCAGAGCAGCGCGGTCCGCGGCTCGCCGACGAGCGCCATCTCGTGCAGCAGCACCCCGAGCCCTGCGACGAGCAGGACTCCGTCGCGGACCGTCTTGAAGTCCAGCCTCACCACCGCGGGGTCCCCTGTCGTTCGTCCACATCAGTCCTCCTGCTCGGCCAGCTGGTAGCGGGTGGCGAGCCCGTCGGCGGGTTCGAGGCGCAGCCGGCCGGTGTTCGGGAACCGCAGCGCGTAGTCCCCGAGCCCGACCGGGTCCCCGTTCGGCAGCACGACGGCCGGCATGCCGTTGACGACCAGGCGCCGGCCCTTCGACCAGGCGACCAGGGCGTCGGTCTGCCCGGGACGGTGCTGGTAGAGCTCGACCTGGACGCGGCCGGGATCGGGACGGCCCTCGGAGTCGAGCGGGACGTAGGTGCGCGGCTGGTCGCTCACCGCCCGGCCGCCGGCGGGAGGTGGTACCAGCTCGACTGCTCCCCGCGGACGTGGTCGAACGCAGTCCGGACCGAGCGGTAGCCGATGCCGTACATGCCGGGCCCGACGCGGGCGTATTCGTCGAGCGCGCCGCGCAACCGCTCCGGTCGCGGCGCGCGGGTCTGGGAGATCCGCTCACCCGGGTGGGCGGCCCGGAACGCAGTGGTCTGCCAGGGCTCGACGTAGAGCCGCAGGTTGTCGACCACCCCGGACCGCAGCAGGTTCACCGCGGCCTGCCCGGTGTTGCTGTGGTCGGCGTGACGGCCCGGCCAGCTCAGGTGGCTGTAGGTCTTCAGCCAGGCGCCCGGGTGCTCGGCGAGCCACGCCTCGATCGCGTCCTGCGCGGCCTGCACCGACAGCGCGCCGTCGGGGACGTGCGGCCGTGACAGGTGCACCCGCCGGGGTGCTACACCGAGCGCGCCCGCAGCGCGGCGGAACTCGTCGTCGCGGGCGGCGGTGAACCGTGGCCGGGACAGGCCGAGCTGGGTCCGGACGCCGGAGTTGACGCCGGTGGACAGCAGCAGCAGGTGCACCTCGTGGCCGGCGTCGAGGTGGGTGCGGATCGAGGCGCCCATGCTGAGCGTCTCGTCGTCCTGGTGCGGGATGGCGTAGACGATGGTGGCCACCGGCGTCGTTCCTCTCAGACCTCGGTCGTGATGACGGACGGGCCCGGATCGGTCGGCCGATCGGTGTCGGCTTCCCGGTCGCGGCGGGCCTTGTCGTTGCGCAGCTGCTGCAGCTCCTGCTCGGCGTCCTGCAGCTGCTGCTCCTGCTCCTGGAGCCGGACGGCGAGGGCCTTGCGCACGGCGCGCTCCTGGGCCAGCTCCCACCACGGGCGGGCCTCGGGGATCGCCTCCAGCTCCGCGATGACCTGCTTCGGGGTGACCGAGAGCGGGCGTTCGTCGGGGACGTCAGGCACGGGTTGCCTCCAGAGTCGTGATGCGGGCGAGGAGCTCGTCGACGACGTCGCCGAGCTGGTTGACCGCGGCGTGGACCAAGCCGAGGTGGGAGTCGATGGAGTAGCCGGTGACCCCGCCAGGGCCGATGTCGCGGCGGACCACCTCCTCGGGCAGGTCGTCGGCCATCGGCCCGATGTGCACCGGGGCGGCGTCACCCCACTCGGCGACCTCGGTGATCCGCCGGAACTTCTGCACCGGTGCGCGGGTCAGAACGCCGCGCGGGCCGCCCTCGTAGTCATCGAGGTCGGCGAAGTCCTGCTTGGTCGAGCGCAGTGAGGTGAAGGTGTCGAAGCTGCTGGCCCGCACGGGGTTGTAGCCACTCGAGTCGCCCCGGATCGAGCCGATGTGCCCGGGCCCGAACGCGAGCCCGGAGCCGAGGTTGATGTTGCGCCACGACGGCTCGTCGACCGAGCTGACGTGGTAGCTGATGACGGTCTTGTCGATGTAGTTGCCCGTGGTCAGGTTGTTCACCCCGAACCGGACGACCTCGTCGTCGCCGGAGCGGAACCCGGAGTTGCGGGGCATGCCGAAGTGGAACCGCGGGGCGCGCAGGCCCATCTGGTGGGGCACGACCTGCAGGTAGGTGTATCCCCACTCCAGGGAGGCGTAGTCGGGGAACAGCCGCAGGCTGCCGGTGAACCCGTCGCCGCGCCCGGAGAAGGCCGTCATCTGCATGCCGGTCTGGTTGGGGAACTGCGGGCTGCCCGAGGGGACGGTGCGCAGGCTGCCGTACTGGTTGGTGGAGCTGGCGTAGAAGCGGATCTCGTCGGGGTTCGACCCGCCCCAGTTCATGACGATCCGCGGGCCGGACAGGGCGGTCTGGGTCTGTCCGGTGATCAGCGCGGAGGCGTCCGCGGTCCGGAACGCGATCACCACGTCGTCGGAGGCGTTCCACATCTGCAGGCCCTCGGCGCCGAACCGCAGCCGGCGCCCGGTGGTGCCGGTCATGAAGCTGGCGCCCATGATCACGTCGGCCGACAGCACACCACCGGTGAGCAGTGCCACCGACAGCTCCGATACCTTCAGCGAGTTGACCGCGCCGTCGTCGAGCTCCAGCGTCCCGACGGCGAGTTTGCGGATCGCGGCCCGGTCCACCGACTCCGGTCCGAAGTCGATCGACACCAGCCGCCGCGGCAGCGCATCGGCCCGCGCCGAGGGTTCCGAGCGCAGCCCGGAGCGCTCGACCGCGACCAGCCAGGCGTACTGCCGCACGTCGGTCGGGAGGTTGTTCACCATCCACGTTCCGGCCGCATACAGGCTCTCGACATAGGAGGCGTCGGCGAAGTTCGCCGAGGGGCCCATGAACAGCTCCACGTGGGAGAACCGCGGGAACACCGCGAGCATGTCCCCGCCCTCGGCGGTCAGCCCGTCCCACCGCCACCGGATGGAGTTGCCCAGCCACGACTCCCCGGTGAGTCCGGAGGCGACCGGCGGCGGGGTGAGCGCGTCATCGGTGAGGTGCTGCACCTCATACGACCACTCCGAGCGGTTCCCGGCCCGGTCCCGCGCCCGGACCCGCACGCGGATCGGCAGCGCGATGCCGGTCGCCCATGACCCGGACGGACCGGTCGTGGTCGCCCCGGTCTGCCACATGTCCGGCTCGGACTCCAGCGTCCACTGCCACTCGTAGATGTCGATATCGGTCGCCGCGGTGCCGTCGGTGTTGATCTCGACCGGGGCGCACGATGCCGTGACCGCGGCGTAGGCGTCGGTGCCCTCGGTGAACGCCCTCGACGCCACGACCAGCCCGGTGGGGGCGGCCGGTACGCCGCGGTCCTCCGAGGGCTGCGAGGTGCCGGAGACGATGTCACCGGCCTGCTGGTCCTGCAGCCGCTTGAGCAGCGCAGCCTGTCGGGACCGGATCAGGTCCCCGGCCGTCGCGTCGGCGGTGATGCGCTGTTGTTCGAGGGTGACCTGCCACTGCGCGAGGCGCTCGACGCCGAGCGTGCCGTCGGTGTCGACGCGAACCTTGTCCCCGACACCGAGCGTGCGCCCCGGGCGCGGCTGCCCGGTGCCCAGGGCGAGGCTCAGGGACCGCTCGTCCTGGCCGCGGCTACCGGCGTCGCGGATGCGTTGCGCGGCAGCGGTGAGCGCGCTCGGGTTGGTGATGTTGCCGACGGAGCTGCCGACCTCGATGACCTCGCCGAACCGAGCCTGTGCGTTGAGGTCCTCGACGGTGGTGAACGCGCCTTCCCCGCCCTCGACGAAGAACCGGGTGCCAGCACCCCGGGAGCCCTGCCGGCGACCGGCTTCGAGCAGGTTCTGGCCGCGGCGCAGTGTGACCGGTCGGGGCCCGGTGGTGCGGTCGGTGCCGCGGGTGCCGAACCGCCAGGCGCGCACGACGCGGTCTGGGGTGACGGTGAAGTCGATGTACCCGAGCTCGACGAGGCGCTGGGCGACGGTGAGCACGGTGTTCTTCACCGGCGACCACTTCGCGGTCAGCCGCTCCGGCCAGGGCTGCCCGGCGGAGTCGTGGGTGGCGGTGAAGTCGACGGTCAGATCGGCGAGAGCGCCGCGGGCCCAGCACTGGCCGAGCAGGAACAGCAGGATCGCGCCGGGGGTGGCGGCGTCGAACTTCGCCTCCCGCTTCGGGTCGGCGAGCTTGGGGATGTCCACGGCGTTGGCGCGGACGGCGTCGATGACCTTCTGCGGGACCCGCACGACGTCGGGCTGTGCCTCGGTGGTCCGGTAGCCGAGCGCGTAGAGCCGTGACCACTGGGCCGTGGTGACCGAGGCGCGGGTGACCTCGACGTCCTCGCCGAGCGTGGTCTCCCCGACCAGTGGCTGGGGGGCGACGATCCCGTCGTCGAGTCGGCTGGTGATCAGGGTCCCGGAGAACGACCACACCGCGCCGGGGTCGACGTCGTCGCCCTGGCGCTGGTCGAGGCGCCCGACCATGCGGCTGGCGCGCGAGCCCTCCAGCCAGATCTCGACCTCGAGCTTGCGGCCGTCGGTGACGTTGTCGGCGAGTAGCTCGAACCCTCGCCCGTAGACCGGGTAGTCGACGCTGATGGCGCCGATGTCGTTGCCGATGTCGGCGACCGAGAGCTTCACGACGTGCGGCAGCGGCACCAGCCGTCCGCTGGCGGGGTCGAGCGCCCACAGCGACGGGTTGAGACCGCCACCGGCGGCGGAGGCGGCCCGCGCGAGCAGGGTGGTGGTCGAGGCGAGCGCGGCCGCGGCGTACGCGGTGCGGATGATCGACCCGACGACCAGGGTCGTGGTCGACGCGAGGTGCGCGACGCCGATCTTGACGCGGGTCCCGGTGGCGGCCAGCACCGTCGTCGAGGACAGCGCCGCCGCGGCCGGCAGCACCCGGGTCCCGGCCGCGGCCAGCACGGTGGTCGATTCCAGGGCTGCGGTGCTGCGGTGGGTCTGCCGCGCGGTGGCGGCGAGCACCGTGGTGGCGCCGAGCCCGGCGGTGGCCGTGTGGTCCTGGCGGACACCGATGGCGAGCACCGTGGTCGAGACGAGCAGCGCGCTCGCCTGCTGCCCTGCCTGCGCCGTCAGCACGGTCGCCGAGGTCAGCGCGGCGGCAGCGCGAGTGGTGACGAGTGCGGTGGCGGTGAGCGTCGTCGCAGACGTGAGCGCGGCGGCCGCCGGCTGTACCCGTGCGGCGCCGGCGGCCAGGGTGGTGGTGCTGCCCAGTGCGGCGGCCGCTCGCCGCCCGGCCGTCGCCCCGGCGGCCAGGGTGGTGGTCGAGCCCAGCCCGGCGCCGGCGGTGTGTCCCTGGCGTCCGCTGGCCGACAGCGTGGTCGTCGAGGACAGCGCTGCTGCGCCCTGGTGCTCGACTCCGGTCGGCTCCCACAGATCGGAGCTGTTCGCGCCGGTGAAGGTGATCGACGGGGGCCGGGTCGTGGCGTTCGTGCCGGTGTCCCCGGCACCGAGGTCGGTGCCCGCCGTGCCGCCGTAGCGGATCGTGCCGGTGTAGGAGGTCGCCGCGGTGTTGCGGGCCTGGAAGCCGAACTCCAGCACGACGCGGTCGCCGGGCTGGACCGCCACCGGGCTCGACAGACCCGCCGGGGTGTCTTCCACCTTGCCGGTCAGCGTGGTCGGCCACGTCCCACCGCCGCCGATGGCGATCATGGTGCCGCGCACGGCGCCGGCCTCGGTCAGGACGTAGATCCGGTAGCAGGACCGCAGGTCCCCCGCCGTCGAGCTGGCCTGGGTGGCGATCGCGATCCCGGCGACCGTGCCGGAGGCCTCCAGCGTCCCGGCCTGGGTGATCGGCGGGGACACCCACCGGCGCAGCAGCACCTGGTAGCGGTCGACGGTCGAGGTCTCGGCCCGCGACGCGGCGACGTTGGCTCCGGCCGGGGTGTCGGTCAACGCCGAGGCCCCGTTGAGGGTGGCGTCGTTCCACCAGCCAGCCGGGATCGCCGGGGTGACCGCGGCGGCCGTGTTGCTCAGGTAGAACTTCTTGGTCGCCACCGGCAGCTACTCCCCCTTCATCGTCTCGGTCGATCGGTGCGCGCCGGGCGGGTCACCAGCCCGTGGCTTGCCACCCGAGTGGCTGTCCTGTGATCGGGCCGAAGAACACCGCACCCTCGGCTGAGATCGCGTTCAGGTACTGCTCCTGGCCAACGGGGAGCTCCTGTGTGAGCGTCCAGAAGACCTCGTTGGTGTCGGTACGGGTCAGGACTGCGATGTTCCCGGCGGCGTTCGTGGTGACCGCGGCGCCGGCTGCGCCGCCGGTGAGGTGCCACAGAAAGTCGTTCGGGCCGCCCTGGAGCCCGGGCTCGGCGTTGGTGTCGATGCGGAGGCTGATCACGCGGAACGTGCTGCTCTTCTGGATCAGCCGGTCCCAGGTGTCGGCACCCATCACGACGTGGTCAGGGAACCCCGCGGCTTCGACCGGTTCGCCGAACAGGGAGTCGTTGTAGATCCACATTGTGCAGCTCCTGGCCTGGTCAGTGGGTGGCGTAGGCGGAGAGTCGCCCTTCTACGTCGCTGATCAGGTCATGGTGTCGGTGAGCTGACCGGCGGCGATGGTCAGCGAGTCGCCGAGCGCGGTCGTCTTCGGTGCCGCGAGCGCGCCGAAGGTGGTGCGCCGCGGGTCCGAGGTCCACTCCTCCAGGCCGACGACGGTGGCTGCGGGCATGTTCGTGAAGGTGATCGCGGCGTTGCTGGTCATGACCCCGTTGGGTGCCGACGCCGGGGTTGCGGTCGACGCGTTCTGCGGTGCGTAGGCGCTGCCGCCGGCGTTCGCGACCTCGGTGCCGGGGGCGGAGGCGCTGCCGTTCGCGGTCACCAACCGGATCATGATCGGCGTGGTGGGCGCGGGGTAGGTCGCCTTGCCCCACTTCGCGTTCTGCAGGCGCTGGGCCTCGGCCTGGTCGAGCGGCATCGGTCAGTCCTCCGGGGTGTCGACGGGGATGTTCACGGCGGCCGGGTCCTCGGCCTGGGGCACGGCGGGGGCCTGGGCCAGGAGGTGGTCGAGCAGTTCGGCGCCGGTGGCGCTCTGCGGGCGCCCGGAGATCTGTTCTGCGCACGACGCGCAGCCCGCGGCGGCGTGGCAGTCGAGGTGGTAGAGCGCCTCCGCGCCGCCGGGCAGCTCGATCACGTGGCGGGGGTGGTCGTCGACCTTCCCGCAGCCGACGCCGAGGCCTCCGCAGATGCGCATGGGGCGCACCTGTCCGGAGGCGTCGACGCCGATCATCTCGTCAGAGGGCATGTCGGTCCTTTCAGCTGGTCAGGAAGCGGGGCCGGGCGGTGATCGAGACGGACATGGAGCCGCCGCCGGTGTGGTTGAGGGTCAGCGCCCCGGCGAGCGGGTCGATCTCGAACCACGACGAGTTGGGGCCGTAACGGATCCGGGAGTCCTCCGGCGCCCACGTCGCACCACTGCCCGGGCCCACGGTCGGGTCGGAGGTGTTGGTGTCGATCACCAGCTGCCGTCCGGCGCCGATGACGCCGTCGTAGGCCAGGTGGGTGGTGCCCTGCACCAGGGTCGGGTTGCTCCCGGGCCCGTAGGTGATCAGGACGTCGGTGATCGGGGCGTCCCCGACACCGAGGGCGCCCAGCGGGATCGCACCGCCACTGGGCACAGTCGCCGAGATCGTGACGTCCTGGGTCGCCGACCAGAACGCGCCGGGGATCTCGAGCTCGACCTGCCAGCGGCCGAACCAGGGGCTCGCGCGCTCGCGGGACGGCCGGAACGCACCCTTGCGGCTGCCCACCGCCCGGCGTACCGACCCGTCGGGGCGGACGTGTTCGATCGTCAGCACCCGCGCCGAGAGCAGCCGGATCAGCTCTCCGGCGCGGTCGTAGTAGGCCTGCAGCCCGGCGCCGCCGGCCGGGCCTTCACCGGTGACCGGGTCGACGCCGAGCACCATCCCGCCGAGCGCGAACCGCCCGGGACCGTGGACGCGGGACTGCCCGCCCGGCCCGATGCTCGGGTCGAGCAGGCCGTGCATCCCGGGGACCTCGGTGGTGCGCTCGCGCAGCTCCGGGGTCTCGGTGATGCCCTCGTCGGTCTCGATCATCACAGCGACCGACTCCAGCGGCACACCGTTGATCAGCCACGTCTCGATGGTCACCACCCCCCGAACGCTGCGGTGTCGCGGGCCCCGGCACCGCGCGCGGTCGCGGCGAGCCGCTTCGCATCGGCGAGGGCCTTCCCGAGCTGGGACATTGCCGCGGCGAGCTCCGGCAGTCCCTGGCCGCGGCCGAAGTCGCTACGTAGTGCCCGCAGCAACCCGGTGTGCGCCCGTGCCTCCGCGATCAGCGCTCGCAGCTCCGCGACGCCCGCGGTGGCGGAGGACTGCGCGGATGCAGCTGATGCCTGCGCGGTCCGGACCGCCTGGACCTGCGCGGTGTGTGCTGCGGTGACCGTCGGCCGCACGCTGGCCGCGCCGGCCTGGCGGATGTAGTCCTCGAAGAACCGCCGCGCGTCGGCGTAGCGGTAACCGCGGCGGCGCATCTCGTCGAGAAGGGCGTCGTTGTGCTGGCCCACCACGGCCGGGG
The DNA here is from genome assembly GCF_040659795.1 of Pseudonocardia sp. NPDC049635. NCBI lineage: Bacteria > Bacillati > Actinomycetota > Actinomycetes > Pseudonocardiales > Pseudonocardiaceae > Pseudonocardia > Pseudonocardia sp. NPDC049635. The sequence continues at coordinate 28,007 of NZ_JBFAON010000035.1, forward strand.
CGCCCTTCCACGTCCAGTCCTCGGCCAAGGGCTGGCGGGCCTGCATCCGGCCGAGGATCGCCCGGGCCGCCGACAGCATCCCGCCGTTCGCCATCGCCTTGACCGGGGCGAGGCTGTAGCCCATCTCGTGGGCGGTGCGGGCGAGGATCGACCGGGAGCGCTTGGACCGGTTGATCGGGATGAACGCCTCGTCGCCGACCATCCGGTCACCGATCAGCCGCATGTGCCGGGGCGGGACGATCTCGGCACGGCTGGCCGACATACTCCGGTACCCGCCCTGGGCGTAGGGGGTGATCCCCGGCGTGGTGTAGGCGCCCAGGGCGCGGTTGGCTCGTGCCAGCGCGACGTTCCCGTCCGCGATCCGGCCGACCGTCGCGATGCGCACCGTGTGCGTGGAGTAGGTCGGCCGTTGCAGGTTCGAGATGGCGTTGCGGGCGGCGGTGTCGTTGGCGTTGACCGTGACCGTGCCGGTCGAGCGGTCGGCGTAGGTGACCGTTGCCCGGATCCGGCCGTTCGCCGGCTGCTCGTTGGCGTCCACGGTGATCGTGCCGCGCGAGCCGTCGGCGAAGCGGACCGCGGTGGTGATCTTCCCGTTGGCCATCGTCGGGTTGCCGTCGATCGTGAGCGTGCCGGTGGACTGGTTCGCCAGCCCGACCACGCCGTGGATCTTCGCGTTCGCCCGGGACGGGTCGGCGTCGATCGGCTTCGTCGCAGGCTGCGCCACCGCGGCCGCCAGAGCGGCGTTCGACCCGAGCCCGGGGTTCGGGTCGCCCATCATCGCCTTCACCGACGGCGTCCGGACCTGAGCGGCGAGGCGCTGTTCCTGGGTCAGCCCCTGGGACGGGTCGCCGTGCATCGGCTTGGTGGCCGGGTTCGTCACGACCCGGGCGACCTCCGCCTCCTTGGCGTAGACGTCGGAGGGATCGGCCAGCAGCGGCTTGGTGACCGGGCTCTGGGCCCGGCTGATGAACGCGGCCAGGATCTGGTCGGCGGTGAACGTCTCGGCGCCGATCTTCACGGTGCCATCGGCCGAGTTGACCGCGGCCAGGTAGTGCCCCAGCGCCGTGTCAGCAGGCATGGTCTGCGCGCCGATCGTGACCTCACCCTGCGCCCCGCCGACCGTGCCGAGCACGTAGCTCAGCGCCTGCAGGACCGGCTGGGTCTGCCCGTCGATGGTGACGGTCTCGCGACCCGCCCGGATAGCACCCAGGATCGAGTTCAGCGCCGACTGGGCGGGCTGGGCCTGCCCGTCGATGGTGATCGTCGTCTTCTTGTCCTGCGACCCAGCGATGAACGAGTTGAGGTTGTTCTGGGCCTCCTGGGTGTCGGCGGTGACCCGGACCGTGCCGTCCTTCATCGTCTCGACCTGCAGACCGAGCGTGGTCAGCGCCGACTTCGCCGTGTCGGTCATCGCGGTGACCGTGACCGCCTTGCCCAGCGGGACCTCGGCGAGCTTGTCCCGGACCTGGGTGATCTCCATCGCCGTCGTCGCGGCGTTGGTCTCGAAGTTGGTGCGCGCGGCGTCGGGGATCAGACCGATCTGGTCGGCTAGCTTCCCCGCGGCCTCCTCCGACATCCCAGCGGCCTGAGCGGAGGCGATGAACGCATCCCGCGACGCCTGCATGCTGTTCGCCGCAGCCGTTGCGCCGGCGGCGACCCCGCCGAGCTTCGCCGCGGACTCCCCGGCCTGCTGGGACGCCTCCCCGGCCGAGGTTGCGACCCCCTTGAGCGCGTCGTCCATCTCCCGGGTCGGGGCGACACCGTCCTTCATCCCGGCCAGCGCCGGGCCGACGAGCGCGAGGGAGTCGCTGACCTGCTGCGCGGCCTCCTTCGACCGGTCCATACTGCCGGTGATCTCGTCGAAGCTGCTGCGCGAGACCCCGGTCGCGGCCACCGACTCGTGCATAAGCCGGTTCTGTTCCTCGATCGAGGCGTTGAAGTCGTCGACCGTCGCGACCCCGAACACGTTGCTGCGGATCCAGTCCAGGGCGGTGTTCCCGGCCCGCTCGAACGCGTTCTGGTTCGGACCGAACGCGAGGGTCTGCTCCTCGACCTTGCGGCGCATCTCCTCCGCGGCCGTACCGCCCTGGCCGTAGGCGGTCATCGCGTCCGACAGCGACACGGTCATGGCCCGCACCGCTGTGTCAGCGGCGATGAATCCGAGGCCCACCAGCGGCAGCGCGCTACCGACCTTGCCGGCCACGCTCTGCACACGGCCCAGAGCGGTCGCGACGCGGCCCGTCCCCTCCGCGGCGCCACCGGCGTTGCGGCTCATGGTGGCCGCTGCGGCCGCGGTCCCCGCCAGCCCGCCCGCGGCAGTACGTCCCGCTGTGCCCATGGTGGCCGCGGCCGCGGCGGTGTTGCGTAGCCCGGTCGTCGCCGTCGCTGCGGCCGTCCCGAGCGTCTTGAGCCCGGTCGCGGCGGCGAGGAAGTTCATCGCCGAGCTCGCGGCCTTCATCGCCAGCAGCCCGCCCACGAGCGGGCCGATCAGCGGGGCAGCGAAGCTCAGCGCCGCAGCGAAGGGCTGGATCCCGAGGGTCACGACCCGCGAGATCGCCACCGCGGTCGGAGCGGCGGCCACGAGCAGGTCGGAGAACGCACCCGCCATCGCGGTCAGCGCGCCCGAGGTGGCCTTGTCGGTGGCGATCTCCCCGACCGCCGACCCGACCGCCTCCAGCCCGGGCAGCAGCGCCGTGACGGCGTCGTTCATCCCGGTGAAGATCTGGACCATCGCGGCCTGGCCCTGCGCGGAGGACAGGAAGTCGTCCATCCGGCCGGTGACGTCGATCAGCGTCCCGAGGAAATGGTTGCCCGACGCGCGCCCGGCGTCGTACATCGCGCGGAGGATCCCGCCGGTGTTCCCGGCCAGCTGCCCGAAGCGGCGCAGCTCGGTGAGGCCGCGCCGGATCCCGGCTTCCATCTGCCCGGAGTGGCGGGCCTGCGACACCATCTCGGCCAGCCCGGCCGCCGCCTCCCCGGCGCCACCGGTGATGTCGGCCAGGACCTTCGCCCCGACGGTGCCGACATCAGTCATCACCGAGGTGAGCGGCATGATCGCCGGGGTCAGGTTGCCGACCGCGGTGCCCAGGTCGAGGAACTGGTCCCGGAACGTCGCGACCGTCTTCGAGTGCCCGGCGAACTGCAGGACCTGGTCCGCGGCGGTGGAGAACTGGTCGGCGACCCGGGTGGTCGCCCCCTCCAGCATCGGCATCCACCGGCCGCCGAGCTCACCGAGTCGCTCACCGAGCCCGGAGAAGAACGTCTCCTGCACCGACTCGCGGATCTTGCGGAACGCCGGGTCGAGCTTGTTGACCTCGGTCGCGGCAGAGCGGGCCGCCGGGGTCAGCTTCGCCAGGGCCTCGGCGGCCTTCTCCGGGTCGTCGCCGATCGCGTCACCGAAGTGCTGGAACGCGGTGACCAGCGTTCCGACCGCCAACCCGGCGGCGTTCGCGGCCGCGGGGACCAGGCCGAGGCTGCCCGCCGCGACCGCGGCCGACCCGCCGAGGGACACCAGCGCCGGCGTGCCGACCAGGACGGCCGAGGGGATCGCGATCGCCCGCATCGCCGCACCGAGGCGCGTGATGTGGCGGGTGGAGTCCAGGATCGATCCGTCGGTGCGGACCTTGACCACGGCGGTCCGGCCGTCGAGCTGGTCGACCTGATCGTTGAGCTCGTCGAGCTCGCGGCTGGCGTGGGCGGCGTTGACCCGGACGTCGACCCGCGGGTGGGTGCGGGAGAGTTCGTCGAGCTCGCGCTGCAGCTGCTGCGCTTCCCGGAGCGCCTCGTCGGCGTCGATGTCGACGCCGATGGTCTTGTCGGCCAGCTCGGCCATGCGCCGGCGGACGTCGGCGAGCTTGCGGTCCAGCGGCGACGAGTTGGCGTCGAGCTCGACCTCGGGCAGCGAGGTGAGCGCGGACTGCAGCCGGCGGCGCGCCGTCTCGGCGAACTGTCCGATGGCCCGCTCGGCCCGGTCGGTCTTGACCTCGGCCTCGGCGGTGACCCGCTTCCCGTCGAGGCGATCGAGGCGCCGCTCGAACCGGTCGACGGCCTGCGCCATCCGCGCGAACGTCCTCGACGCCTGGTCGAGCGCGGAGACGTCGAACCGGAGCTCACGGGCCACAGGTCACCCCTCGGGATGGCTCAGTCCCGAGAGGTGCGGGCGGGCCCCCGGCTCGGGGACCGCGGGCCCGCCCGTCTTCCCCCGGTGATCAGCCGGGGGCGTTCAGGTGGTGCGGAGGTACTACTTGCCGGCGGGGGTCTTCGCCGTCTTGGCCGCGGCGCGGCGCTGCTCACGGTTCGCCGGGGCGTCCGGGACCTCGACGAGGTCGACCTCGAGGGTGTTGACCGGCCACGTCTGCGCGGCCTCGAAGTCCTCCCAGGACACCGTGCTGCCGCCGCGGCGAGCCGAGATCCACATCGCGGCGAGGACGGCCAGGACGTTGCCGTCGGGGTCGACCAGGCCGGCCTCGAACTGGGCGGCCTTGAGCCCGGTGTGCCGCTGCACGGCGGCGAGCTCACCCATCGTCCAGTTCATGTCGTGCAGCTCGTAGGCGTTCCCGCCCGCGGAGATGACCATCTTCGTCGCCACGTCGTGTCCTCATCCCTCGATCTGTCGTGCGATCTCATCCATCGCGCGCTCGATGCCTGCCCGCCAGCGGGTCTCGAAGCGCTGCAGCGTGCTGTAGAAGACCTCCTGGCCGCGCTGCCCGGTCCACACCTGGGTGTTGCCGAACACCGGGTGGCGCCAGTACTTGCCGTTAACCCCGAAGCTCAGCGTCCGGCCGTGCCGGGGGTCGACCCTCTTCGGTTCGACGCGGATCCGGATCCCGCTCCCGAGGATCGAGATCCGGGTCGCCGCGGCCACCCGGGCCCGCAGACCCGAGCTGGACCCGCCCGGGCCTTCGGAGGTGACGTCGACCGTGCGGAACCGGCCCTGCACCGCCCGCAGCGCCGGGTCGCCCTCGGCGCGGATCGCGCGGGTGAGCTTGCGCTGCAGGTCCCCACGGGAGGCCTCACGCAGCCGGCGGGCCAGGGCCTTGTACTTCTCCTGGCCCTCGACCTTCGTCCACACGATCACCGCTGCCATCGCTCTGCGCCTCCCGAGCGGCACGCAGCCGCCACTTCCCACCGGCGGGTACCTGGTCGCGCTTGTTCTCGATCGCCTTGTCGTGTTGTTCGGTGATCTCGCAGCCGCGGCAGTGCTCCAGCCGCATCTCCATGGCGTGGGGGTGACCGCCCTTGGCGGGGTCCCACGTGTCGGGGTGGGTGCCGCAGTCCGGGCAGTACTCGGAGAGCCGGATCTCGTAGGCCACCGCCTTCTGGCGGTCGTAGAGCGGCCAGCGCAGGAACTCCGTGTGGCTGATCTTGTGCGCGCGGGCCACCTTCAGCTCGAAGTTCAGGACGGGGTCCGCGCCGAGCCTTTTCCCAGCTCAGGTGACACCACCGGCGCCTGAGCGTTGATCGCCACAACCGCGTCGAACAGCTGGTTGCGCTCGGCCTGCCCGAGCTGTCCGGCGAACAGCGCCGTCCACTGCTCCACCGAGAGCGCCTCGCCGCCCGACGTCGCGGTCTCGGCGAGCACAGCGGGCAGGAACGTGCGCGGCTCGAACGGCCACCCGTGCACCGCACCCTCGGCGGCCGGGTGCTCCCCGATCTTGGTCTCCCACTCGTCGGCAGGCAGCGCCACGATGTCCCAGGAGATCACCGCCAACTCGGTGACCGCCGCCTCGGCCGCGGCCCGGCGTTCGAGCAGCGCCGGCGGCGGCGGCCCGGACGCCGCGGCGTTCTGCACCGCGGCCGCAGCGGCCTGCCACTCGGCATGAGCGGCGTCCCAGGCCCGACGGTCGGCCGGCAGATGCACCGTCTCGACGGGCAGGGGACGCCCGCTCATCCGAGCGAACAGGTCCTCGCTCACGTCGATGCGGGAACAGCCAGCCCGACGGCGGAGTCCTCGATCGAGTACTGGAACCGGACCCGGTCGACCTCACTGCCGTCGACCGACATCAGCCGGGTCGCGACCGCGACCCGCACCCGGAAGATCTCCAGGGGCTTGGCCGTGCCGAACCCCTTCGGGTACCGGGCGATGAAGCCGTACTCGTCCTGGGGCATCAGCTCCAGCGCCGCCTCGTCCTCCAGGGACGCGTACAGCTCCAGGGTGGAGTCCGAGTAGGAGATCGCACCGGCGATCTGCTTGTCGCGACGGTCGTTGAGCGGGGTCGCGGTGAGCGTCTCGGACTCCTGGTCCCAGCCGTCGGACGCGCCGACCGCCGGGGACAGGTCCGTCGCCGCGTCGAGCTCGACGAGGGTGGGGACCTTGAAGTTCGCGAACGTCTCGACCCAGGTGATCTTGGCGATGCCCCGGGACGTGTAGTACGCCGGAGCGGCAAGTGCGGTCGTGGGGGCCATCAGGCGTTCCCCTTCTCCTGCTCGGAACCCCGCGGGGTCTTCGTGGTCGTCACCGGGGCCGTCTCGCCCGACGGGTGCTCGCCGGCCGGGGCGACGGCGACGATGCCCTGGTGACCGCTCTGCTCCGGGGCGCTGGTCAGCTCCCAGGCGGAGCCGGGTGTCGAGGCGAGCAGGTTGAACTTCGCTCGCTTCATCTGCTTCGGGACACCGTTGGAGCTGTGCTTCGCCCAGACCAGCTCGTTCGGGTCGTTGTGCTCGGCCACGCCGGGCCTCCTTCTCGATCTATCCGGTAGTCGCGGCCCGGCGGGCAGCGACGGTGACGGGGAACAGCAGCTGCGCCCCGCTCATGCCGGTCCGTTCGTCGTGGATCCACTGGGCCTGGTAGCGGCCGATGCCCTGCCAGGTGATCCCTGCACCGCGCTGTTCGACGAGCGCGGCAGGGACAAGCCCAGACGGGACCGCCCCGGCCGCACGGTCCGCGACGAGTGCTTCGCCGAGCCGGGTCATCAGCTCGAAACAGCGGTCGAGCCGCTCCCCGCCGTCGTCCTCGTCACCGGTGACCGACAGGACCACGCAGTGGATGTCGACGAGGTCCCGCTGCGATGACCAGCTGTCGTAGTCGACGGTCCCGGACACGCTGGCCTCGTCCAGAGACAGTGCGACGGCGACCGAGTCCAGTGCCTCAGTCGGGCCGGGCACAGGCCCGAACCCGACGTTGACCTCGTCCCCGAACAGTTCAGTGGCGACGGTGTGGAGTCGGCGGGCCGCGGCCACGGCGGCGTGCCCGCTCACCTCAGCCCCTGGATCGGGTCCGGCCAGGCCTGCGGGGGAGGGAACAGCCCTTGTGGGGCCGACCCGGCGTCGGGTGCGGCGGGTCCGAGCAGGTCCGTGAGCTTCACACGGATCGACGCCCCTGAGGTCGGCCCGTCGTCCGCGTTCGGGTTGACGTGCCCCGTGTAGGTGCTCGACCGACCTGCAGCCGGGCGCTGGGTCTTCCAGTACTCGGCGAGCACCACCTTCGCCGCCAGCACGTCGAGCGGTCGGGAGGGGTCCGCCGGCCGGCCGAGGTGGCGGCTGACCCGGTCGACGGCGGCGCCGATGAACTCCTCCAGCTCGTCGTCCTCACCGGGCTGGCGGATCTTCTCGCGGTTGAGGTGCTCCTTGGCCTTGTCGAGGGGGAGCACTTCGAGTGGCTGGGCCACCGATTACTCGGGGTGCCGCTCGGCGAGCTGCTTGCGGTTGAGCTGCTCGACCTCGGCGGGGTCATCGCCACGGGCGATTGCGTACTCCCGCCACGCGGCGACCGAGGCGCTGTCGGCCGGCCGCACCGGTTCCGGACCGGCAGTTCCACCGGGCTGGTCACCGGCCGGGTGGTCGCCCACGGGGCGGCCGCCGATGACCGGTCCGACGGTCGCGGGTCCTGCGAGGTAGGCCGGCGCCTCGGTGCCCTGCTGTCCGTCGACCTTGCGGACCAGGCCGGTCGCGACGAGCCGGTCCAGTTCGACGGTCGGCAGCTCCGGGGGCAGCACCGAGCCGTGGTAGTAGTAGTGGATCTTCCCGTCGCTGGCCTTCGCGACCGCCAGTGGGCCGCTGACCTCGTAGACGCCCATCAGGCAGCCACCCCCGTGATCGTGCGCGCGGCGGCCGGCTCGACGACGGCCGGCACGGTGACCCGGCGGGCACGCAGCCGGTAGCCGTCCTTCTCCTCGTCGCGGATCGACTTCGTCTGGATCCCGGCGAGCGCGCCGGCGTAACCGGGTCCGCCGAGGTCCTCGTCAGCCATGCCACCGAGCGCGGTGCTGTCGAGCACCATCGCCGCGGTCGACACGGGCGCGAAGGGGGTGGTGAGCCACCGCATCCCGTCGATGACAGGGAAGTCACCGGTCAGGACGGGCTGCCGGTTGTCCTCCCGGGGCAGGTATCCGGCGTCGGCGAAGGTCGCCATCGCATGCACCCACGTCAGGGTCGGCACGACCACGGTGTCAGGGTCGTAGCCGAGTCCCAGGTCGATGATCTTCGCCTTGGACTCGCTGACGTCGAGGAAGATCTGCTTGGCCGTCGCCGACGTCCAGACCGCGCGTGCGGCCTGGGTGTTCGTGACGGCCGAGAGGATCGCGGCCATCGCGATGCCGTCGACGGTCTTCACCATGTGGTTGATCAGCTTGTTGAAGGCCCGGTCGACGGGGTTGAGCTTGAGCCGCTTGATCGCCTCGTCCTTGACGGGCACGTCCTGGCCCCACTTCTGGACCTCGGCGATCTGGGTGGTCCCCATGCCCAGCGGCGACATCGGGTACTCACCACCCGGGCGGATGGCCTCCGGCGGACGCTCGGTGTAGAGGCTGTCGTCGTCCTGCTCCCACTGGATGGAGCCACCGGCAGCGGTGTAGCGGCCGGTGAGCAGGGCGTCGGCGATGAACCGCTCAGCGGCGAGCTGACGCAGCCGCTTCGCGATCTGCGCCGGGTCCTGGAGCAGGCGGTGGATGGTGACGGTCTCGCCGGTGAACGTCGGACCGGCGGGTGGGTACGTGTAGGGCATCGCGGGGTCCCCTTAGCGGATGAACCGGGCGCGGCACTTCTGGCCGGCCGTGGGCTGGGCGGTCAGGGCGATGCCCACGACCTGCGAGTAGTCCTCGGCTGCTGCGATCGGCGTGACACGACCGTCCGCGGCCGGGATCAGGACGTCACCGGCGACCACCGCGGCAGCCACGGTCGGTTCCTGCACGCCGCCGGAGGTCACGGTGACCTTCGAACCGGACTTCGCGTCCTGAGTGGCGATCCCGAGCCACCCCGACGTCGCGGCGGAGGTCTCCTGGACGGTGTTGTTCCCCGACACCCGCACCAGGCGGCCTCCGACGATGTCGGCGGCCGCGGTCATCGTCAGGTCCTCGCCGGGCTTGAACACCGGCACGTAGTCGGCCATCTCAGGCACCCTTCTCGCTGGTCTCGGCGCCCCAGATCAGGTCGACCAGGTCGGCCTGGGCGGTCTCGTCGTTCCCGTCGTGCCCGGTCGGCTCACCAACCGGGACGAGGCCCTTCGGCAGGCTCGCGAGGGTCTCCGCCGCGCCGGAGTCGGCGGCGAGCATGTTCACCCACGCCTCCCGCCGCGCGGGCGGGATCCGGCCGTCGTTGACCGCGGCGGCGACCAGCCGCTCACGGTCGTCCCGCTGCTGGCGGGCCAGCGCGTCCCGGCCGGCGCGGGCGTCGGTCTGCAGCTGCTCCAGGGCAGCCGCCTCGATCGTCACCACGCCCTCGGGCAGCGCGGGCCGTGCGGTGGCCGCAGGTGCGGCCTGCTCGTCAAGGGCCTCGCCGAGCGCGGCGACGATCGTCGCCTCGTCCGCGTCGACGGCGAGACCCAGCCGGCGACGCATGGTGGTGAGCTGCTCGTCGCTGAACGCCACGGTGCGGCTCCCTTCTCCTTCGGGGGTCCCGACCGCGGCCGCGGCGGGGGTCTGTCGGCCCGGCATGGCGGGCGCGGGCGCGTGCTGGCGGCCCTGGTAGGCGAACGCGGACAGGTCGAACGCGTCCTCGTCGATCGAGTCCCAGAGATCCCAGAACGACCGGTTCCCGCCCGGGGTGATCTGCTCGCCCTCCGCGGTGCCGGTCTCGTCGGCAGCGGCGACGCGGTCGGCCAGCCCGGCGGCGACGGCCTCGTCGGCCGTGTACCAGGTCTCGGCGCGCATGACCTCGCGCCACTCGGCGGTGGTGCCACCGGCCTTGGCGGCCAGGGTCGAGGCGAGGCTGTCGCCGGTCGCGTCGAGTCGACGGCCGAACGCAGCGACCTCGGCCGCGTTGCCGATCGTGATGCCCCACGGGTCGTGCACCATCATCTGGCTGCCGATGCCCATGATGATCTCGTCGCCGGCCATTGCGATGACCGAGCCTGCCGAGGCCGCCATCCCGTCGACCCGGACCTCGATCCGAGCCTTGTGTGCTCGCAGGACGTTCGCGATGGCCACGCCTTCCAGCGCGTCCCCGCCCGGGGTGTTGAGGTGCAGCACGATGCGCTCGACGTCGAGGGAGCCGACGTCGCGCACGAAGTCCTTCGCGGTGACGCCCAGGAACCCGCCGATCGAGCCGAACAGGTACACGTCGGCGCTGGTTGTGCTCGGTTCGGACGGCTCGGCAGCAGTCTCGCCTTCGGCGAGCGCTACGACCGCCGAGGGGCGTCCGAACGCGGCGATGGCGCGGTGCCGGGCGGCGCCGATGAGCTGCGGAAGCGTGGTCATGGGGTCGTCCCTCCAGGGGCCGGGGCGGGGTTCGGGGCAGACCCGGCGGGCTGGCTGTAGGCGCCCTTCGGCGGGAGGCCGTAGAGGTGGCGCACGGCCTGTTCGAGGTCCCGGTCGGGCAGCACGATCCCGGCGTCGGCGAGTGCCTTGAGCGCCTCCGGGGTCGCCGGGTGGCGGGATCCGATCTCGTCGCAGATCAGCCGGGGGGCTCGTTCGTCGATACCCCAGTTCCAGTCGACGAGGTCCTCGATGACGTGCTGGTCGACTACGTCCTTCACGTCGTCGGCGAGGGTCTGCAGGCTCATCTGGAAGAACTCGGCGAACGTCGACCCGAGCGCCCAGGACCCGGTCTGGGTGCCGAGGTTGAGGAAGTGCAGCAGGGCGCCGCGGGCGATCTGCTCGTCGTAGTAGCGGATCACCCGGTCGGCGTCGGGCAGGTCGCCCTCGACGCCGCGCAGCAGCAGGTCCGCACCGTTCGGGACTGCTGCCCCGGCGGCTTCACCGGACCGCCAGTCGGTGGCCATCTGCAGACCCGGCTTGAGGTCCTCGTTCTTCGCGGCGCCCTTGTACAGCGGCAGGCCCATGCCGTTCCGGTCGAGCGTCATCGCCTGGATGCGCAGGATCCGGTCCTTGAGCAGCCAGAACTTGTAGGCGGCCCGCAGCATGGACTGGCCCTGCCAGTTCCCGGCCTCCCGCTCGTTGGAGTAGACCACCAGGCGGTTGATCGGGATCCGCACTGCCCGCGGTGGCTTCTGCCCGCGCAGCAACTCCGTCGGTGAGGACCAGGACGGTGGGTCCTGCACGATCGACCGCAGGCCCCCGTCGCGGGCGACGTCGAACTCGCTGATCGTCGCCGGCATCCGCGGCGCGAGCTTCCGCAACCGGACCCGGCCCCGCTCGTCAAGCCGGCACACCTGCTCGAACGGCATGTGCCCGAACACCAGCGACAGCATCGCCAGCCGCAGGTGCTCGGTCCACGAGAACCGGTCCCGCGTCCGCACCGGACGGGGCACGTCGGAGTCCCCGTCGATCGGCAACCCGAGGTCCTCGGCGATCTGTGCGACGACCTCGTCCCGGGCGCCGTTCGGGGACAACCGCCAGCTGGTCCGCCGGATCGGCATCGTCACCGCCCGGAGCACGGACTGCACCTGCGTGTCGGTACGGCGCATCCGGTCGTAGACCTTCACGTTCAGCGGCCACCGCAGCTCCGGCGTCGGCTCGTCGATCGAACCCCACCAGGTGGCGGGGTTGACGTTGCCGAAGCCGAGCTCGGTCACGGGCGGGTTCGGGGTGTCGCTCAACCTCTCGCCTCCTCTCAGAATCCGACGTGTGCGAGATCGCCGCCGAGGGCACCGAGCCCGTCGCCGTAGTCGTTGCCGGTGTTCGCCGGGACCGCGAGGGGCGCCGACACCGGCCCAGCCGCGTCCTCTGCCGCCCACACCGCCAGCGAGCCGGCGTCGACGGGGCTGATGTCGGTGCCGCCACGGCGCATCCACGTCCAGCCGTCGCCCATCGGGCGCTTCACCGCGGCCTTCACCGCGATGTCGAGGGCCTCCTGGTCGAAGTGCCGGATCACCGGCTCGTCGACCACTCCGCGGACGAACCGCTGCGCGGCGTGCGCGACCTCCAGCACGCTGGGGGTGACGATCTCGACGCCGGCGCGCTCCAGGTGCGGGATCAGGTAGCCGGCCGGACCGCGTGGGTCGATCGCGGTGACCGCGTCCGGGTGCCTGGCGGCGAGCTCGAGGATCCGGGGGAGAACCCACGCGGTGCCGCGCTCGTAGTCGGCGACCTGCAGCAGGATCTCGTCACCGTCGAGCGACGGCCCGGCGACGTCGATGGCCGCCCAGTCCTGCTCGGGCGGCATCGACACGGCGAACGCGACCGAGTCCGACCAGGCGTCGCGATCGCCGTCGCCGCGGGCGCGCCAGGCGCTCTCCCGGATGACCTGCCACCGGCCGTCGAGCGAGAGCTGCACCGGCCAGCAGCCGAGGACCTCGCGGGCGAAGTCCAGCTCGTCCATCTCGCGGCGCAGCGTCAGGATCGACGCCTCGGTGACCCGGCCCCGGCCCAGCGCCGGCAGTGCCGCGCACCAGTTGTCCCGGTCGTCGAGGAACGCCGCCCGGTCGGCCTTCGCCATCGCTGCGACGTCGTCGAGGCTGGTCGCCAGCCCCCAGTCCCGGAAGCCCAGCTCGGTCTCGCCGCCGGCGTGGCCCTTCGCTGCCCGGGCCGCGAGCGCGAACAGGACCTTGCCCTCCTCGACGTCGCCGCGCAGCGGCGGTGAGGACAGGTACACCGTCTGCGGGTTCGGGCGGGCCAGCTGTGTCGGTGCGAGCGCGGACTGCTGCTGGCGGGTGTAGGCGAACGCCTCGTCGATCAGGTTCACGTCGCCGGAGAACCCGCGCCCGGAGCCCTTGGACCGGGCCACGAACCGCATTCGCTGCCCGGTGGACAGCTCGAAGCCCTCGTAGCCGTTGTTGTTGATGACCTTGACCAGCAGTGCGCCGTCGTCGAGCGCGATCAGGTTGTTCCCGGCCGGCTCGCCGAGCTGCTCGAACGCCAGCCGCAGCGCCAGGAAGCTCTCCAGCGCGGTCTTCACCTCGTGGGCGGACCACATGATCAGCCGCTCGCCGAGCAGCAGCAGCCCGGCCAGCGCGCGCGGCAGCCCCACACCGGCGCTCTTGCCTTGCTGGCGACCGACGAGCTCGGCGTACTCCCGCGCCGCCCACTTCGCGTCGGCGCGGAAGCTGAGCATCACGTCGAGGGCGTCGGCCTGCCAGTCCTCCAGCGGGAGCCCGGCCAGCTCGGCCAGCTCGCACGCCTCGGGCCCGTAGGAGCCGATGACGTCAGCCGGGCGGAGCTCAACCCGCGGCGCCGGCGCGCCGAGCAGCACGCTCGCGGAGGTCAACCAGGCCACCGCCCTTCTTCGACGGTCGCATCGGCCCGGCCCCGGGCTTCGCCGTCCTGGTCGCTGCCTTGTCCAGCTCCGCGATCAGCGCCCGGAACGCCATCTCCTGCTGCCGGGTCTCCGACAGCACGCTGTCGATCGTGATCACGACCTCGCCGGGCTGGTCCGACCGCTCGTAGCGCAGCCATGTGCCCTTGTCGGTCAGTGCCGCGTCCAGGCGGTCGAGCCGGTCAGCGACCCGGCACGCCTCGTCGAGCAGCGCCCGCTGCATCGGCCCCACCCACGGCTCACCGGCCAGCGCGTCGTGCAGCGCCTGCCCACGCGGCCCGTACCGGCCACCCGGCCGGGTCTCGGCAGCCGCGACGGCCTCGTTCGCGGCGGCCTGGTCGGCCAGGTCGCACCGCCGGGCCGGGTCGCACAGCGAGTGGTCGCCCTTGCGGTGCCGGCGGGCCCGCCGAGCCCTCTCCGCGGGCGAATCGGCCATCACGTGCGCCTTTCCGCAGGTCAGGGGCTCGTGACGCGTGATGCGTCACGCGTGACGGTCCCGGGTGGGCGCCTAAGAGAGAGAAAAAAGGTCGAGAGCGGGGTCATAGGCCTCTGACCTGGATTTTCTCGGGATCCCCGCTGCGTTTCCGCAGGTCAGAGCGCTGCGCGCTGTTGATCAGATGTGGATCACTGATGATCGACAACTCGCATGATCAACGATCTTGGCGGGTTGTTGATCGTGTCCAACATTGAGCATGATCGTCATGCGTCACCACTCGCGCAGTCGTCGTGCTCGTCGTGGTGCGTGGCCGCGTAGCTGGTTGCCCAGAGTCGCGCCGGCCGACCGGTTGCACCTGCGGCAGGCGAGCGCGTCGGGCAGCTCGCCGCCGAGCGCGCGCGCCAGCTCGTGATGGTCGGCGTCGACGCCGCGCATGTCGTTGCGGTCGACGTCGAGCTGCCAGGCGTAGAGCGTGCGCCCGCAGCGGCAGCACGTTCCCTCACCGTCACGACGCAGCTGGTCCTTCAGTGCCCGTGCAGCGCGCTGGTGTGCGGCGCCGTACCCGCGCAGGGTGGTGGACCCGTACCTGGGCACGGGTCAGTCCACCGGGATCCAGGTGTCGCCCGGCCAGGCGAGGCCGTGCTGCCAGGTGCGCACCTGCACCGTGGCCGGGTCGACCGAGCGGGGCACCAGCCAGCCGGCCTCGCGTGCCCGGTCGCGGAACGACTCGACCCAGCCGTGGCAGCCGGTCGTACCCGTCCCGCACAGGGTGACCAGGTTCGCGGTGGTGTGCTCGCCGCCCTGGGAGCGGGGCTTGCGGTGGTGCAGGGAGTAGCGCTGCCCGATGACCGAGTGGCCGCAGCGGCAGCAGGCCCGGTCGTCGCGGGCCAGGACCTGTCGGCGCACGGTCTCGGGGATGGCCTTGGCGAAGTAGCGGCGCGGGTTCGCCCGGCGGGCCGGCATCGGGGTGCGCTTGAGCTCGGAGCTGCCCCGGGGCATCGGGGTGCGGCGCTCCAGCGGCGTACGGCGGGGTAGGGGCACGACGAGGCGCACCCCCTCGTGTCCAAGCGGGTGCGCCTCGGTGGCTACGGAAACGGGCCAGGCCCAGCCGTGGAGAACCGGCTGGGCCTGGGCACACGTGTACTGAGCGGGGGCACTGTAGCGCTCTGACCTGGGGTTGGTGCAAGTGCGACGCGCCCACCACGTTCCTTACAACATCTTGCGCATCTCTCGGTGATGAGATACGCTAGCTCATGTAAGGAACAACTACAGAGAGGGGACGTGATGACGCCCGCGGAGAGCATCCTGGAGGCCCTGCAGCGGCAGGGGTTCGGAGTCGTCAACGGCGACACCGAATACGTGATCATCAGCAAGGACGCCCGGCGCCAGCACCAGGTGCCAGCCCGGACGTTCACCGGAAACGACAAGGTCAGCCTGGTCGCACTTCGGATCCTGGTGACCGGCCTGGAGATGCTCGAAGGGTTCACCGCGCCGCCGGGGTTCTGGCGGGAGTGACCCAAGGACCGGGCCCGGGGTATCCGTAGTACCCCGGGCCCGGCCCCGCGATCGTACCTCTCACTGTTCCTTGCACATATGAAAGCAACTCAGGCAGGATGGGCGCCATGAACCACCACACCATCACCCTCACCGTCGCGCTCGATCGCCCCATCAGCGACGAGCAAGCCAGCGACATCGCCACCCGCTGGGCCAGCACGCTCGCCGCCGAGCTCGTCATGACCTCCATCGCCCGCGACGAGCCATGGCTGCGCGTCTCCGCGAGCGCATCCCCGGACGCCGTGGACGTCCCCAGCATCGCCTCCACTGCGGCGGCCGCCCTCATAGAGGAGGTCACCCACGCCGGCCACCAGGTCACCGACTGGCACGCCATCGAGGTCCTCACCGACGACGAGCAGCGACGGCGCGCCGCGACCCGCGGCATACCGCCGCTCACCGACGCCCAGGCCTTCGCCGACCTCCTCGGTGTGAAGCGGCAGCGCATCTACCAGCTGCTCACTGAGCGCCGCGGCGGCAAGCGCGACGACTTCCCGCTCCCCGTCATCGAGGGGTACTGGCTGACGAGCGAAGCTGAACACTTCGCGCGGACCCGGCGGACTCAGCCCGGTCCACCGGCCCGTAGCGCGTCGCGGTGAGCACGCCGCAGTCAGGCTCCGGCTTCCCGGGCGGCTGCTGCGTCCTCACGGGTAACGGTGAACAGGTGGAATGCGAACGTGTCGACGGTCCGGTCGATGGGCAGCACGAGGGCGCGGCGCACGGCGGGGATGTGGCCGGCGCACAGTGCGGTCCCTTCCACAACGGTCACCGCCGCCGCGTACTGCCGCTCCTCATCGCGAGGGTTGAGCAGTCGGCAGAGTCCACAGTCGATCCGGGGGTTCTGGCTCATGCGCCAGCCTCCTCATTCAGGACTCGGTTGAGCTGCTGCAGCTGCGCCTCGCCGGCCCAGCGGGCCGGGCAGCGCAGGCAGCGTGCCGTCGTCGGCCGGGACGTCGTGTCCAGAGCGATCGCCGGGACCCGGACGACCTCGCCGTCGCGGTGGACATAGGCCGTGCGGTTCCCGCAGTCAGGGCAGGCGCCGGGCATCGTCCAGTGCTTCACCGGGTCGAGGACGGCGCGGGCCCGGTCCGGCCAGCCAGCGGCGAGCTGAGCGGCCTGGACGACCTGGGTCTCGTCGCCGCACACCTTCACGCACCACGCGGCCAGGTGGGCGGCCAGGTTGGGGGAGCTGGCCGGGCCGCGGAACCCGGTCGCCGTGGCGATCTCCGAGACGACGTCGAGCGCGGCGAGAGCCAGCGGGGAGCGAGCCGCACCGGTGCCGGGGCTGGAGTGGCCGGTGTCGGAGCCGTTCGGGATGGCGTGCTGGAGCTGCAGCAGCAGCGGCGGGACCTCGACGGTGGGGACCGTGCGGGCGGCGCGGCGGTGGGCGATCAGGTCGATCACGTCCAGGGCGTCGCGGGCGACCTGGGTGTCCCGCAGCCGGTACGCCTCCGACAGCCGGTTCCACGACGCCTGCTCCAGGTCCCGGTCGTCGACGATCTGCTGGTACTCGTCCGACCCGGGCGCCGGCTCGCCCCGGTTCAGGCGGTGCAGCGTCGGCTTCGTCAGCTGGTCCACCGCGGTCTGCAGCTCCAGCGCGGCCGTGTCGGGGTCCACGGGGGCGGTGGACTGGTCGTGCTGGGTGGGCATCGGGGAGGCCTCCGGGGAGCGGGGGAGCGGGCGGGGGAGCAGCAGGATGGGCGGGGCGGTCATCCGCCTCGCCCCCGGTAGCTGATGATCGGGGCGTCGACGATGTCGCGTGCCCGGAGCCGGCCGACGGGGATGCCGTGGGCGCGGAGCACACGCGCCTGCCAGGGCAACATCGCCGGGAGCAGCTGGCGGGGGTAGCCCTTGCGCCGCTGACGGCGCCGGTACCCGGTCGCGGTCACCGGTTGTGCCCCAGGTCCTCGCCGACGATGACGCCGGCGATCTCCAGCTGGTAGGAGACCGGCTGGCCGAGGGACCAGCCGACCATCTCGATGCGCTCCGCCGCCGCGAGCAGCGACACCGCCATCGGCCGGGCCACGGCAGCGGGCAACACCATGCGCTGCGGCAGGCCCGCCAGCTTCGGCTGGCCGGGTGGCGGTGGGTACACCTCGATGTCCACCGCGTCGTCGCGTGGGCCGAGGCCACCGAGGCGCTCAGCGGCGTCCCGGAGCCGGTCCACGCGACGCTGGTCGTCCTTGTTCACCGTGCAGCCTCCTGATCTGTGACAGGTCGGAACTCCACGCCGGGGCCCGCGGCGCGGGCGCGGTCGTCGCGGGTGAACCGCACCGCGCGGCCGCGGGAGTCCTCCGCGGCGTCCGCCGGGATCTCCGTGGTGCTGTAGGTCTGCCACCAGCCGACCCGCACCACATCGGCCAGCGGCCGGCCGTCGCCGACCTCGAGCCAGCGGCGTTCCGCCATCGCCCGGGCCAGCTCCACGTCGTGGGTGCGGCGGACCAGCACCGTCATCCAGCCCGTCCGCGGGTGATAGAGGACGTCGGCGCGTGGCGGTTTCGTCTGGACCGCGACCGAGCCGTCCGCCCTGGTGACCCGCTGGCGGCGGTAGCGGGGTTTCGTCGCGGTCACGACGCCGAACTCTTCCGCCGCGCCGGCGGGCGGCGGTTTTGCTCGTGCCGGACGACCGGGCATCGGCGGCAGCGCGCCGTCACCGAGCACACCGGGCTACCGGCCAGCAGCCGGGCGCCCGACACGGCGACTTCGGCCCACCGGTGCACACCGACCCTGCACAGCCAGCTCACGACGTCACCCCGCCCGTGACCCGGTCGTAGATGCGCTGGCACCAGCGGGCGTCACCGAGCGCGGTGTGCCGCTCCTCGTCGGAGGCCGGCTCGACTCCGACCAGCTTCGCCAGGTCGTCCGAGCGGTAGGTCACCGAGGGGCGCTCGCCCAGGCCGGCGTCGGCGCGGGCGTGCAGGTAGCCGAGCATCAGGGTGCCCGTGTCCACCAGGTGGTAGTTCCACGTCGGCTGCATGCCGTGCTGGCGTAGCAGTCGCTCGACGAGCTCGGCATCGAACGCCGGGTTCGCCCCGACCCAGACTGCGCCGTGAGTGAGGCGCATCAGTTCGACGGCGGTTCGGCCCGGGTCTGCCATCCCGGCTCGTGCCGACAGCGCCGGGGCATCGTCGAGCAGAATGCGCTCGTCGAGCTCCCGGCGGGTCGCGGCCCGGCCGCCCGGGTGCCGGTCCCAGAACCCGCCCAGCCGCAGCGCGAACCCGTCCGCCTTGGCCGCGTCGACCGGGAGGAACCACCGGTGCTCGGACTCCGAGCCGTCCGGGGCGCGACGCACGACGGCGATCTCCCACGGCACCCGGTCCGGGCCGACACCGGTCGTCTCCGTGTCGACCCAGACGATCGGGGGTGGCGGAGTCTCGGTCTGCTCGGTCATCGTGCTCGCCTCTCATCCAGTTCGATCACCTTCGCCTCGTGCCGCAGCCCCGCCCTCGCCATGGCCCGGAACGTGTCCCGGGCCCGAAGGAGGTCCTCGACCAGGCCGCGTGCTCCGGCGGACAGGCCGGCCGCCAACAGCTCCGCCTCCCGGGCGCGCAGCTCCTGCCGCTCCCGGTCCCACTCCGCCCGGTGAGCCACGAACAGAGCCGCGTCTCGGGCGTACGCGGCCCTCACCGCCGCCAGCTCCTCCCGCACCTGGGCCAGCTCCTCCGCAGCGCCCAGTGCCACGCTCAGCCGCCGACGCAGCCCGCGCAGCCTCACCGCGGCACCGCCCCACGGACGTCCGGACGCGCGGCGGGCTGGTGGGTGGGGCAGCAGCGGCAGCGGGCCGGGCGGCGGCGGAACAGCGCGCGGAGCAGGATCGTCAGCACCGGCCACCACCCGGCTCGGCCCGGTCCACGACGCCGCCCCACCGGCCCGCCGTCCCACGGTCGAGGTGGAAGCGCGGACCGGGCGGTGTCCACTTCGAGCGAGTCCCGGGGACGTCGCACGGCGTGCCAGGGGCCGCCCAGCACGCCGAGCACGGCCACCGGAGCGGGTCGTCGGGCAGCGGGTCGACGGTGCCGAGCCAGTCGAGCAGCAGCTCGTGGCCGGCGATCAGATCACGGTGGGCGCGGACGTTCTCGGTGTCGTCGGGTGCAGGCGGGTGCTGCCGGAAGTGGTCCAGCTCCCGCAGCAGCCGAGCCTCGATCGGCGCTGCACGACGGCCGGCGACGTCGAGCTGCAGCTGCGCGGTCATCGGGCATCCCCAGCTGCCACGGTGCGCGGGTCGACCAGACCGGCCGCCTTCGCCTCGCGCTTCGTGAGCGCCTGGATCGGGGAGTTGTCCAGGTCGACGAACGAGATCAGCTCCCCGTCCGCCGTGGCGCCGCGCAGCTCGGTGACCTTCTGTCCGGTCGCCGGGATCTTGCCGCGGAGGACGGCGTGGCAGCACACCCAGGTCGGGGTCCCGTCGTCGTTGACCTGGAACCACGCACCCAGACCGACGCGTTCGATCGTCTTCCGGGTGCCGGTCGGGTCAGCGGTCATCTGCGTCACCCCCAGCCGGGACGACACCGGACGGGCCGATGAGCTCCCACGACCACCGATCACCGTCCGCGCGGGCCCGGTACCGGCCCGGGACCACCGGTGGGCCGGGTAGGTCGGCGATGTACTGGTGCAGCTCGCACGCCATGAGCTGGTCGCCGAGGCGCTCCCGGAGCGGGTGCCGGACGGTGAACACGGTGTCGGCGAACTCGACGACGTGCTCGGTCTCCCGGTCGTCGAGGAGGTCGTCGACGGCGCACGGGGCGGGGCAGTCGACATGGCGGCAGGTGACCCGGCCGCCCGCGGCAAGGAACAGCGTGCGGCCGCAGCCCATTGGGCAGTACCCGGTGACCTCTGTGCTCTGCATGGCGCTCACTGGTGGTCCCCTTCCGGGCCGGCAGACGACACCGCGGCCGGCGCGCCGAGCAGTGCAGCCTTCCTCGCCTCGGTCAGCTCCGCGATCTTGTCCAGTACGTCCCGGTAGGCTCGGTCGGCTTCCGAGTCGTCCTCGGTGCCTGACCACGCCTGCTTCACGTGGTCGAACAGGTCGTGCAGCACCGACCCGTTCAGCTCGATCTCGGCCTGCGACACCGGGTCCAGGCGGTGCTTCTCGTCGGCGACGAGGCCGTTGGCGCCGCGCTTGCGGTACTTGGTTACCGCGACCCAGCCGCCGCCGAACGGTTCGGGGCGCACCAGGATCGGCTGCTTGCGGCGGCAGTTGTACTCGGAGCAGCAGGCGTGCTCAGCCATGGGTGCCCTCCTGGGCGGTGTCGGTGGTGGGGGTGGACTGGTCGGCGATCACGCGGCACCGTCCGCCGGGAGGCCGGAGCGGCAGCCGTAGGGCGAGCAGCCGTCCGGGTCGCCGTCCTC
>NZ_JBFAON010000036.1:0-43990 GCF_040659795.1 Pseudonocardia sp. NPDC049635
CTCGCCAAGCAACGCAGCAACCAGGACTGACAGACCACTCGGGGGGTCAAAATCCCCGGACCCCACGGGGGTCAATTTTCAGGATCCGTTGACACGGACCAACTCGCGGCCTGCAAGAGCCACGGTGACGCCTAGACAGCCTGCCGGTAGTGCTCGGCGAGTAGGTCGTAGTCGTCCCATACATCGTCCCAGGGGTGATCCTCCACGTAGCGGTCGAGGGTGTCGAGGATGACGTGCCAGCCGATCGCGAACTCGACCGCCGGGTCGCGGACGACCTCGCGGTGGATGAGGAGGAGACGAGTGCCTTCCTCGACGGGTTCGAGACGCCAGGCGACGATCGAGTCGGGAAGCCCTTCCCAGCGCCAACTGTGTTCCAGTTCCCCGCTCGGATCGACCTCGCTGGGCGGGCGGATCGCGAGGACCTCGCCGGTCGCCCGGCCCTCTTCCCCGAAGTCATAGACAGTCGTTCCGCCGACGTGAGGGTCGATTCGGCAGCCCGGCATCCATACCGAGAGTTTCGACGGGTCGGTCAGGGCGGCCCAGACCTTCGGCAGCGAGTGGCGGAGCGTCCGGTCGAACCGGATGCGGAAGGTTCCATCCTCCCCGATACCGAGCGTTCCTGCTCCTGTGGGTGGTGTGGTGGTCATATGTCTCCTTGGTCGAGGGCTTCTTCGAGTGCGTCGAGTGCGCGGTTCCAGCGTTCCGCTTGTGCTGAGAGCCAGTCGCCCGCTTCGGATAGCGCCGATGGCGAAAGCCGGTAGATGCGCCGCGTTCCCCGCCTCTGCACACCGAGCACACCACCCTCCACGAGGACTCCGAGGTGCTGGGAGACGGCGGGGCGGCTGATGTCGAAGTGAGACGCGATGGCTCCCGCGTCGAGCTCGCCCCCGGCGAGAACTTCGACGATGCGCCGACGAGTCGGATCGGCGAGCACATCAAGAGCGGACATGCATTGAGTGTAAGTGATTGCTTACGTTTGCCACAAGCGTCGCTGCTCCCGGCGAGCCAGTTCCGTGATCGCCGCGGCGATCGTCGGTCAGCCGGTAGCCGCACGACCCCAAGCCGTGCGCAGGGAGCATGCCCGGGGCTGGGCCACATGGCGAGCGGTACGAGTGCTTTACCTGCTCAGGCCGGCGCAAGAAGAACGGCTGCACCCGCTCCGCCGTCCACGCACCCAGAGTCAAGGGCCGCATCGACCGCGACTACGGCACCAACGGTCTCACCCCCGCCGAGGCCGAGAACGTCACCTCGGTGCCGCACCGGGTGTTCGCCCGGCTCACCCTGTCGGCCTGTCCTGCGGTGGCGATGCCAGATTCGTCATACAGTGCGTGACAGGGTCGGACTCGGCGATGACTGCAGAGAGCTAGGCCCGTTGCTCGCTCATACGGCCCGTATCAGCCGGTGTGCCTGCGCAACGAGGTGCCTACGGAAGGATTCCGGCTCTTCGACAGTGAAGTCAATGTCGCTGAGGACGAGCACGAGGGTGAGCCATTCGTACGAGTCGACATGGGCTGTGTAGCGGCAGCGATCCTCTCCGAGGGTTTCGATCACGCCGTCGATCCGGTGCAGGCGGGCGGCGGCGTCCGCCGCGCTCGTGTGGAGCGCGAGTGTGACCGTGAGAGCGGGGACGCCCTCGAAGTGCTCACGCAGGTACGCGGTGAGGTCATCGGCGGGTGGGGTGCGCGGCAGAGAACGGGAGCCGGTTGCCGGGATGCCGTCGATGCGGTCAAGCCGAAAAGTGCGCCAGTCACCACGTTTGCGATCCCAGCCGAAGAGGTACCAGCGCTGCCGGAGGCGCAGCACGCGGGCCGGCTCGACCTCACGTTCGGTGTTGCCGGTCTTGCCCCGGTAGCCGAAGACGAGTGCGCGGTTCGCGGAGATCGCTGTGGCGACCGTGCGCAGAAGCTCGGGCACGGGCAGCGGGTAGGCGGTAGCGGTGAGTTCGATCGCAGCGAGCAGCTGGTCGGTGCTGCGCCTGAGTGCTGGCGGCAGGATGCGGCGCAGCTTGTCGCCAGCGCGGCGGGCCGCTTCCGCCGTCGGGCCGCCGGCAGTGTCTTCGGATTCCGCGAGCTTTAGTCCCAGCACCGTCGCTGCCGCTTCGTCATCCTCCAGCATCAGCGGCGGCACCGCACGGCCGGCGACGAGCTGGTAGTAGCCACCCGGGCCGCGGACGCTCTGCACCGGGTAGCCGAGTTCGCGTAGGTATTCGATATCGCGGCGCAGAGTGCGGGGTGTACACCCGGTCGCGTCAGCGAGATCGGCCGCTGGCCACTTCCGACCGCTCTGCAGGAGGGAGAGCAGCCGCAGCATCCGCTCGCGTGGTGACCCCATCGACCTTCCTGAGTTGTGGCTCTAATCTGTCCACATCTGATCGTAGCGTGGAGCCATGGCAGGCGAAACGGAAACAGGCAGAACAGGGTGGATCATCGTTGAGGGCGCTCGAACGAACAATCTGAGGGATGTCTCGGTGCGGGTGCCGAAGCACCGGATCACGGTGTTCACCGGGGTTTCCGGGTCTGGGAAGTCGTCGCTGGCGTTCGGCACGATCGCGGCCGAGGCTCAGCGGCTGGTCGCGGAGTCTTATCCGTTGTTCGTGCGCAATCGACTGCCGCAATATGGGCATGCCGAGGTTGACCGAATCGACGGTCTGATGTTCACCACCGTCGTGGATCAGCGCCCGTTCACCGGCAACGCCCGTTCCACGGTCGGTACGGCGAGCGATATCGCGCCGCTGCTGCGGATGCTGTTCGCTCGCATCGGTGTGCCGAGTGCGGGGTACTCGCCGGCATACTCGTTCAACGACCCGAGCGGGATGTGCCCGCGCTGCGAGGGCCTGGGCGCCGTGGACGACATCGATCTGGACGCGCTGCTGGATCGGTCACGCAGCCTGAACGAGGGCGCGATCCGATTCCCAGCATTCGCTCCCGGTACCTACCGGTGGAAGCGGATGGTGCATTCCGGCCTCATCGACCCCGACCGGCCGCTCTCCGACCTGCCCGCGAAAGATCTGGACACGCTGCTGTACGCCGAGGACCTGCCGCTGGCGAATCCCGACGCGGACTATCCGAAGTCCAGCCGTTTCGACGGCGTGATCCCGCGGCTGCGCGACAGCTATCTGCGCAAGACACCGTCCCGGCTCACCGATGACGAGCAGGCCAGCCTGCATCGTGTCGTCACCCGCAAGACCTGCCCGGAGTGCGGCGGCGCGCGGCTGAACGCTGCCGCCCGGGCAAGCCGGATCGACGGACGCTCCATCGTAGACTGGTCGGCCCTGCCCATCGCCGAGCTTCGCGCGGTGGTCGCCGCGGTTGACGATCCTAGGGTATCGCCGGTGCTCGATGCGATCCGTGAGCGCCTGGAGGCGATGTCCGAGGTCGGGCTCGGCTACCTCAGCCTCGACCGTCGCTCCACCACGCTGTCCGGCGGAGAAGCTCAGCGTGTGAAGATCGTTCGCCATCTTGGCAGCGCGCTCAGTGACGTCTGTTACGTGTTCGACGAGCCCAGCGTCGGCCTGCACCCGTACGATGTGCACCGGCTGCTGACGCTGCTCGAACGGCTGTGCGACGCACACAACACCGTACTTGTTGTGGAGCACCATCCTGCCGTGATC
The DNA here is from genome assembly GCF_040659795.1 of Pseudonocardia sp. NPDC049635. NCBI lineage: Bacteria > Bacillati > Actinomycetota > Actinomycetes > Pseudonocardiales > Pseudonocardiaceae > Pseudonocardia > Pseudonocardia sp. NPDC049635. Next base: position 3,611 of record NZ_JBFAON010000036.1, read on the forward strand.
GCCGCAGCCGACCACGTCATCGACATCGGCCCGGGAGCGGGAGCCGCCGGCGGGCATGTCCAGTTCACAGGAACACCGGAAGAGTTGGCAGCAACGGATACCGCGACCGGTCGGATGCTGCGCGAGCCCATCCGCATCAACACCGACCCGCGCTCGGCCGCAGGCACGGTGACCATCCAACACGCCACGGCGCACAATCTCCACGACCTCAGCGTGGACATCCCGCTCGGCGTGCTCACGGCGGTATCCGGCGTCGCCGGCTCTGGCAAGAGCACCCTCATCGCGGCGGAACTGCCTCGCCAACATCCGGAGTTCGCCGTCATCGGTCAGGAGCCCCTTCGCGGGGGCATCCGCTCCACTCCGGCGACGGTGCTCGGCATCGCCGAGCAGATCCGGCAGGCGTTCGCCACCGCCAACCGGATGTCGCCATCGTGGTTCAGCGCCAACGCGCGCGGCGCATGCCAAATGTGCAAGGGCAAGGGCGTCAACGTCACCGACCTCGCCTTTCTCGACGACGTCACCACAGTCTGTGAGGCCTGCAGCGGAACCCGCTTCAACCAGACCGCTCTCGCTGCCACTCTCCACGGCCGGACTATCGCCGAAGTACTCGGCATGACCGCCCCGGCCGCCGCCGAACTGCTCGGCGGCACAACCGCGGCACGGATGCGTTGGCTTGATGATGTCGGCCTCGGCTACCTGGCGATCGGACAGAGCACCGACACCCTCTCCGGCGGCGAACGCCAGCGCCTGCTGCTCGCCAAGTACCTTGCCGACACCGGTGATCCGGGACGAGTGCGGATTGTGCTCGACGAGCCGACAGCGGGCCTGCACAGCGCCGATGTCGACCGGTTGCTGACCCTGTTCGACCGCCTCGTCGACGCCGGGGCGACCATCATCGCCATCGAGCACAACCAACGCATCATCGTCCACGCTGACCACGTCATCGACATTGGCCCCGAAGCTGGTGACCAGGGCGGCACCCTCGTCCACCAGGGCCCGCCGACCCAGCTCCTGAACAGCGGCGTCTCTCTCACCGGGAGGTACCTTCGCAGGGCGGTTCGACAGAACCACCCACTCATGAAATCCGCCGGACCCCATGCGCCTATAGAAGGCGAGTGATCAACCGCGCCCTGTTCACCCGCATCGTCATCGACGAAGACGAGCAGGTCAGCTACGTCCCGGCAGAGCCCACCACGAGCGCCCTCGCCCACGTCAACGCCGACATCCCGGACCAGGCGGACGCAGAAACGAACCTGCCCCGCACTCAGGCGGGGCAGGTTTCGATCTTCTCGTCTTACGTGGAGCTGAGGGGATTCGAACCCCTGACCCCTTGACTGCCAGGCACCAGCGAATATGCGCCGGCCAGCATCACTAATTCGCGTCCGTGCAGGTAGACAGTCCATCGGCGTCCGTGGCCGTCCACGGTCACGCGCTTCGGTTGTCACTCAGTTAGACACTCGGCGGCATCTCGACGATCATCCGGCCGCGCCCGGCTCGCAACCCGATCGAGGCCGATCATAGCTGGCGCGTTCGACCCGGCACCCTCGATAACGGCGCCGCCACCTGCTGCCGTCGACTCCCGGGCCCCCGGGGCCCCCGCTCCCCGCGCCTTCCGAGTGCCATCCTGTCGACCTGTCGCCAGACCGACCGCACGGGCACCCGTGGGCGGCCCCTCGACGTAACCGCACCCGACCATGCCACGCTCCGCCCACGGGTGCCCGTGCGGTACGCCCTCGGGGAGGTCGGCGGGATGGCACGGTGTCAGCATCCCGGAGACCTGCCAGCCCGGCGAGGGCACAGTTGACGGCACGGTCCTGCTCCACGAACGTCCGGCGAGCCCAGGAGTGCGATCCGGGAGGTCTCCAGACCGTCGGATCGCGGTCGACCGATAGCCTGCAGTCCCGTGTCGGCGCACCTCACACGCCCGTCACCCAAGAAGATGGAGGAGGCTGCCTGTTGTCGTCACTGAGCAACCTGCTGCGCGCAGTCGAGGCGACGGATCCTCAGCTGGCCGCCGACCTCGCGAAGGAGATCAAGGCGCTCAGCGAGCGGCGAGCGTTCGGCCTCAACTTCGAGCGCCATACACCGGAGACAGTCGAACTACCGGGACGCTCCGTCAGGCGCGGTGACAAGGTACGGTTCCTCGCTCCACGAGGCGCGGATCCAAAGAGCACCGACGAACGCTTGTGGCAGGTCACGAATCTTAGCATGACCAGCGACGGCCAAGTAGCCGCGCTGGCACGACGGGTCAGCCCGGATTCCGACGAGGTCGAGACAGCCACTCGACCGTGCGAGGACCTGGTCGTGGTGGCTGAGTTCCGGGACCCGATCTACGCCGGTCTAGCGTCGACCGGCAAGGTCGAACGAGGTGGCGACAAGCCGTTTCATACGGTCATCAACGCTGAGAACTTCCACGCGCTCCAGACGCTACTATACACGCACGAAGGCAAGGTCGACGCAATCTACATCGACCCCCCGTACAATTCGGGGGCCCGCGACTGGAAGTACAATAACAACTATGTCGATGGTGACGACCTCTACCGTCATTCCAAGTGGCTAGCGTTCATGGAGCGTCGCCTAAAACTAGCCAAGCAGCTTCTCAATCCAGCCCGCTCCGTGTTGATCGTCGCTATCGATGAAAACGAAGTCCATCGCCTCGCCCTACTACTTCAGCAACTATTTACAGGTTCCAAAATTCAAATGGTAACGGCGCTCATCAATCCCGCGGGAGCGTCGATCATTGATCAGTTTTCGCGAGTGGATGAGCACCTACTCTTCGTGCATGTCGGGGCGGCACGTCCAGCGCGTACAATCGTCGATACAACGCCAGGAACGTCGACATTCGTATCTGAAGATGGCGCTGCGAAGCCATTTACTTGGGAAGCTTTCCAACGCTCCGGTGGCAACTCCCGAAGAGAGGATACCAAAGCGAAATTCTTCCCCGTTTACATAGACGAGGAAAGCGAGACAATCGTTGGATGCGGCGAGCATCTTCCACTGGGAGTTCCCCTCTCTGACGCCCCACCACCCCCCGACGGCTGTATAAGCCAATGGCCCATAAAGAGTGACGGATCTGAAGCTTGCTGGCAGCTCTCGGCACCTACATTCCGCGAGTATCTCGCGGCCGGACGCATAAAGATCGGGCGCCTGAACCGACGTACTGGGCGCTATGGACTGTCATTCCTCACATCCGGACATATGCGTGCAATCGCTGCCGGTGAGCTGGTCACCGAAGGCCGCAACGCGAAGGGTGAGCTCGTCGTCAAGAACGCCGAGGGGCGTGCGCGTTCACAAGTGGGAAAGACGATGTGGACGAACGGTGCGTATAGCGCCACCGAGCACGGATCAACCCTCCTGCGGAAATTTCTGCCAAATCGCAAGTTTCCATTCCCAAAGAGCCTGTACGCCGTAGAGGACGCGTTACGCTTCTACATCGGAGACAACCGCAACGCGGTCGTTCTCGATTTCTTCGGCGGAAGCGGGACGACAACGCATGCAGTTATGCGACTCAATCGGCAGGACGACGGTGCGCGAAAGTCGATTGTAGTCACCAACAACGAAGTAAACGATCAGGCCGCTTCGTTGCGAGCTAAGGGACTCAGGCCCGGCGATCCAGACTGGGAACAGTTCGGCATCTGCGAGTATTTTACGAAGCCTCGACTCCAGGCTGCAGTGACGGGCGTTGACTACCGCGGTGAGACAATGAACGGCACGTACCGATTCGTGGATGAGTTTCCGATCGCCGAGGGTTTTGAAGAGAACATTGAGTTCTTCACTATGACCTATGAGAACCCCCGTGCCGTAGCCCACAACCGGTCGTTCCAGGCTATTGCGCCACTGCTCTGGCTCCGGGCAGGAGCCGAAGGCTCCCGTATCGAACACGCCGCCGAAGATTTCGCCGTAGCTGACACCTATGGAGTCCTCTTCGATCTAGACAGCTCGGGGGCGTTCCTCGCTGCTCTGGCTGACGGCAAACGAGTTCGTGCGGCATTCATTGTGACTGATGATGACCGAGCATTTCAGATGATTTGTTCCGAGCTGCCTCCGCACGTCGAAGCGATCAGACTCTACGACTCATACATGGCCAACTTTGTAATCAATACCGGCCGGGAGTGACCTGATGAAGTACACCTTGAAGGATTATCAGGCAGACGCAGTCGGTCAGATGCTCTCCTACTTCGCCGATGCTCGCGACGATTACCATCGCAAGGGCAGGAACGTTTCTTTCTCCCTCGCTGCAACCACAGGTGCGGGCAAGACAGTAATGGCTTCGGCGGTAATCGAAGCCCTATTCTTCGGCGATCCGGACTGGGAATTCGAGCCGGACCCCGGTGCGGTCGTGATCTGGTTTACCGACGATCCGTCCTTGAATGAACAAACGAAGGCACGCATCCTGGATGCATCGGGCGACCGGATCGCCTACTCGCGCCTCCAGGTCATCGAGAACACCTTTAATCAAGAGAAGTTCGATCCAGGTAGAGTATACTTTCTCAACTCCCAGAAGTTGTCAAAGAACTCTCTACTGGTACGAGGCGCAGCCACCGATGACAACGAGGCGCTGTTCGACCGAACTGCCTCGCCTGACCTTCGTCAGCACACGATCTGGGATACGATCCGTAACACGATCGAGGACGACCAGCTCACCCTTTATCTGATCCTCGATGAAGCCCACAAGGGCATGCGGAAGCCAACGAGGAGGGATCGAGCCGAACGCGAGACCATCGTAAAGCGGCTCATCAACGGTAACGGCATGCCGCCGCTTCCCGTAGTGTGGGGTATATCCGCGACGATCGACCGCTTCACCGAAGCAATGCAGGACGTTAAGGATCGCTATCCGTATCCCAACTACGAGGTCGACGCAGCGCTGATCCAAGAATCGGGTCTGCTGAAGGACGACATCCGGCTGGATTTCCCAGCCGAGAAGGGGGTATTTGACACAGTACTGCTGAAGCGCGGCGCGCGTAAGGTGAAGGAGGCCGACCGGCTGTGGGAAGCGTATGCTGCGGCCCAAGATTCGCCGGGCGACACCGTCGTGCCACTCCTCGTTGTGCAGGTGCCGAACACGCCATCGACAGAACTGCTCCAGAACGCCATCGACGCGATACGCGATGAATGGCCCGGCCTGCCCGGTGACGGTATCGCCCACGTGTTCGGCGATCACGCATCAATTCTAATCGGCGACTACGAAATACCACACATCGCTCCCGAGAGGGTCCAAGAAGCCGACCACATCCGCGTCCTGCTCGCTAAAGACGCTATATCCACCGGGTGGGACTGTCCACGTGCTGAGGTACTGGTGTCGTACCGGCCGGCAACTGACAAGACCCACATCACGCAACTACTCGGGCGCATGGTTCGTACTCCGCTCGCCCGCCGGATTACGGGCGATGACCGCCTGAACTCGGTCGACTGCGTGCTGCCATTCTTCAACCGGTCTACGGCAACCGAGGTGGCCGATATTCTACTTGGAAAGAAGCCTGAGAGCGATGACGGCAGTGGCGGTACTGGTGGCGGCCAAGGACGACGAGTCCTTTTCAATCCGGTCGATATGCACGCCAATGAGGCGATTCCGGACTACGTCTGGAAGGCATTCGACGCACTCCCGTCGCAGTCCCTCCCGAAGAAGGCCGCGAAGCCGTCAAAGCGGCTATTCACTCTAGCTCAAGCGCTCTCCCGCGATGGTCTTCGTTCCGATGCCCGGAAGGCCGCGGTAGGCGAGATGATCAGCGTGTTGGATGGACTAATGGCGCGCCACAAGGAAAAGGTCGAAACGGCCACTTACGGAATCCTTGATGTCGAGGGAGAGACGATCGTTGCCTCGGTCAGCGGTAAAGCTATCGGAAGCGCCGACACGTTCCATGAGGTTGCAGACGAACGGTCCGTCGAAGCAGAGTTCAAAAACGCGCAACGAGTACTATCCGCAGACCTTGCTCGCAAGTATGCTGACTACCTTGCTGGCGAGGACGATGACGGGCTGTTCGATGCACACCTGAAGGTGGCCGCACTTGCCCAGATCGAAGGCGTGCGAACTGAACTCAACCGCGAAGCTGACCTGCTCACTAAGAAGTGGTTGACAGAGCATCGCGTCGCAATCAAGGGCCTGCCAGATGAACGGCAATCTGTGTATTCAGATATTGTCGCCATGTCAACCGACCCGCAGCGTCTCGACATCCGCAGGCCACGGGTGCGAGCCGAGGAGACCGAAGACGCCAACGGCAACAAATTGGCTACCAAGGCTCAGCATCTGATGTCCGATGAGAATGGCCTGTTTCCGATCGGCAGCCTGAACAGCTGGGAAATCCGAGTCCTGGAATCCGAGATGGCTCAGCCGGGCTTTCTAGCATGGTATCGAAATCCAGCACGCGGATCTGACGACTCCCTCTCAATCGTCTACAAGGACGGCAAGGGTAACTGGCGGCGCATTCTTCCAGATTTCGTATTCTTTTCCGGCGATGCCTCAGGAGTGAAGGCGTCGATTGTTGACCCGCACAGCTTTCACCTGGCCGACGCCATTCCCAAACTGCAAGGGCTGGCCAACTTCGCCGTCGAATACGGAAGTGAATTCCATCGTATTGAGGCAGTCGCGGAGATGGCCGACAAGACTCTTCGTGTGCTTGACTTAAAATCACCGACTGTTCAGAAAGCCATCGGCGGCGCTAACGACGCCGAGAGGCTATACCTTAGCTCGGTCGCTGCCGACTACTGACGTGGTGCCCCGAAGGACATTGTAATGTGCATCGCGCCAGCGACGTGGTCCAAGAGCCGCGCGCCGCGCGGGGACCGGCCGGCAGGCCGCACGCCCCGCGCGGCGGGAAGCGGCTCGGCGGCGGAGCCGCCGCCTTGATACTGAATGGAGACTATAGACACGGCGCGCTCTGATGCCGCCAGTTTCAGGTGTTTCCGCTGGTCAGCGGGGCATAACGGTGGTGCCGTCATGTGCCCGTGAGCAGGGTTCTGCGGTGAGAGCGTCCAGGACGCGGACGGCGTAGGCGGGCTTCATGCGCTGGCGGACCTCGTCGGCGGTGAGCCACTCGACGCGTTGGGACTCCGGTGTCGGGGTCGCCTCTCCGCAGACGTAGCGGCATCGGTAGTCGATCGCGACGACGCCGATGGTCATGTTCTTGTAGACGCCGCTGAGGACTTCGACGGCGACGGTCACGCCGGTCTCCTCGACGATTTCGCGCTGCACGCCCTGTTCGAAGGTCTCGTCCTGTTCGAGAACTCCGCCGGGGGCTTCCCACCGGCCGTTGTCGCGGCGCTGCACGACCAGGATCCGCCCGTCGGCGCGGACGGTGACTCCGGCGACGGCCACGGAGTGACGTGGTGTGGTCATCGCTGGTCGGGTTGCCAGGTGACGATGGTTTTGTCGTCGTGGCGTTTCGCTCGCGGCAGGGCTACGCCGTGCGGGTCGCTCTCGGCTTCCCACCGGTGCAGGCGGTCGAGTAGGTCGCGCAGCTCGTCGTCGTCGCGGGTGGCTACGTCGGCCCAGGACAGCCCGAGGTGGTCGATGATCCGTTGCGCACCGTCGGTGGCGACCGCCGCCCACCTGACGTGGGTTCGCGGAAGTCGTGTTGTCAGGACGTGGTGTCCGGCGGCCGGGTCTGCTTCGGCGATCCAGTAGCCGTGTGCGGTGTTGCGGGCGTGGACCTCGTTGCGCTGGATCGTGGCCATCAGGGCTCGGTGGCGGTCGTCGTAGCCGTGCCCCTGGCGTAGACGCTCCTGATAGGTCCGGCGAGCAGCCGGAGCGACGGAGGCGAGGCGGTCGTCGTGCAGTCGTGCCACTCCCCCGTCGGCCGTTCCGAGGATCACGGTGCTGTCGCCGAGTACCGCCGCCTCGATGTCGGTCTCGGTCCAGCGCAGGATCGCGACGGTCGATGACGGCGCGGCACCGGGGACGAGCCCGAGTGTGTCCGCGGTCGAGGCGATGGCCTCGGTGATCAGGGACGGCAGGTCGTCGCCGGTGTCGAGCCGCGTGGTGCTCTCGGTGAGCAGGGTGTCGACGTAGTGCTCGGCCGGGGGTACCTCGGGTGCGGTGGCGGTGGCTCCGTCGAGTACGACGATTCCGTGCGGAGTCGCGGCCCAGCGGTCCTGCCCGGGAGGGGTGCGGCCGGGGAGCAGTGCGCCGTGCACGGTCACTGCGGCCATCGCCTCGGGGGGACGAGAACGTCCAGCGTGGTGGGGCTGAGCTCGTGGAACTCTGCACCGACGACCATGCTGAACGAGCCGTCGCCGAACTCGTCCCACAGGTCCGCGACGTTCTCGGTCAGGTAGTGCGCGGCGCCGATGGAACCGAGAGCGTGCACACCGGCGATGTGCACGACCACCGAGCCGGAGGGCATCACGTGGCGGGCGAGGTAGGCGACGTCGGCCCGCCGGGGGGCCTCGTCGTCCATCGGGGACAGGAACCGCTCGCCGGTGTCGCGGTCGACGATCCCCCAGCGCGCACCGTCCCCGATCGACATCGTGAGCAGCGGGTCGCGCTGCATGAGCATGTGCCCGACGTGCGCGGACGCGGGCCCGCAGACCACGACCGCATCCCCGGCCGGCTCCCACTCCTGGTGCGGGTCGATGATCCGGCGCTCGACGGTGAACGCCAGGCGCTCGGTCTCCTCGGTCAGGTGCACGCCGGTGGCGTCGTCCTCGGTGGCGATGACGACGTCCTCGCGGTCGAGCAGCCGCCGGCCGGGTAGCGCGACCTCCAACGGACCGACCCCGAAGAACGCCCGGTGCGCGGGCGGGGCGCTGCTGCGGATCTGAGTGATCCGGCCCTTGGTCAGGCCGAACGCACGAGCCACCTCGGTGTAGCTGCCACCGAGCTGGTCGCGGGCCTCCTCGATCGCGGCGCGGCGGACGCGCGCGAGTTCCACCGATCGCTGCTGGTAGGTCGCCAGCAGGTCGGTTGCACGCCGCCCGCGGCGGACCGGGTCCGGCTCCGCACGCAGCGCGTGGAACTCCTCATCAACATCAACCACATCCTCTAGTTTAGGCCCCTTGACAACAGATCGGCACAGCGCCATGCTGGTTTAGCCCCCTGAACAAGCCGCGAGTGTGGCCGATGTTTAGGGGGGTCAACGACGAGAGGTGGAGCGATGAGGGATCTTCCGGTGGTGCTCGATGGCTTCAAGCTCACGGTGGTGGAGCCGCCCGCACCCAAGACCCGTCAGGACGCGAACGGTGCGGAGGTGCCGGTCACGGATCGGGATGGGGTGATGCAGTTCGTGGTGTCGCTGTTCGCGAAGCTGCAGGTGACGGCGGGTCAGCGGGCGCCGAAGGGTGAGGAGATCAAGGTGACCCTGACCGCGGATCCCGGGGAGGGGTTTCCGGAGGACGTGCGGGTGCAGTTGATCGATCCGAGGATCAATCCGTACTCGATCGAGTCGCCGGATGGGCGGACGGTGTCGGGGATCGCGTTCAAGGCGGCCGGGCTCAAGCACGCCCACCCCGCACCCGCACCGGCGCGGCGGGGCAAGGACCACGACGGTGGCGAGCAGTGACCCGCCCGGAGTGGTTACCGTCGTCGACGGTGACGGTGAACGTGCACGTGTTCGAGACGACGAGCTTCCCGGTACGGGTCCACCCGCGTGAGGACCGGGTCACGGTGGATGTGGAGGGCTCCGGGGGTTCGGTGACGCTCTACCTCGACCGGCCCGACCTGGTGCGACTCCGGGAGGTGCTGGACGTCACCGAGCGGGAGCTGACCGCCCGCCAGAACGAGAACAAGAAGAGCAACGAGGTCCGCGCAGTCAGCGGGCCGGCCGCCTGACCCGGCGGCCCATTGAATTCTGCCGGACCGGGTTCCGGAAAATCCGAGTAGTTCCGAGGCGGGGACAGTTGTGTCTTCGATCGGGGGTGATCACTCATGGTGTGTGGCGAATGCAGTGGTAGCCGCGCCTGTGATGTGTGTGACGGCTACGGCGACTCGATCGACGGGATCGAGTGCCAGGTGTGTGGCGGTTCGGGTGCCTGCCCGGGCTGTTTCGGAGAAGGCGAGACCAGCGACCGGAACGACTCCGGGTCGCTGAACCGAATGGAGATGACGGCATGAACACGACCACGAACACCCGGCAGCGCTCCACCTCGGGTGTGGGCCGGTTGGTGCGGCGGTTGGAGATCGAACGCCGTCGCTGGGCCCGTACCGAGGCGCCGGTGATCGCGACGGAGCAGGCGTGGCGGGCCGGGGTCGCCGAAGGTCTGCGCCTGGCGCAGCTCGCCATCCGCAAGGGGGTCTGACGGTCATGGCGCTGAGTCTCGGGGCTCGGGACCGGGTCAAGACGCTGCCGAAGGTGAACCGGCGTGCGCTGCGCAAGTACGGCGAGTTCTGGCGGGCGTTGCAGCTGGTCGGGGACGCCCTGGCCGAGGCGGAGAAGCTCGCTGCCAAGGCACGCGATGCCGAACGCCGCGGTGAGCGCAAGTCCGTTAAAGGTGGCTCGGCCAAGGCCGGTGTCACCGCTCGGCACGCGTGGTCGAGAGCGAGCGGGGAGGAGATGAGCGCGGCGGCGAAGAAGGCCCACCGCTCCCTGCGCGTCATGTCCGCGTCGGCGAAGAAGTGGGAGGCCGAGCTGGTGTCCCGCGAATGGAGAAAATGACATGTCGAAGGCTGTGGATCGGGCGGTGGAGGACATCGACGCCGCGATGCGCGAACTCAAACGCTCGCTGCATGGGATTCCGTACCGGACGGGTGGGTTCAAGAACACTCACGACAATCTCGCCCGCGATGTCGCGCATCTGACGGTGCAGCTCGACTCGGCGCGCGGTGCGTTGCGCGAACAGAAATGACCCCACGTCGGGTGGTGGGGGCGTCCGCTGCACGGATTCTTGGCGGAAACACACAGCGGACGCCCCGTGCTACCCGACAACTCTGGTGAGGACTGGTAGCAATGACCAAGCATAGTTCAGCAACCCGCATCAACGGACCCGCACGCACCCGTGGCGGGCGTGCCACCCGGCCCCCGGGGCGCGAGTTCCAGGCCCTGGCGTGGCTGGCCCGGCATCCCGGATTCGTCGCCGTCCCGCTCATCGTCGTCGGGCTGGCGTTGATGCTCGGCCCGCTCACCACGATCGTCGTGCTCGGCGCCTTGGTCGTCTCGGTGACGGTGTGGGGGCGTGTGCATCCGGCGAGCTTCGACCGGTTCGCCGCTCCTGCTCTGCGGGCCGTGTGGCGGCGGTGGACGGTCTACCGCGGCCGCCGCTGGGCACAGCTCATGACCGACACCGGACTCACACGCGAACACCGCCACACCGGCGACCAGCTCGTCCCGCGGATCCTGCGGGTCCGGTCGTCGTCGTCCTCGATCGACACCGTCTACGTGCGGATGGTCCGCGGCCAGGACGTCGCCTACTGGCAAGAGCGCTCCTCGATCCTGTGGGAGGCTGATCGCGCACCGCGTGGCGATCACCCGGCACCGCCCGGGCGTGGTCGCGATCGTGATCGAGTGGGAGCTGCCGTTCACTCGCACGATCCCCGCCCCCGACATCCCCGAACAGGCCGAGGACGTGGACCTGGGTGCGGTGGAGATCGGCGACAACGAGCGCGGCGAACCCTTCACCGCCCCCGTCATCGGCGGGCATCGCCTCGTGGCCGGCGCGTCCGGGGCCGGGAAGGGCTCGGTGCTGTGGTCGACGCTGCGTGGGGTCGGGCCGTGCATCCGCGACGGCATCGTGCGGGTCTGGATGGTGGACCTCAAGGGTGGGGTGGAGACCGAGCAGGGCGGCCCGTTGTTCCACCGCTACGCGACCTCGATGGGCCAGGCCCTCGACCTGCTGGCCGAGTTCCGCGATGCGATGCGGGACCGGCAGGACGACATGCGCGAGCAGAACATCCGCGCCTGCACCCCGAGTGTGGGGACGCCGGTGGAGCTGCTGGTGATCGACGAGATGGCCATGCTCACCGCCTACGGCGACCGGTCGAGCGTGCGGGATGCGTTGCGGCTGCTGGCCGAGGTGATGACCCAGGGCCGGGCGTCGCTGTTCGCCGTCCACGGCTACCTGCAGGAGCCGTCCAAGGACGTCGTGGACGTGCGGGAGTTGTTCACTCAGCGGATCTGCCTCGGCGTCACCGCCGCGAGCCACGTCGACATGGTCCTCGGCGAGGGCGCACGGGAGCGGGGAGCCCTGGCCGATGAGATCCCCGGGGACGCCCGGCATGCGGGGATCGGGTTCGTCATCGACAAGGGGTCGCGGCTGCCGGTCCGGTTCCGGGCCGCCTACGTGGCCGACGACGACATCACCGAACTCGTCGGACGCTGCACACCAGCGCCCGCAGCTGAGGTGATCGATCTCCACGACGACGACACCGAGGGCGACACAGATCGGGGGGCCGCCTGATGGGGACGACCACCGGATGGGTGCTGCGCACCTGGGCCAAGTTCACCCTGCTCTTCGCGCTGATCGTCGGCGGCGCGTGGCTCTCCCTCGGCAGCGACTCGGGATGGTTCTGGGTCATCACCGCCGGTGCGCTGGTCGCCGAGTGGTACGTGATCCGCCAGCTCGCCCGCGAATGGTCCTGGGAGGCCCGCTCCACCTGGTGGTGGTCAGCATGACCGGCACCGTGCAGGGCGCCCTGTTCGGCGACCCGGTCACCGTCGAGACAACCGAGCACGGCCCGATGGCGACGCAGGACCCGCGCGAGGTCGCCCGCATCGTCACCCTCGCCCAGGATCCAGGCCTGTTCGTGGTCGAGCGTTCCGGGCTGGTGCTGCGGGCCGATCCCGCTCGCCCGGGATGCGCGGACGCGGTCTCCCGGCATGACGGGGACACCGTGGTCCAGCTCCTCGACACCGGACACCTGCGCCTCGGCGGCAGCCACCACCTCCACCACGCACGCGAAGAAGGACCGGCCCGCTCGGTACTGGTCCCGAAGCAGACCCGCGACATGGTGTCCCGCTGGACCCACCTACGCCCGATCTCGGTCCCCACACCGGCACCGGCACCGAGGAAGGCGGCGCAGCGCTCGACCGGGCTGATCGGCGTCGACGTCGTAGCACCCGGCAAGGCCCTGGTCTGCCTGGGCGACACCGGACAGGGCGGCACCGTGCTGCGCGACGAGGGCCGCTACCGCGTCGAGAACGACCACGGCGCCCTCGTCGGCCACGCCTCCTCCTACCGGGCCGCGGCCCGGCTGCTGGCCCGCTACCACGGCTACACCCCGGGCCCGGTCGAGATCGACCACGAACACCGCCTCCACCGGCGCTGAGAGCCCACGGCCCGGTCCCGCCGTGTGAGACCAGCTCCCAGCGGGACCGGAGCCCCCATCTGCCACAGAGTCCCCGGGAGGGATGCCGTGAACACGGCTGCCACAACCACCCAGCACGACCAGCACGATGCGGACTTGTCACACCTGCTGCGCTCCACCGGCTTCCAGCACTGGCGCCGCGAGGTCACCGCCATCGGCGGCTGCGCCGCACCCATCCACCTCACCGGATCGTCGCGGATCTACGACCGCGCCACCGGCACCGTCCTCACCGAACGCGAAGGCGACATCCTCGCCCCCTGCGGCAACCGCCGAGCCTCGGTGTGCCCCGCCTGCTCGGACCGCTACGCCTCCGACGCCTACCACCTCCTCCGCGCAGGGATGGCCGGCGGGAAGGGCGTCCCCGACACCGCGGCTGCGCATCCACGGCTGTTCATCACGCTGACTGCGCCGTCGTTCGGGCCGGTGCACTCCCGCCGGGTCACCGCCCGCGGCCTGGTCGTGCCCTGCCGGTGCGGGGACAAGCATCACCGCGACGACCCCCGCATCGGCACCACACTCGACCCGACCACCCACGACTATGTGGGCGCCGTGCTCTGGCAGGTCCACGCCGGGAAGCTGTGGAACCGGTTCGCCATCCGGCTGCGCCGCATCCTGGCCGGGATGCTCGGGGTCAAGGTGCGCGAGTTCCGCGACCACGTGCGACTCTCCTACGCCAAGGTGGCGGAGTACCAACGCCGCGGCCTGGTGCACTTCCACGCCGTTGTGAGGCTCGACGGCCCCGACGGGCCCACCACCGCGCCACCGCCCGGGATCACCGTCGACGGGTTGAACACCGCGATCCGCGAGGCGGCCCGGGACGTCTCCCTTGTGGTCGACCGCCCGGACGGGACTCCGCTGCTGGTCGCCTGGGGCACCCAGGTCGACATCCGCCCCATCACCTCCACGACCGCGGCCGCGCTCGAGGACGACGACGGTGAGATCACCGACTCGGCGCTGGCTGCCTACGTGGCGAAGTACGCGACCAAGGGCACCGGGAAGTCCGAGGCGACCGACCGACCGATCCGCGACATCGCCCACCTGCGCCACCTCGACATCACTCCGCACCACCGACGGCTGATCGAGACCGCGTGGGAGCTCGGCGGGCGGGAGGAGTACGAGGATCTGAACTTGCGTCGGTGGGCGCACATGCTCGGGTTCCGCGGGCACTTCCTCACCAAGTCCCGCAACTACTCCACCACGTTCGGCGCGATCCGCGGCGACCGCCGCAGCTACCGGCTCGGCGAGACCCTGGCCGCCCTCGACACCCCGACCGACGCCCGGGCGGTGCTGGTGGTCAACGACTGGGCCGTCGTCCAGATCGGGCACCGCAACGACGCCGAACGAGAGATCGCACTCGGCATCGCCGAACGACGACGCGAACAGCGCCGCGCATGTCACCTCGACGACAGGAGTACGTCATGACCGGCAAGGAGCTGCACCGGGTCACCGACGCGATGGTCATCCTCTCGTTGAGCCGCAGCGTCATCTACGAGCAGTTGCGCTGTGGACGGCTGCGCTCGGTCCACGTCGGACGGACCCGCCTGATCCCGGCCTCGGCCATCACCGACTACGTCGCCCTCCTGGAACGTGAGGCCGCCGATTCCGACGATCACCAGGTCGCGTCATGACCACCCGGCGAAGCCGTGGGGAAGGCGGCCTCCACTGGGATGAGTCGCGCCAGCGCTGGATCGCCACCGCCACGATCGGCTTCGACGGCAGGGGCAAGCGGATCACCCGCAAGGCCAGCGGCACGACGAAGACCGCGGCCAAGGCCAAGCTGCGTGAGATCCTGCGCGACCAGGAGAACGGGACGTCGGTCGCAGCCGCGAGTAGCTACACCGTGGCGGACGTGGTTCACGACTGGCTGGCCTACGGGCTGACCGGCAGATCCCCCGCGACTGTCTCGAACTACACGACGATCGCCAAGAAGCGCATCGTGGCGAAGCTCGGCGGACGGAAGCTCCGGGACCTGACCGCCGACGATGTCGACCGATGGCTCCGCGAGGCCTCCAAAGCTGTGAGCACGCGGACCCTTCGGCTGATGCACTCGTTGCTGAACCGCGCTGTGCGGCATGCGATGGCGCGCGACAAGGTCATGCGCAACGTCGTCGAGCTGTGCTCGGTACCGACCGGACGTGCCGGACGCCGATCCAAGTCCCTGACGTTCACGCAGGCTGAGCATCTGCTGCGTGCCGCCGAGTCCAGCTCGATGCGCGCCTACATCGTGCTGTCGCTACTCACTGGGGCTCGTACGGAGGAACTGCGTGCTATGCGCTGGACGCACGTCGACCTGACCGGCGACCCGGACAAGGACCCGCCCGTACCGCCGTCCGTCTCGGTCCTGCGGTCCGTCCGGATGGACGGCGAGACCAAGACTCGGCGCTCCCGCAGGCGCCTGGCGATACCGATCCGCGCGGTCAGGGCGCTACGGGCACACGCAGAGCGCTCGGATGTGTCGACCGCACCCGAGGACCTCGTGTTCGCGACCCGGAACGGCACCGAACTGGACGCGCACAACGTCCGCCGGTCCTTCCGCAGGGTCGTTGCTGACGCCGGGCTGAACGCCGCTGAGTGGACGCCACGCGAGCTGCGGCACAGCTTCGTATCGCTGCTCTCGGACTCGGGAGTCCCCTTGGAGCACATCTCCCGCCTGGTCGGGCACAGCGGCACCGCTGTCACCGAGGCCGTGTACCGGCAGCAGCTCCGCCCGGTGCTGGAGCACGGCGCCATCGCGATGGACGAGATCTTCCCCGCCGACGACGGCGACTCGGGCTGACGCCCGTAGTCACTCAGATAGTCACTCACCAGGGCGTGCACCCGGGCGAGAAAAAAGCCAGAACCGGAGTTCTGGCTGATGAAGAAGGGTGGAGCTGAGGGGATTCGAACCCCTGACCCCTTGACTGCCAGTCAAGTGCGCTACCAGCTGCGCCACAGCCCCTTACGACATGGAGAACAGTACACGCCGCCGTCCCGGGCCCCGAGAGGGGGGTGCCCCTCCGACCGAGCCACTCACACCTCCGGTTCGGCCATGCCGCGACCGCGTCCCCGTCCCGGCCGATCGAGCCGCGCGCGGGAGGTGCGAAATCAGCCGGCCCGCTCCCGGCCCGGGCCGCCCACGTCGCGCAGCCGCCGCAGCGCCGGGTCGTCGGCCCAGAACTCGTCGAACCCGTGGTCGGCGTAGCGGTCGGCCACGACGTGCATGGCGATGTCGTGGCGCACGTAGTCGACCGCGAGCAGGACGGTCGCCGGGTCGTCGGTGTACATGCCCCAGGCGCGGTCGGCGGTCAGCCCGCCGATCACCGCCTGACCGCGGTCCGCCACGACGACCAGCAATCGCTGCCCCAGGTTCTGCTCCACCGTCTCCGGAGCGGAGAACCGGTGCTCCGTGCTCCAGCCGAGAGGCTCCCCGACCGGCCCGAACACCACGCGACGCACGCTGACGCCCCGTTCCTCAGCGCGGCGGGCCCCCGGCGTCAACCCCTCGAGGTCTTCCGGCCAGCCCGAGATGTACAGCTCACCCTCGGCCGCGGTGACGACGTCCTCGGCCCGCTCCAGCAGCGTGCAGCGCTCAGCCAGCGAGTGCACCAACCGCACCGGTGACGGCGAGACGAGGCGGGGCAGCTCGTCCTCCAGGATGTGGATCGTGCGGTCGAAGTCGCGGCGCATGCGCTCCAGCAACGATCGGGGAGGGAGCGGGACGTAGCCGATCGCGTCGTCGTGGGTGCGCACCTCGTACGCGGCACCACGTCCGACCAGCTTGCCGAGGGTCTCGTACACGGCGCTGCGTGGAACCCCGGAGCGCTTCGCGACCTCGTAACCGTTGATCGGTTCCGCAGCGAGGACCAGCGCCACGTAGGCCTTGGCCTCGTAGCCTGACATGCCGAGGCGCTGCAGTTCCCCGGTCACGTTGTGCACGGACATTGCGAGATAATCTCACCCGTTCGACGCCGGCGTGCGTCCGGTAACGCCACCACGGCGCGTCCCCCGGTGCAACGCTCTGCGCGTCGTCGATCGTGGAGGATCGAACGCCGCGGGCCACCGGCCGCTCGACGCGATCATCGGTCCGGCGTGGTCGTGGGTGTCCACACTCGTCCGTCCGAACCGGCCTCACCGTCCGCTGTGCCGGCGGCCGTGCCGTCGGCGCCCGGCCCCGGCGCGGCCTCGGTGCCCATGCTCATCGCTGACGCGGCCTCGGTGCCCATGCTCATCGCTGACGCGGCCTCGGTGAGAATCGCGCGCATCGCCGTCTCCGCCGCGACCCCGTCCCCGCACCGGACCGCGTCGGCGACGTCACCGTGCAGTCTGATCGCCGCCGGCTCCGGTCGCGCCGGCATCAGGTGGTGCCGGGTCCGCCCGGCGAGTACCTCCGCCACCATCCCACCCAGTGCGGCCAGCATCTCGTTGCCGGACGCGGCGAGCAACGTCCGGTGGAACCGCACGTCGGCGTCGAGATACGCCGCGAGGTCACCACTGCGTCCGTGCACCGCCATGTCCATGACCGCGCCGACCAGCTCACCACACTGCACCGGTGTCGCCCGGGTCGCCGCCAGCAGGGCGGCCACGGGCTCGACCCCCTGCCTCAGCTCCGACAGCGACCGGAGCTGCACCGCCCGCTCCGCCCCGTCGAGGCGCCAGCGGATCACCCGGGGATCGTGCACGTTCCACCGGTCACGGGGCGCCACCGTCGTCCCGACCCGGCGCCTGCTCTGCACCAATCCCATCGACTCGAGAACCCGGACGGCCTCGCGCACGACGGTCCGTGACACCCCGTAGCGCTCACCGAGCTCGTCGGCCCGCAGGACGGTCCCCGGAGCGACGCCGCCGCCCGCGACGAGCGCACCGATCCGGTCCACGACATCGGCATGCAGACCCGCTCCGCTGCCCCCGGTCCCGACACTCATCAGGCGAATGCTCGCACACTCACCATATCTGAATCGATACGCACTTGAATAAGTACTACTTATGACGCAGGCTGGGCAGCGCGCGCCGGATCCCTCCGGCACGCGTGCCGAAGCCGCCGCACCGAGGAGCCCGTCGCCGTGACGCACCAGCCGCAGTATGTCCGGCGAGCACCGCTGATCGTGGTGATGGGGGTGTCGGGATCCGGCAAGTCGACCGTCGGCGCAGCGCTGGCCCAGCGGCTCGGCGTCGCCTTCACCGACGCCGACGGCCTGCATCCCGCGGCGAACGTCGCCAAGATGAGCGCCGGCGTCCCCCTCACCGACGACGATCGGTGGCCCTGGTTGGACGCGGTGGGTGCCGAACTCGCCGCCCACGAGCACGACGGCCTGGTCATCGCCTGCTCGGCGCTGCGCCAGGCCTACCGGGACCGGATCCGGGTACACGCACCGCGCACCACGTTCCTGCACCTGACCGGTCGGCGCGAGGTCCTGGCGGCCCGGATGGCCGGGCGCGCCGGGCACTTCATGCCGCCTGCTCTGCTCACCTCCCAGCTCGACACCCTGGAGCCGCTCGCCGGCGGTGAGGCCGGAGCCACCCTGGACATCGAGGCACCGGTCGACGACCTCGTCGAGGCCGGCGCCGCCGCTCTCGCCTGAGGACTACACGACGAGCCCGGCCGGTTCACCGGCGCGACCGGTGTCGACGGGCCCCCGACGACCTCGTCCAGCGCCCGGCGCAGTCGTCCGACCGCCTCGGCGAGCACCGGCTCGGGATGGGTGAAGGGCAGCCGCAACCGGTCCTCGAAGGCGTGCCCGGCACCGAACCCCGGCCCCGGCGCGAGCGTGAGCCCGAACCGGGGCGCCACCGCCGTCAGCGCCGTCGACAGGTCGGCACCGAGGTCGCACCAGAGCACCAATCCACCGCTCGGGACGGCCACCCGCCACTCGGGCAGTACCGCGGCGCGCTCGCCGACCAGCCGGTCCCGGCGTCGTCGCAGCTCGGCGGTCCGCTGAGCGCGGATCGCGTCGAGCGCATCGAGCACCTCGACCGCGATCAGCTGTTCCAGCACGGGCTGCGCGATCTGGGCACGGGCCAACCGCCGCCGCATCCGCGCGGCCGGTTCGGCTGCCGCCCTGATCCACCCCAGCCGCAGCCCGCCCCAGGCGATCTTGCTGGCCCCGCCGACGGTGACGACGTCGTACCGCCTTCCGGACCAGCTCGGGCATCTGCGGGGGCGCGGCCGGGGCGGCGTGCGCCAGGTCGATCATCCCGCCCCGGGCCGGCCCGGGCACCCAGGCCCCGTCGACGTGGGAGAGGCCGTCGGGCAGCCGTACCCAGGTGCCGGAACCCCGCAGCGCATCCGCCCACCCGTCGTCCCGCAGCTCCCGGTACGCGTGCGTGACGGTGATCCGGCTGACCCGGAGCCGCTCCGCGAGCGCCCGCTCCGCCGGGAGCCGGGTGCCGGCCGGGAGCCGGCCGTCACCGACGAGCACCCGGATCGCGTCGGCGAGCGCACGGTACGCCGGGCCGCGGGCACGCCGGAGGTCCCCGCACAGCCCGGCCAGCGCCGCCGCTCCGATCCCGTCCATGGATCAGTCCACTTCCCTTCGATTGGATCGCAGACACGTGGCCGGTCCGGGGGCAGGATGCCCTCACGTGACGATCGACCAGAAGGGCGGCTCGCGTTGGTCGCTGCGGATGCCGCGGAGACGCCGTCGACTGATCCAGCTCCTGGTGGGGCTGGTGGCGTACGCGTTCTCCATGGCGTTGATGATGCGGGCCGGCCTCGGCTCGATGCCGTGGGACGTCCTGCACCAGGGTGTCGCGCTGCGCAGCGGTCTCCCGATCGGCGCGGTCACCGCCCTGATCGGGGTGGTGGTGCTGCTGGCGTGGATCCCGTTGCGGGAGCGGCCCGGCATCGGGACCGTCGCGAACGTCGTCGTGATCGCGCTGGTGATCGACGGTGCGCTGGCCGTCGTGCCGGTGGTGGACGGGCTCTGGGCGCGGGCCGCGCTCGCGGCCGCCGGGATCGTCCTCAACGCGGCGGCGACCGCCGCCTACGTCGGCGTCGGGCTCGGTCCGGGACCGCGGGACGGCCTGATGACCGGTCTCGCGGCCCGGACCGGTCGCTCGGTGCGCGCGGTCCGGACCGCGATCGAGGTGACGGTGGTGCTCACCGGGTGGCTGCTCGGCGGCACGTTCGGCGTCGTGACCGTGGCCTACGCGCTCGGTGTCGGACCGCTGATCCAGTGGTTCCTGCCCAGGCTCACCGTCCGGACGTCCCGGTGAGCGCCCTCAGGTGACGTCCGACAGCCAGTCCGCGTTGGTGAGGTCGGCCATCCGGCCGTCCACCAGCACCGTCGGGGTGGCGAAACGCCCCTGCGGAGCGGCGGCCGGGTTCGCCACCGCCGCATCGGTCGCGTCGACGATCGAACCCGTCCCGCCCTGCGCGGCGACACATCCGCCGAAGTCGCCCGTCGCGCCCAGTTCGGTACCGAGCGCGGTCAGCTGCTCGATCGTCAGACCGGCGGTGCCCTGGCGCGGCTGGTCGACGTAGAGCCGCGAGTGGTAGGCCGGGTAGATCCCGGCGTCCACCGCGCAGAGCGCGGCGTTGCCGGCCCGGGTGGAGTACCCCGGGGGTGCGGAACGGTCGTCCAGGATCGCGATCGTGTGGTAGTTGACCTTGATCTTGCCCTCGTTCATGCCCCGCGTGAGCTGGTCGCGGTAGATGCGCTCGAACTGCTGGCAGGTCGGACAGAGATAGTCCTCGTAGACGTCGATGGTGACCGGCGCGGCCTGGTCGCCCGCCCGGACGACGGCGCCGTCGCGGGCGACCGGGTACGCGGGTTCGGCGCCTGCGGTGTAGTTCTGCCACGCCAGGTAGAGCCCGGCGGCGAGTGCGACGACCAGGACCACGGCGCCGATCACCACGCCGCGGGCCCCGAGACCGGACTTCTTGGGCGGGGTGATCCCGGCCGCCTGCAACCGCGCCTGTGCGGCCGCCCGTCGCTCCCGCTCCGACTGTGTCATCGCTGTTCCTCTCCGCGCGGCCGGCTCCCGCCGGACGTGTCACCGGCCCCGGGAGCCGGTCGCGATCGCCCGCCACCGGCCCGCCCGGGCCCGCTCCCTGCTCTGCTCACCACCGCGGGGCCGCATCGGCCCGGCCCCTCATCCGCCCCGTTCGTTCCCCGCCCGGGCCGATCCCGGGCCACGGGCCACCGGGTCCGCGCCCGGCCGGTCGTCGACGGCCGGGCCGTCCACCTCGGGCCCGGCGCCGCGGGACGCGCCCCGGCCGGCGACGCTCTCGTCGGGCACCCGGTCGGCGTTCGTCCGGCCGTGCCCGATCCGGTCCACCGCCAGCAGTGTGCGCGGGCGCACCGACAACCAGACAGCCAGCCCCAGGAAACCGAGGTCGCGCAGCAGCGACGACAGGTACCGCTCCTCCCCCGGCTCCACCGGTCCGCCCCCGCCGAAACAGCCGCAGTCGATGGACAGACCCCGCGCCCAGGCCTGTACGAGCCCGATCACGAACCCGACCAGCAGCAGCGCGCTCACCACCGCCGCCAGCCGGGTACCGACGCCGAGGAGCAGCAGCGCGCCGAGCGCCAGCTCCAGCAGCGGGAGGACCGTCGCGACGAACGGGACGGCCGGGGCGGGCAGGACCTCGTAGGCGTCGACCGCGACGGCCGCCTGCAACGGATCGGCGAGCTTGCCGATGCCGGAGACCAGCCACACGGCCGCCAGCCCGAGCCGCACCACGGTGCCCGCGACGTCGAGCGGTCGAGCGGATCTCACGGCGGGAGCCTAGCGAGCGGCCGGCGCCGCGCGGTTCACACGTCCGGGCGGACGACACCGCTGTGGCATCTCCCCGCCGGCGCGGTGGTCCCGTTCAGGACCTTGTCCGTGCAGGTCAGCGGCCTATCATCCGGTTCATGAAGGATCCGGAGCTGGCCGCGGAGCTGGCCGAGCACCAGCAGGACCACCACCATCGGGACGTGTCCGGTGGCTGGCTGCGGGCGGCGACGTTCGGGGCGATGGACGGGCTCGTCACCACGATCGCACTCATCGCCGGAGTGGGTGGTGGCGGCGCGGACCGCGACCTGATCGTGTTGACCGGGATGGCCGGTGTCGGCGCCGGCGCGTTCTCGATGGCGCTCGGCGAGTTCGCCTCGGTCGGCACCCAGAACGACGCCGTCGACGCCGAGGTGTCCGTCGAGCGACGCGAGCTCGCCCGGCATCCGCGGGCCGAGCAGTACGAGCTCGCCCGCGCCTACCGCGAGATGGGCCTGTCCGAGCAGACCGCCGCCGCCGTGGCCCGCGAGGTGCACGCCGATCCGGAGCTGGCCCTGCGGGTGCACCTCACCCAGGAGCTGGGCGTCAGCCTGGACGACCGGCCGTCCCCGTGGGTCGCGGCGACCTCGTCGTTCGCGGCGTTCGTGGTGGGCGGGATCATCCCGCTGGTGACGTTCCTGCTCGGGTACTCGTCGCTGGTGCTCGGCCTCGCGGTCGGCGGCCTCGGCCTGCTGGTCGCCGGGGCGCTCACCTCCCGGTTCACCTCGCGGACCTGGTGGGGGGCGGCGCTGCGCCAGCTCGCCTTCGGAGCCCTCGCGGCCTGCGCGACCTACCTGGTGGGCACGCTGATCGGCGTCGCGATCGTGTGAGGCCCCCGGACCGTCCGGTCGCCGGCCCTGTTCAGTCCTCGACCACGATCACCCTCGCCGGGCAGACCTGCTCGGCCTCCTCGACCGCGGCCCGGTCCGTCTCGGCGGGGTGATCGGTGAGCAGCTCGACGATGCCGTCGTCGTCCTGGTCGAACACGTCCGGTGCGGCGACGACGCACTGCCCGGCGCCGATGCACAGATCCTTGTCCACGGAGACACGCATACCGCCACCCTCTCACCGCACCACCGCCCTCCGCAGAACGACGGCGGCCCCGCCCCGGATAGTCCGGGACGGGGCCGCCGCAGTGGTGGTGGAGGTGCCGGGAATCGAACCCGGGTCCTCCGTCGGTTCACGAGGGCTTCTCCGTGCGCAGTTCGCTCCGTCTCTACTCGGATCCACCGGTCACGCGAACAAGCCGGTGTGACGATCCCAGCCGCTGTGAGATGTCCCCTGTGGCTCCGCGGCCGAGCCACAGGGTGAGTCCCCTGAATGATGCCGGGAACCGGAGCGGGGACGCCTCCGGCCCGACAGCCCCTACCTGGTTATCAGGCAGCGAGCGCGTAAGCGCTCTGCGGGGCAGTGCGACTGTTGTCGGCACTTATTTTTTTGCGACGCATGGTTAACGAGATCATCGTCGCCTTCCTCGGCACGCTTCACCTCGATCAACGATCGGAGTCGAAACCGTTCACCCCCTGGTCAGGTAGGTGTCCACCTGGTGTCCGCCCGAGCGTACCCGCGCGGACGCCCAGCATAACGCCCCGCGGCCCGCGGATCATTCCGGTTCCCGCCGGCTGCTCGGCGACGAACGAGGCCGGGCCACCCCGGGCAGATCAGGCCCGCGACACCCGGTAGGTGTGCCCGGCCGCCCGCAGCCGGTCGACGAGCACGTCCCCCATCGCGGTGGCCGGGGTCAGCGACCCGGCCCGGTCCGGCAGCGCCGAGCCGCCGAGGGCGAGCGCGAGCCCGCTCTCCCCCAGCATCACCGCGGTCGCGGCGTACCCGGGATCACCCGGGCCGGCGACCGTCACCCGGTAGCGGCGGCCCGACTCGGTCCGGGCCCGCACGTCCATCCGGAACCACCCGCGTTCCCGGGTCCGTTCCGACGGGCCGGTACCCGGCGCGGGCAGCACCCGGTCGAGCAGCGGCCGGAGCACCGGGACCATGAAGGCACCCACCAGCAGGCCGAGCCCGCCGGTGACACCGGCCGCGGCGACCGCGCCGACCGGTCCGGTGCCGCAGCCCTGCAGCTCCCCGTAGCGCAGGCCGGGCCCGTACGCGTGGCCGAGCAGCGCGTTCGAGCGGCGCACGATGCGGGTGTTGTACGACGCCATCACGAACGGTGCCGTCCAGGTGCCGTCGTCGAGCCGGGCGGGCGGCCCGGCGTCGGCGGGCTGCGACGGTGTGGGCTCGGCGGCGCGGTCCGGGCTCAGCGTGTGCGGGTCGGCGGCCAGCCGCCGCCGCACCGGGTCGGTGCGGACGGCGTCGATGTGGCCGCGCAGCGAGTCGATCGTGCCGCCGCTGACCCCGCCGCGCATCGTGGCCACCGTCCGCACCTCCGTCAGCCCACCGGCGCCGTCCGCCGCCGCCGCGGTGTGGGCGAGCCAGACGCCCAGGTCGGACGGGATCGAGTCGTAACCGCAGGAGTGCACGATCCGGGCCCCGCTGGCTTCGGCGACGCCGTGGAGGCGGTCGATGACGTCCCGGACGAACAGCACCTCACCGGTCAGGTCGGCGTAGTGCGTCCCGGCCCGGGCGCAGGACTCGACGAGCCCGCGTCCGTACTTCGCGTACGGACCGACCGTGGTCAGCACGACGCGGGCGGCCGCGGCGAGCCGGTCGGTCGCCGCCCGGTCCGCGGAGTCGGCGACGATCAGCGGCCACTCCCGGGCCGCGAGGGGCAGGTTCGCCCTGGTCGCGGCGAGCTTCGCCGCGGACCGCCCGGCGAGCGCGATCCGCACCCCGGGCGGGGCGTTCTCGGCGAGATGGCGGGCGGTCAGCTCCCCCACGAAACCGGTGGCCCCGTAGACGGCGATGTCCACCGGCTCGGCACCGCCGGCCGGGTCGTGCTGCGGGTTCACCACGGGGACTCCTCGGAGATCGGGGACGCCGGCCGGTCCGCGACGCCCAGCAGCTCGGCCGGCGCGTCGTGGAGGACCGAGCGCAGGAAGGCGGCGCCGAGGGCCGGCTCGGCGGCGGCCCACTCGTGGATCGCGGCCAGCTGCTCGGCGTACGGGTAGGGGATGTTCGGGAAGTCGGATCCGAGCACCACGCGCCCCGGGAACCGCGCGAGACGGGCCGGCCAGTCCGCGGGCAGCGGCGCGAGCCGCTCGGAGAACGCGGTGCCGACCATCGTCGTGTCCAGCACCAGGTTCGGGAACCGTTCCAGCAGCTCCAGCGCACCGCGGAAGTCCGGCATGCCCGCGTGCGCCAGCACGATCCGCAGCGCCGGGTGCGCCTCGAGCACCTCGGCGAAGATCCCGAGCCCGGTGTGCCGGCCCGGGATCGGACCGTCCCCGCAGTGCACGACGGCCGGGACCCCGGCGTCGGCCAGCAGTCCCCAGGCGTCGCGCAGCAGCGGATCACGCGGGTCGAACGCACCGACCTGGACGTGCACCTTGACCATCCGCGCGCCTGCCTCGACGGCACGGCCCAGGTAGTCGACGACCGACGGTTCCGGGTACAGCGTCGCGGTCCGGACGGCCCGCGGGTGGGCGTCGGCGAACTCGCGGGCCCAGCCGGTCAGCCACTCGCCCATACCCGGCTTGTGCGGGTAGGTCAGCGGCGCGAACGCGAGCACGCCGAGCCGTTCCAGCACCTCGTAGCGCTCCTGCTCGGACAGCCGGTACTGCACCGGCCACGGGGTGCCGTAGTGCGTCCGGGCCTGGTCGAAGTACGCCCAGACCTTCTGCAGCATGCGCTCGGGCAGGAAGTGCACGTGCACGTCGACCAGGCCGGGCAGGCCGAGCTCGGCGGTCCAGCGCGGCACGTCGGCGTCGTCGCGGGGTGGCACGGGGAGATCCACGGCCCCCACCCTAGGCCGCGGTGCGGGGGCCGGCCGGGCCTGCGGCGGCCCGGAGGTGCCGGGCTCAGCCCAGGCTGCGCGCGCGGCCCTTCGCGGCGCGACCGACGGCGCGGGCGATCTCCCGCTGGGCGTCCTTCTTGGCCAGGTCGCGGCGCTTGTCGTAGTCCTTCTTGCCGCGGGCGAGCGCGATCTCGCACTTGACCTTGCCGTCGTTGAAGTACAACGACAGCGGCACGAGCGTGAGCCCGCCCTCCCGGGTCTTGCCCATCAACCGGTCGATCTCACCGCGGTGCAGCAGCAGCTTGCGGGTGCGGCGCGGCTCGTGGTTGGTCCAGCTCCCGCGGACGTACTCCGGGATGTGCAGACCGCGCAGGAAGATCTCCCCGTCGTCGATGGTGGCGAACGCGTCGGCCATCGACGCCCGCCCCAGACGGAGGCTCTTCACCTCGGTCCCCTTCAGCGCGACCCCGGCCTCGAACTCCTCCAGGATCGTGTAGTCGTGCCGGGCCCGACGGTTCTGCGCGATCACCTTCCGGCCCTTTTCCTTCATGTGTCCAGCGTACCCGCGAGCACCTGCGTCAGACCTTCACATAAGCGCGCAGCGTCACGTACCCGGTGATGCCGGCGACGACGGCGCCGACCGGCACCAGCAGCGCCGACACCAGGAGCACGTCGGTGAGCCGCAGCGGCGGGACCACCCCGGCCTGCCCGATCGCCGCGACGAGGTCGTCGACGACCGCGTACTTGGCCGCCACCAGACCGGCCCCGGCGAGCGCCCCACCGATCGCCCCGGCGATCGCCGCCTCGACCAGGAACGGCAGCTGCGTCGTCCACCGGGTGGCCCCGACCAGGCGCATCACCCCCACCTCGGTGCGCCGGGTGAACGCCGACACCTGCACGGTGTTCGAGATCAGCAGCACCGCGGCGAACGCCTGCACGACGGCCAGCGCGAACGCCACGTTCCGCACCCCGTTCAGGAAGTCGAACAGCGTCCCGACGACGTCGCGCTGGTCGATCACCCCGCGCACACCGGGCCGTTCGGCGACCGCCGCACGGACCGCGGCCGGCCCGGCCTCCTGGTCGGTGAGCGTCACCCGCAGCGTCGCGGGCAGCGACTGCGGACGCGCGACGTCGGCCACCGACTGCCCGGCGAACAGCTCACGGAACCGGGTGTAGGCCTCCTGCTGGGACTCGAAGGTCACCGCGGCGACGCCCGGCGCGGTCTCGACGGCCGACCGCAGCGACGCGCACGTCGGGCCGGAACAGTCCGGATCGGAACCGGAGACGTCGGCGGTGAGCGCGACCTGGATCTCCAGCCGGTCCGTGTACAGGGCGGAGATGTCGTCGATCGTGCGCAGCACCAGCAACCCGGCGCCGACCGACATGAGGGTGACCGCGGTGGTCAGCACCATCGCGACGGTCATCGTGACGTTGCGGCGCAGGCCCGAGGAGACCTCGCGGGCGAGCAGGGCGGGGCGCATCTACCGGCCCGCCCCGTACACCGCGTGCGACTCGTCGCGCAGCACGGCCCCGTCGGCCAGCTCGATCACCCGGCGGCGCATCGCGTCGACGATCGAGTCGTCGTGGGTGGCCATCAGCACCGTCGTCCCGCCGCGGTTGATCCGCTCCAGCACCTGCATGATCTCCCGGCTCGTGTCCGGATCGAGGTTCCCGGTCGGCTCGTCGGCCAGCAGCAGCGGCGGCCGGTTCACCGACGCCCTGGCGATCGCGACCCGCTGCTGCTCACCACCGGACAGCTCGTGCGGCATGCGTTCGGCCTTGCCCTGCAGCCCGACCATCTCCAGCAGCTCGGGGACCGCGGTCCGGATCTCGGCGGGCTTGCGCCCCAGCACCTCCAGCGCGAACGCGACGTTGCCCGCCACGCTGCGCTTGGGCAGCAGCCGGAAGTCCTGGAAGACGCACCCGATCCGCTGGCGCAGGCCGGGCACCTTGCGCCGCGGAAGCCGTGCGACGTCGCGGCCGTCGACCCGGATGGTCCCCGAGGTCGGCACGTCCTCCCGGAGCAGCAGCCGCAGCAACGTCGACTTGCCCGAACCGGAGGGCCCGATCAGGAAGGCGAACTCACCGGCGGCGACGGTCAGCGAGATCCGGTCCAGCGCCGGACGTCCGGACGCCGGATAGCGTTTGGTGACGTCCTGCAGCTCGATCACGGAGCGGGACGGTACCGCCGCCCGATCTGCACGAGCGGTGACGACACGCGGGGATCAGGGGGCCGTCACGTCGACCGGCAGACCGGGTTCGGTGAACGTCAGGCTGATCGCACCGGCGGCGGTCCCGGCCGGTGCCAGCCGCACCTGCAGCAACCGGCCCTCGTCCGCGGTGCCGGGGGCGCCGAGCCACGCGTCGAACCCCGGGTTCGGCGAGACCAGCCCGGCGAGCTCGTCGAGCCGGGTCGCCTCGGCCGGGCCGGGCGCGGCGTCCCGGGCCGCGGCCAGGTCCACGGTGCCGGTGTAGCGCAGCGCCGGGACCCCGTCCACGTCCTCCGGGCCCTGCTCGGTGACCTCACGCAGCCCGGACGTCGTGTGCAGGGCCCCGGTCAGCGCGCCGATCGGCAGCAGGCCGGTGGAGAGCGGTTGCCACTGCTCGGCACCGCCGAACCGGAGCCAGGCGTCGTCGTCGAGCACCCGCAGCTGCGCACCGCGGGTGCCGAGCGCGACGGTGAGATCCGCCGCGAGCGGGTCGAAGCGGACCGGGCCGCCGCCCTGCAACGGGCCGGTCGGCCCGTCCAGGGTGACGCTCACCCGGGCGGACCCGGCGTCGGTGAGCGCCGTCCCCGCCGAGGTCACGATCTCCTGCGGGGTGGGCGGCGGGTCCTGCTCGGCTCCGGGGCCGACGCCGGTGCACCCGGCGAGCACCAGGGCCAGCACGGCCCCGAGGACGACGGCCGCTGCCCGGGGGCCCCGGCTCACGACGCGTCGGCCTGCTGACGACGCCAGCGGATGCCGGCCTCGATGAACTGGTCGATCTCACCGTCGAACACCTGGGAGGGGTTGCCCTCCTCGTGCTCGGTGCGCAGGTCCTTCACCAGCTGGTAGGGGTGCAGCACGTAGTTGCGCATCTGGTTGCCCCAGGACGAGCCGGCCTCCTTGAACGAGTCGCGCAGCTCGCGTTCCTCCTGCCGGCGCCGCTCCAGCAGCTTCGCCTGCAGCACCGTCATCGCCGAGGCCTTGTTCTGCAGCTGCGAGCGCTCGTTCTGGCAGGCCACCACGATCCCGGTCGGGATGTGCGTGAGCCGCACCGCGGAGTCGGTCGTGTTGACACCCTGACCGCCCGGTCCGGACGCGCGGAACACGTCGACCCGCAGGTCCTTCTCGTCGATCTCGACGTGGTCGGTGACCTCAACCACCGGCGCCACCTCGACCCCGGCGAACGAGGTCTGCCTGCGGCCCTGGTTGTCGAACGGCGAGATCCGGACCAGCCGATGGGTGCCGGCCTCGACCGAGAGCGTGCCGAAGGCGTAGGGCGCGTGCACCGCGAAGGTGGCCGACTTGATGCCGGCCTCCTCGGCGTAGGAGGTGTCGTAGACGTCGGTGCCGTAGCCGTGCCGTTCGGCCCAGCGCAGGTACATGCGGAGCAGCATCTCCGCGAAGTCGGCGGCGTCCACGCCACCGGCCTCGGCCCGGATCGTCACCAGCGCCTCGCGCTGGTCGTACTCGCCGGAGAGCAGCGTCCGGACCTCCAGCGAGGCGATCTCGTTGCGCAGCTTCACCCGCTCGGCGTCGGCGTCGGCCACCGCCGAGTCGTCGCCCTCGTCCTCGGCGAGCTCGTAGAGCACCGGGAGGTCGTCGAGCCTGCGCCGGAGGTCGTCGAGCCTGCGCAGCTCGCCCTGGGCGTGCGCGAGCCTGCTGGTGATCTTCTGGGCGGCGTCGACGTCGTCCCAGAGGTCCGGCCGGCCCGCCTGCTCGGACAGCTCCTCGATCTCCTGCCGCAGCGCGGGCACGTCGGCGACGGCCTCGATGCTGGACAGCGTGGTGTCGAGGTCCTTCAGGTCGGCCTGGACGTCGGGGTTCACGCCGACCGAGGGTACGCGGGGCGCGGCGCCGCTCAGTCCTCGGGCACCGCGTCGATCAGCTTGATCATCGCCCGGGTGTGGGCGACGGCGAAGTCGGCGACCGGCCTGGCGTAGGGGTCGGTGGTGGCTTTCGCGGCGGCCCGCGCCGCGGCGAGCCGCTCGGTGTAGGCCTCGCGCGCCGCGCGCAGCAGCTCGGTGCGCTGCTTCACGGTGAGCGAGCCGGCGTGCAGCAGGCGCAGCACGAGCGGGCTGCGCACCGCATCGGCGTCACCACCGGCCGCCAGCCACGCCTTGAAGGCCCGCTTGCCCGCGGCGGTCACGACGTACTGCTGGCTCGCCCGCGGGCCCTGCTTGCCCAGCCGGAGCAGGCCCTCCTCGGTGAGCGCGGGCAGCTCCCGGTAGACCTGGCTGCGGGTCACCGAGAAGAACAGCCCGAACCGCTCACCGGCGGCGGCGACCAGCTGCCCGCCGGTCATCGGGCCGCCGTGGAGCAGACCGAGCAGAGCGGCGGCGGTCGCGTTGACCGGTGTGACAGGGGCCATGACATCGACGGTCCCACGGACGGGGCCGCTCCGCGAGTCCACGTTGCACCCGGGTTGTCACCCGATCCGTGGACGGCGCGCCCGCGGAGCACCCGGTGCCGCCGTTCGCCACGGTCGCTTTCGGACAGGCGGGCCCGCCGGCGGAGCCGGTCCACTGTCGACCCGCCCGCGGTTACATCGTGAGCGCCGCGATCCGCTCCCGCGCCGTCCTGAGGTCACCCCACTGCCCGGCCAGCCGACGAGCGCGCTTGTAGAAGAAGTGCGCCTCGTGCTCCCAGGTGTACCCGATCCCGCCGTGGTACTGGATCATCGCCGCGGTCGACTGCAGCGCGACGTCGTTGGCCTTGGCCTTCGCGACGGCGACGGCGAGCTCGGCGCCCGCCAGCCCTTCCTGCACGGCGTACGACGCGTACAGCGCCGCGTGCTCGGCCATCGTCACCCCGACGTGCAGGTCGGCCAGCGCGTGCTTGATCGCCTGGAAGGACCCGACCGGCACGCCGAACTGCTCGCGCTCCCGGTCGTAGGCCACCGTGCGGGACAGCGCCTCGCGGGCGACGCCGACCAGATCGGCCGCCACGAGCACGGTCGCCCGGTCGGCCAGCCCGCGGGCGACCTCGACCGTCGCCCCCGGCAACGGCTCGGCGCTGCCGCCGGTCAGCCCGGCAAGCCGGGTGGTGCCGTCGTAGGAGCCGACCGGTGTCGCCGACGCGCCGGTGAGGAGCACCAGACCGGGCACGCCGTCCTCGGCGGGGGCCACCACCACGTCGGCGATCGCGCCGTACTCCACGGCGGGAAGGCCGCCGGCCGCCGAACCGCGGGACGCGAACGCCCCGACGGCCTCCCCGGCGGCCAGCCGCGGCAGCCAGGTCGCGCGCTGGGCGTCGGAGCCGGCGAGCCGGACCGCCTCGGCCGCGAGCACGGTCCCCCGCCACGGGCCGGGCGCGACCCCGGCGCCCAGTGCCCTGGCGATCACCTGCGCCTCGACCAGGCCGAGCCCGAGCCCGTCGTGCTCCTCGGGCACGGTCACGGCCAGCCAGCCCTGTTCACCGGCGGCGGCCCACAGCGACGCCGGGTTCCCGGCGGCCCCGTCGTTCCCGGCAGCACCGTCGTTCCCGGCAGCACCGTCGGCGCTCTCGACCACCTCGCGGACCGCCGCCAGGTCGAACCGCTGCGCCAGGTAGTCGCGCACGGCCCGGTCGAACTCGCGCTGGGTGTCGGTGAGTGCGAAGTACACGGTGTCCCCTATCGCGGCAGGCCGAGCACGCGCTCGGCGGTGATGGTGCGCTGGACCTGCGAGGAGCCGCCCCAGATCGTGACCGAGCGGGACCACATGGCCTGCGCGTGCATCGGCCGCAGGTCGGTCACCGGGTGACCGTCCGGCCCGACCAGGGTGTCGAGCGTGGCGTCGTCGCCCAGGACCTGGTCGTAGACCTCCCAGAGGTCCTGGAACGTCTCCGACCACTGCAACTTCGTCATCGACGCCTCGAAACCGAGGTCACGGCCCTGCTCGACCTGGGTAAGGACGTGCATCGAGTGCAGCCGCAGGCACTCCAGCTCGGTGAGCACCCTGGCGAGCTCGTTGCGGATCACCGGGTCGGTGTCCCGCCCGAGGGCCCTGGCGACCGCCACGATCTCGTCGTACTGCCTGCGGAACTCGGTGTACTGGGAGATCCCCGACGCACCGCGCTCGAAGGACAGCAGCAGCATCGCCGTCCGCCAGCCGTCACCGATCTCACCGAGACAGTCGGTGACCGGGACCCGCGCGTCGTCGAAGAAGACCTCGCCGAACTCGCTGGCACCGCTCATCTGCTTGAGCGGGCGGGCGGTGACACCGGGCTGGTCCATGTCGATCAGCAGCATGCTGATGCCGCGGTGCTTGGACGATCCCGGCTCGGTGCGGACCAGGGTGAAGATCTTGTCGCCGTGCACGGCGTTGGTGGTCCACACCTTCTGCCCGTTGACGACGAACTCGTCACCGTCACGCGTGCCCCTGGTGGACAGGGCCGCGAGATCGGACCCGGCGCCGGGCTCGGAGAAGCCCTGGCACCAGATCACCTCGTTGCGCAGCAGCGGGCCGATGATCTCCCTCTTCTGCGCCTCGGTGCCGATCGCCATCACGGTCGGGGCGAGGAAGGCCAGCCCGAGCGGGTTGACGGTGCGCGGTGCGTGCGCGCGGACGGTCTCCTCGTCGTAGATCGCCTTCATGCCGGGGGTGCCGCCGCGGCCGCCGTACTCGGTCGGCCACTGGATCCCGGCGAAGCCGGCGTCGGCCTTGTCGCGCTCCCAGTCGCGGCGCAGCCGGAAGCTCTCGTCGTCGTCGAGGGACTCCCAGAAGCCGGGCCGGGTCCACTCCTGCGGGATGTGCGCCGCGAGCCAGGAGCGCAGCTCGCTGCGGAACTCCTCCTCGGCGGGGGTGAAGGTCAGGTCCATGTGTCGCACCCGTTCTGCGTTGAGTCGCCGCTGTCCCTGGCCGCAATCTTGCATACCCGCCGGTAACCGGCCACCCCGGCGTGCCGGATGGCCGCCCGGGTATGCAGCGAGTACGATTCCGGTATGCGCAGCGAGCGGGTGACGGTCACGCTGCCGGCCGAGCTGGTAGCGGAAGCGCGGGACGCGGTGTCCCGCGGATCAGCGGCGAGCCTGTCCGCCTACGTGGCGGAGGCGGTCCGGGCCCGGCAGGACCGGGACCGGTCGCTGGCCACGCTGGCGGTCCTCTACGGCGGTCCGCCGCCGGCCGATGAGCTGGATGCGGCGCGGCGTTCGCTGCGCCCGGTCCCGCCCGTGGCCGTCGGCTGAGCCGCGCGATGATCGGCGGACGAGTTCTCGATGCCTCGGCTCTGGCGGCCTTCGCGACCGGCCGCCCCGTCTACATGCGGGCCCTCGTCTGGGCCGCCGTGGAGGAGGGCATCGTGCTCGCGGTGCCCAGCACCGCGCTCGGCCGGGCCTGGTCGATGGTCGAGGCCGAGCACCACGCGGCCCTGCAGGTCCTGCTCGGCCTGCCGAACACGGTGATCCACGATCTCTCCCCGGAGAGCGCACAGGAGGCCGGGCTGCTGCTCGCCTCCCAGGGGCTCGACGACATCGCCACCGGCCAGGTCGTCTCGGCGGCCCGGCGGCGCGGCTGGCCCGCCGTCACCGGCGACCCCGGGACCCTGCGCAAGCTGGACCCGCTGGTCCCGATCGAGGAACTGCCCTGATCCCTTGACCTGACGTCGGCTTCAGGTCAGATGCTCCTCCGGTCACCCGAGACGACCGGAGGTCCCGATGCTCGCCATCGTCCAGCACGACCACGGAGGACCCGAGGTCCTCGTCCCGCAGGAGGTACCCGATCCGGATCCCGGCCCCGGCCGGGTCCGCGTCCGGGTCGAGGCCGCGGGGGTGCACCTGGTGGACACCACCCTGCGCGCCGGCGGCACCCGCGGCCCGTTCGCGGCACCCTCCCTGCCCACCGTCCCCGGCCGGGAGGTCGCGGGCGTGGTCGACGCGGTCGGCCCGGGCACCGATCCCGGCCTGCTCGGTGCCCGGGTCAGCTCGCATCTCGGCCCGGACGGATCGGGCGGGTACGCGGAGGTCGCGATCGCCCGTGCCGACGGCCTGCACCGGCTCCCGGACGGGGTCGGCGCCGCGGCCGCGGTGGCGGTGCTCGGCACCGGGCGCATGGCCGAGGGCCTGCTGGAACTGGCCCGCCCGCGCGCCGGGGAGATCGCCCTGGTGACCTCGGCGGCCGGTGGCATCGGGACGTTGCTGGTCCAGGCGCTGGCCGCGGAGGGTCTGACGGTGCTCGCCGCGGCCGGGCCCCGCCGACCGTCCGGGCCGCTGCCCCGCGGAGCGGTCCCGCTGACCTACGACCGGCCCGGATGGGTCGACGCCGCCCGCGAGCGCACCGGGGGACGCGGCGCCGACCTGGTCCTCGACGGTGTCGGTGGTGACACCGGGCGCGGCGCGTTCGACCTGCTGGCGCCCGGCGGCCGGGTGCTGCTGCACGGCTGGTCGGCGGGCACCCCGACCTCCTTCGGCGCCGACGAGCTGTGGGAGCGGGCGCTCACCGTGACCGTGGCCCTCGGACCGCCGATCCTCACGCTCGGCCTGCGCCGGCTCGAGGAACGGGCGCTCAACCGGCTCACCGACGGGCGGTGGACACCGGTGATGACCAGCTACCCGCTGGCCGAGGCGGCCCGCGCGCACGCCGACCTGGAGGCACGCCGCACCCGGGGGAAGGTGGTGCTCATCCCCTGACCCGCCGGGTCAGCGAGCATTCTCGTCACGAAGGCGCGAACGCAATGTGGCCAGCTCGTCGTCGGTCAGGCCGTGCTCCTGCAGCCAGCCGACGGGGCCGTCGTGGCGCTCGTCGAGCAGCCGCAGGAAGGTGTCCATCACCTCGGCCCGCGGCCGGTGCCGGTCGAGTTCCTCGGCGGGCGGCATCGGGCGCCCGGCCGCGGTCGTCCACCGTCGGAACAGGGCGTCGATCCTGGTCGCCGACAGCGCGTAGTCCGCGACCACCTCGTCCCGCGGGACGCCGACGGCCGAGCAGACCAGTGCCACGAGCACGCCGGTGCGGTCCTTCCCGGCCGCACAGTGCACGACGGTCGCGCCGGTCTCGCGTTCGGCGATCCGGCGGACGCCGGCCACCACGTTCGCGCTCCGGTCACCCAGGTAGGCCAGGTAGTGGCCGACCATCGGGTCGGTGTCGTCGCCCAGCTCCGGCAGGCCGCGCCCGCTGTCCGGGATGAAGCTGAGCCGGTGCACGGTGATCCCGGCGCCGGCCAGCGCCCCGGCCCCGCTGATCAGCAGCTCCTCGTCCTTGCGCAGGTCCAGCACCTGGACGACGCCGAGCTCACCGGTCAGCCGGGCGACATCGGCCGGGCTCAGCCCCTCCAGGGACTCGGTGCGCAGCAGGACGCCCGACCGGACCCGGCCACCGCCCTCCAGCGGGAGGCCGCCGACGTCACGGGCGTTGGCGAGGCCGTCGAAGGTCAGCCAGCGGTCCGGCACCAGATCCGTCACGTACCTGAGACTAGGCAGCCGGGCGCGGACGTGGGGGGTTCCGCGACGGGGCTCACCGCCCGTGCACCGGTGGGCGGCGCAGAGCGGACGGCAGCCGCCGGGCACCGTCGCCCTGGACGGCGGCGGCGTCGTCGGGATTGACCAGACGACAGCTCGTCATGGACAGACAGCCGCAGCCGATGCAGCCGTCCAGGCCGTCGCGCAGCGCGGTCAGTGCCTCGATCTGCTCGTCCAGCCTGCCGCGCCAGGCCTTCGACAGCCGCGACCAGTCCGACCGGGTCGGTGTGCGCTCGGCGGGCAGCGAGTCCAGCGCGGCCCGGACCTCGTCCAGACCGATCCCGAGCGACCGGGCCGCCCGGACGAACGCCAGCCGGCGCAGCACGCTGCGGCGGTACCGGCGCTGGCCACCCGAGGTGCGGCTCGCCGAGATCAGCCCCTCGCGCTCGTAGTAGCGCAGCGCGGAATGCGGAAAACCGCTCCGCTCGACGATCTCGCCGATCGTCAGGAGATCACCCGACTCCATCTCCTCCACCCTCTCCGGCCCCGTCCGGCCCAGGACCGATGCTGAAGCTCGATTCACTATCATGCCGTTCGGCGCGATCGGGTCACCTGTGGTGACGTCCGCCCGTCGGTGCGGATCGGCCGCCCGCCGGGTCGCGTCCCCGGTACCCCAAGATCGATTTCTCGGTGAGCGGTGTCTGCCGCGCGGCGACCGACGCCCACGGGGCTGGACCTGCCGGGCGGACCCCTCTACGGTGATCGGCAAGTCATCACGGTCCGATCACGAGCGGACCACGAGCCGGAATCCCCGACCGGCTCGCCCGGGACCCCCGACCCGGCCGCTCGGTGGTCGACGCCGTCCGTTGATCGTGAAAGGGCACCCCTTGCCAGGACACCGCTCCCCCGGTGGCCGCCGCGTGTTCCCCCGACCCGTGGCGTCCGTTCACCCGACAGCTCCCCCCGCAGCGATGAGCGCTGCCCGTACCGTCCGCTCCCCCGGGCCCGCGCACGCGGCCCGCCGCGCCGGCACCGCGACCGCGGCGACCGGCGCGGCCTTCGGCGTCCTCGCCTCCGGTGCGTTCGCCACGATCGTCCCGACCACGCTCGACGGGACGGCCACCGAGGCCGACGCCGAGGAGTCGACCACCGCGACGACCCTGGCCGCCTACACGGCGACGATCCCGTCCTCGTCCGCCGGCTCGGACGGGAGCCCCTCGGGCTACTTCAGCCCGGTCTCCTTCGAGCACTCCGGTGCGGCGTCCGGTGCGCTGCAGGCGGCCGCGCCGGCCGACGACATCGACATCGCCTCGGTCGGCAAGGCCCGCGAGATCGCGGACCGGATCGCCGAGGAGCACCGCAGGGCGGCCGAGGCACAGGCCCAGCGCGAGGCGGAGCAGGCCCGGCTCCAGGAGCTGATCGCCAAGGGCGGCGTCGACGCCTGGATCGCCGAGGCGCTCGACCACATGGGCATGTCGCAGTCGTACGCGACCGGGCTCAAGCGGATCATCATGAAGGAGTCCAACGGCGACCCCAACGCCATCAACAACTGGGACTCCAACGCCCTGCGCGGCACCCCCTCGGAGGGCCTGATGCAGGTCATCCCGTCGACGTTCAAGGCCTACGTGCACCCGGACTTCGCCCACGAGGACATCACCCACCCGATCGCGAACATCACCGCCGGTGTGCGGTACATGGTCGACCGGTACGGGCTCGAGACCCTCGCGGCGGGTGGCCGGACCGGCGCGAACGGCGGTTACATCGGCTACTGACCCGGCGCTGGGCACACCGTCGTGCGGTGTGCCCACCCGGACTGTGACTGTGACGGCGGTCGGCAGGGAGAACCTGCCGACCGCCGTTCTCGTTGCCGAAAGTAAAGTCATCTTTAATCGTTCGTGGCCGAGAGGAGCTCCCCGCTCGTGACGCCCACCGGTGGAGCGCACCCGGCCCGCACCGGCGCCGCCCCCGGCGGTAGCGGTTCGGCGACCCGGTTCCGGCCCGAGCTCCAGGGACTGCGCGCGCTCGCGGTGCTCCTCGTCGTCACCTACCACATCTGGTTCGACCGGGTGTCCGGCGGAGTCGACGTCTTCTTCCTGATCACCGGGTTCCTCATCGTCGGCGGCCTGTACCGGGCCGGTTCACGCGGCGGGATCGATCTGCTCGCCACCTGGCGGCGGCAGCTGTCCCGCCTGCTGCCCGCGATCACGGTGGTGCTGGGGGCCGGGATCGTCGCCGGCGTGTTCCTGCTGCCGGAGAGTCGATGGTTGCCGACGGTCCGGGAGACCGCCGCCTCCCTGTTCTTCCTGCAGAACTGGGAGCTGGCGGGCAACGCCGTCGACTACGCCGCGATGAACAACGCGGCGAGCACGGTGCAGCACTTCTGGTCGCTGTCCATCCAGGGCCAGTTCTACCTGTTCGCCCCCCTGCTGGTGGCCGGCGTGGCCGCCGCGGCCCGGCGCGACGGCGCGGACCTGCACGCCCGGTTGAGCGGCACGCTGCTGGTCGTCGGCGGGGCGTCGCTGGCGTACTCGGTGTACCTGACGCTGACCGACCAGCCGCTCGCCTACTTCCACACGTTCACCCGGATCTGGGAGTTCGCGCTGGGCGGCCTGCTCGCGCTGTGGATCTCCCGGATCGAGGACCGCCCGGAGCTGACACCTCCCGCCCGGGCGGTGCTCGGCTGGTTCGGGGTACTGGCGCTGGTGTCCTGCGGCGTGCTGCTCCAGGTGGACCGGGCGTTCCCCGGCTGGGCGGCGCTGTGGCCGACCCTCGCGGCGGCGATGGTGCTGGTCGCCGGGCGATCCGGGCACCCGTTCGGCGTGGACCGGTTGCTGTCCGGCCCGGTGCTGCGCCGGATCGGCGACCTCTCCTTCCCGCTGTACCTGTGGCACTGGCCGATCCTGGTGCTGACGCTGGTGTACACCGACGAGGACCGGCTCGGCCCGGGTGGCGGTGCCGCCGTCGTCGTGGCGTCGTTCGTGCTGGCCTGGCTCACCCACCGGTTCGTCGAGCAGCCGATCGCGGCACTCGACGTCCG
The DNA here is from genome assembly GCF_040659795.1 of Pseudonocardia sp. NPDC049635. Classification (NCBI taxonomy): domain Bacteria; kingdom Bacillati; phylum Actinomycetota; class Actinomycetes; order Pseudonocardiales; family Pseudonocardiaceae; genus Pseudonocardia; species Pseudonocardia sp. NPDC049635. Next base: position 42,041 of record NZ_JBFAON010000036.1, read on the forward strand.
TCGGGCGCTGCGGACCGGTGGGGCGCTGGCCCTGGTCGTGCTGCTCGGGTCCGCCGCCTGGTGGGGAGCCGCGGCCGTGCGGTCCTCGCCCGGTGCCGAGGCCGGCTCACCGACCCATCCCGGAGCTGCTGTGCTGACCGGCGGGGTGGAGCCCGCCGCGCCGGCGGACGACCCGGACACCGAGGTGGCACTCGTCCCCTCACTCGTACAGGCCGGTGAGGACTGGAGCTACCGGCGCGGCACCTGGCTGTGCGACCCGACCGACCGGCCCGAGGTCGATCTCTGCACGATCCCCGCCCCGGGCCCCGACCCGGCGCAGCGCCGTGTGGCGGTGGTCGGCGACTCGCACGCCCAGCAGTACGTCGCGTCCCTCATGCCGGTCGCCGCGGAACGCAACTGGGAGATCATCGGCTTCTTCCGCGGTGCCTGCCCCTTCTCCACCGTCGCCGAGTCCGAGTGGGCCGAGAGCGGCTGCGCCGAATGGAACGGCGAGGTCGCGCAGGAGCTGGCCGAGCAACGGCCCGACGCCGTCGTCACCCTCGCCACCCGTGAGGTTCGTCCCGGGCTCACCGAGATCACCCCGCAGGGCTTCGTCGACGTCTGGAAGACGATGGACGAGGCCGGGGTGCCGGTGGTGGCGGTACGGGACAACCCCCGGCCGCCGTTCTCCGTGCCCGAGTGCGTCGGCCGGGAGGGCAGGCACGCCGAGGCCTGCAGCATGCCCCGGGACGAGGTGTACAGCCCGCTCCCGCCGTACGCGCTGCTCCCGGACGTCCCGCCGAACGTCACCTTCGTCGACACCGCGCCGGCGATCTGCGAGCCGGACCTCTGCCCGAGCGAGATCGGCAACGTGCTCGTCTACATGGACGACAACCACCTGACCGCGACCTACGCCGAGAGCATGGCCCCGCTGTTCGCCGACCACTTCACCCACCAGCTCGGCTGGTGACGCTCACACCGGCCGGACGCTCCGCCCGTCGACGGCGACCACGTCGCCGCGGCGCAGCTGCGCCCCGCGCCGGTACTCCGGTTCCCCGTTCACCGTGACCAGACCGGACTCGAGCAGCTCGCGGGCGTGACCGCCGTCCTCGGCCAGGTTCGCCAGCTTCAGGAACTGCCCGACCCGGATCGGTTCGTCGCGGATCGGCACGTCGCTCGGGGTGGTCATGGCCCCATTCTGCGGGCCGTAGCATCGGGCGCTGTGGCAGACCACTACTTCAGCGCCACCCCGGCGGTCGCGAGCCGGCCGGGCGAGGTCCGGTTGCACGCCGACGGCGTCGACCTGACGCTCGCGACGGACTCCGGGGTGTTCTCCGGCGGCCGGATCGACCGCGGGACACGGGTACTGCTCGACACCGCTCCGATGCCACCGGTCCGTGGACCGCTGCTGGACGTCGGCTGCGGTTACGGTCCGATCGCGCTCACCCTCGCGGCACGCCGGCGACGGCTCCCGGTGTGGGCGGTGGACGTCAACGAGCGGGCGCTGGGCCTCACCCGGGACAACGCCGCAGCCGCCGGGCTGGGCAACGTGACCGCCTGCGCTCCCGACGAGGTACCCGGTGACCTGTCGTTCGCCGGGATCTACTCCAACCCGCCGATCCGCTCCGGGAAGCCCGCGCTGCACGCGCTGCTGCTGCGCTGGCTCCCCCGGCTGATGCCGGAGGGGCGGGCCTGGCTGGTGGTGGCCAAGAACCTGGGCTCGGACTCCCTGCACCGCTGGCTGGAGGACGAACAGGGCTTCCCGACCGCCCGGCTCGCCTCGGAGAAGGGCTACCGGGTGCTGGAGGTGGCACCGCGCGAGGCGTGAGCTCCGGGTCCGGGCAGGGATCCGGACCCCGGCCCGGACACGGCCCGGACACGGCGGAGGCCCCCCGGGACATCCCGGGGGGCCCCCGCCACGTGGTAGCGGGGGCAGGATTCGAACCTGCGACCTCTGGGTTATGAGCCCAG
>NZ_JBFAON010000037.1:0-41412 GCF_040659795.1 Pseudonocardia sp. NPDC049635
GGCCCCCTCACGGCCCCGCCCCGCCCTAAACCCGTCCACCCCCCCCGCTCCGGAGCGGGGGTGTTCGACGTGACCGGCCCGGACGTCGGGCCACCGGCCGTTCGCCCACCGCCCATCGGCGCATTCGGCCGGGCCGGTGTTCACCGATGCACCTCGGACCTGCGACGCTCGGAGCAGCCCCACCGGGGCCCGACCCGCGGGCCGAAGGAGCAACGAGCGGAATGACGACACCGAAGCCCGCGACCGCTCCCGGTGTACTCGGGAGCGCGGCGCTGCTGGCGTCGGGCACCGCCCCCGGAACGGCCCTGCTGCTGCGCGCGGTCGTCGAGGCGGTGCGCGTGCGCTATCTGGGCCGGGAGACGACGCTGCGCAGCGGCCAGGGCGACGTCCGGTTGGTGCCCACCGCGGTGACGACCTCCGGCCTGGACCGGCGTGCGCTCGCCACCGGCAGGCTCGACGAGGTACGGCTCACCGCCCGGGACGTCGTCGCACCCGCCGTCCGGTTGCGCGAGCTCACCCTCGTCGCCCACCACGTCCGGATCCGCCCCGCGTTCGCCCCCGAACTGGTCACCGGAGCGGTCGAGCTGACGGCCGAGCTGGACCCGGACTGGCTCGCCGAGCGGTTCTGCGAGCACGCCCCGGGCCTGGAACCGACCATCGACGACGGGGTGCCCCGGGTCCGGCGGCGACACCGGCCGGGTCTCGGCTCGGCCGAGCTGGAGCTCGCCGTGCACGGGCACACCGTGACCTGGAAGGTCGTCGGACTCACCGTGGCGGGACGCCGGATGGGGCCGCCGCGTTCGGCCGAGACGCGCCGGTCGGTCCGCGCGCTGGTGGACCGCAGCCCCCTGCGCGGGATCCGCTCGGGCAGCGTGGCGCTCTCCGGGCTGCCCCCGCAGTTGTTCCTGCACGACCTGCACATCGCGCCGGGCCGGGTCGTCGTGCACGGCAGGCTCGACGGCTGGCGGCGGGCGGTGCCCCCGGCACGGTTCGACGACGTGCTGCGCGGCGCGCTGTCGCTGCTCGTGCCGAGCCGCTGACGGCTACGGGACGGGTTGCGGATGCGGCCCCGGCCCGGCGCACCGGGTCGGGCGCCCGGCCGGCCCCGACCGCAGCGGTGCCCTCGGCTGCCGGCCGGGTACGCCACGCGTGGGGGCCACCCGGTGCTGCCTCGTCAGCTCCGGAGCAGCCGGTGCAGCACCGAGCGCACCGGTGAGGGGTGCCCCGACCGGTCCGGCAGCCGCCCGGCGACCGCGTCGTCCAGCAGCGACCCGATGGTCTCCGCAGCGCAGGTGCGGTTGGCCCCGATGCCACCGGAGGGGCCGCGTTTGATCCAGCCGACCACGTAGTGCCCGGGTCTGCCCTCGACCCGCCCCGCATCGTTCGGGACGACGCCGCGCTCGTCGTCGAAGGGCAGCCCCGGGACCGGGCGTCCGCGGTGGCCGACCGATCGCACCACCAGCCCGGCGGGGACGACGGCCCCGTCGGCGGTGTGCACGGCCTGCACCCGAGCGGACCCCTCGAACCGCTCCGGCGCGGAGTGGAACCGGAACACCACCCGCGGTCGCTCCGCCGGGACCGACCAGTCGATCTTCTCCCGGGCCGCGCCCTGGAGCAGGGCGTGCGCGGCACCGACGGCGGGCCCGTCCAGCGACTCGGTGATGCGCGGGTCGTGCTCGTCGACCAGCACGTCCACACCGGACCGGCCGAGCAGCTCGCGCAGCTCCGGCGCGGTCGCGGCGACCGCCTCCGGCCCGCGTCGGGCCAGCAGCACGACCTCCCGGATCGCGCCCGCACGCAGCGCCGGCGGCACGTGCGCCGCGACCGGGGTGCCTGCCAGGTCGTCCGGGCGGGCGGTGAGCACCCGCGCCACGTCGATCGCGACGTTGCCGGTGCCGACCACGACGACCCGCGACACCGAGGTGTCGACGGCATCGGCGGGCACCTCGGGATGGCCGTTGTACCAGCCGACGACGGTGTCCGCGGCGATGCTGCCCGGCAGCCCGGCACCGGGCAGGTCCAGGTCCTTCGGGACCGGCGCTCCGACCGCCCACACGACCGCGTCGTGCCGCCGGGCGAGCTCGTCGGCGGTGACGTCGCTGCCCACCTCGGTGCCCAGGAGCAGCCGCACCCGGGGGTGGCGGTGGAAGCGGGCGAACATCTCGCCGATCCGCTTGGTCGAGGGATGGTCCGGGGCGACGCCGAACCGGACCAGCCCGCCCGGGGTGTCGAGCCGGTCCACCAGCGTGACCCGGGAGGAGGTGTGCAGCAGCAGGTCCTGCGCGGCGTACATGCCGGCGGGCCCGGTCCCGACGACGGCGACCTCCAGCGGCGCCATGTCGGCGGGCAGGGTGCGGGTGAACGTCGGCTGCTGCCAGGCGTGGAACGTCGGCGACCCCTCCTCGGCCGCCGCCGAGACCGGTCGTGCGGCGTAGAAGTCGGCGTTGACCTGTGCGTACCCGGCCAGCGATGCGCTCAGCCGCTCCACCGGGAACACCGCGTCGACCGGGCACGCGTCCGCGCACGCGCCGCAGTCGATGCAGGTGCGCGGATCGACGTAGAGCATGTCGGTGGTCCCGAAGTCGGGCTCGCCGGGGGCCGGGTGGATGCAGTTGACCGGGCACACCGAGACGCACGAGGCATCGGTGCAGCAGGTCTGGGTGATCGCGAAGGGCACGGTGGGCCGCCGCTGTCAGATCAGGTTCGCGCGACGGTAGAAGTACAGCGCCGGCTTCGTGAGCAGACCGCAGGAGGACAGGAACTCCATCAGGCCGGCGCAGGAGCTGCGCAGCAGTGCCTTGTGGTGCTCGTTGGCCTTCGCCTCGCGCAGCGCGCGCTCCCGGTCGAGGCCCACGTTCTCGTAGACCTTCTCGTTCCACATGCTGGAGACGATGAAGTAGGCCGCCGCGGAGACGTAGAACGCGTTGAACTGCCTGCGCATCCGGCCGGCCCGCTGCAGGTGCTCCCGGGTCTCCTCGCGGGCGAACTTCATGTGCCGCGACTCCTCGACCACGTGGATGTTGGAGACGGTGCGCACGAACGGGACCACGCGCTCGTCGCGCATCCAGTCGCGCTGCATGACGTCGAGGACCTCCTCGGCGACCAGGATCGACGCGTAGGCGGCCTCGCCGCTCGCGGTCGTCTTGAACAGCCTGCCGAGCTCGATGGTGGACCGCTTCGGCACGTAGGCGGGTGCGCCGAGCTTCGCCGAGCCACGGGCGAACATGATCGAGTGCCGGCACTCGTCGGCGATCTCGGTGAGCGCCCACTGGAACGACGGGTCGGTCGGGTCCTTGGCGTAGAAGTCCCGCAGCATCATCTGCTGGAGGATCATCTCGAACCAGATCCCGGTGGAGGCGACCGATGCGGCCTCGTGCCGGGTCAGCTCGGTGCGCTGCTCCTCGGTCAGCTCGTCCCAGTAGGCGGTGCCGTAGAGGCTGCTCCACTCCGGGCTCATGCCGTGCTTGGTGCGGTCGAGCGGGGTCTCCCAGTCGACCTGGGTGGTCGGGTCGAACGACAGCTCCGCGGACGAGCGCAGCAGCCGCTCGGCAGTGTCCTTCCGCTCGGCAGGCTGGTCGGCCCTGGCCTCGGGAACGGTCGCGGTCATCTCGACTCCTCACGGACGACGACGTCGCATGGTGCACGTCAAGTGCTGTAACCACTGGTAACGTTACCACTGGTAACGCCATGATGCACGACGTGCCCGCCGCACGGAACCCCCGGATCGACGGGCGGTGGCGGGACCACCCGCCGGGGCCGCCGGCCATCGGGGAGGGTGACCGGGCGTCGCCGGAACCGCTGCGGACGTGTGACGCCGGACACGTTCGAGAACGCCGGCGCGCCCACCTCGGCCATCAGCCGCAGGGTCGGTGCGGACCGGACGGTCCGCCGATCCGCCGGACACCGGCGTCCGCCCAACCCGGTGGGGCCGAGGTGGGCAGGTACGCAGCGCCGGACGGAATCGGCCTCGGGCGCCGGCTCGACCCGGGCGCGCTCGGCCCCGGGCTCCTGGCGCGGGTCAGCCGCGACCGGAACGGGAGGCCGAGGTACGGGCGTCGTCGACCCGGCCACCGCGGCCGTCGAGGAAGGCTCGCATCCGGGCCTGCGCCTCGTCGCTGCTGGCCGCGACGGCGGCGACCAGCGACTCCAGCAGGTAGCCCTGGGCGGGCGCGGCCTCGGCGATGCGCGGCAGGGCCTGCAGCACCGCGAAGTTGGTCAGGTCGGAGTTGGCGGCGACGGCGCGGGCCAGCCGGAGCGCCTTGGGCAGGCCCTCGCCGGGCCCCACCAGGTGGTGGGACAGTCCGCAGGCGAACCCCTCCGCGGCGTCGAGCACCCGGCCGGTCAGCATCATCTCGGCCATCCGGTGGGCGCCGATCAGCCGGGGCAGGCGGACCGATCCCCCGCCGCCGACGAACAGACCGTGCTGACCCTCCGGGAGCGCGTAGAAGGCGCTCGGTTCGGCGACCCGTACGTGCGTGGCCGCGGCCAGCTCCAGTCCGCCGCCGATCACCGCGCCACGCTGCACCGAGACGACCGGCACCCGGCCCTCGGCCATCCGCTCGAAGGCACGGTGCCACATCCGGGAGTGCTCCATCGCCGCGACGACGTCCCGGTCACCCAGCTCGGACAGGTCGAGCCCGGCGCAGAAGTGGTCGCCCTCGGCGTCGAGCACGACGGCACGCACGCCGCTCGGCGGGTCGGTGAAGAACGCCTCGACGCCCAGGACGGTCGCATCGTCCAGCGCGTTGCGTTTCGCCGGGCGGGCGAGCCGCAGCACCAGCACGTCGTCGTGTCGCTCGGTCGTCAGCGAGGCGGGCAGCGACCGCGGCCCGGCCCGGTCCACCGCGGTCATCGGGCGGCCGCCCGCTCCTGCAGCTCGACCCGCCGGATCTTGCCGGTGGCGTTGCGCGGCAGCTCGTCGACCAGCTCGACGTACGCGGGCACCTTGTAGCCGGCGAGTCGCGCGGCCAGGTACCCGCGCAGCTCGTCCGGGTCGACGACCGCGCCCGCACGGGGCTGGACGTACGCGACGCCGACCTCACCCCAGCGCTCGTCGGCGATCCCGACGACGGCGCAGTCCGCCACCGCGGCGTGCCCGAGCACAACGGCCTCCACCTCGGCGGGGTACACGTTCTCACCGCCCGATATGTACATGTCCTTCACCCGGTCCACGGCGAACGCCCAACCGTCGGGATCGGCCCGCACGACGTCACCGGTGCGGAACCAGCCACCCTCCACCCGGGACCCGATCGTCTCCTCCGGCCGCTCCCAGTAGCCGGGCCCGACGTGCGGGCCGCGGACCAGCAGTTCGCCCGGCTCGGCGTCGACCGGCGCCGGGCCGCCCGCACGCAGGATCGCGACGTCGGTGAAGAAGTGCGGGACCCCGATCGAGGTCGGCGGATGCGCGGCGGTGCCGTCCCGGGTCGCCATGTAGACGCCCGGCGACGCCTCGGTCATCCCGTAGCCCTGTTGCAGGTGCACCCCCCGGTCCAGCCAGGCGCGCGCCACCCGCTCCTGTACCGGCGACCCGCCGTAGACCACGGTGCGCAGCGAGGACAGGTCGGTGGCGTCCCAGTCGGGGTGCTCGCAGAGCATCTGCAGCATGGTGGGCACCGCCGCGAATCCGGTGATCCCGGCGTCGGTGATCCGGCCCAGTACCCGCGCCGGGTCGAAGCGTTCGACCAGCTCCACGCTCGCACCCTTGAACAGCGCGGGAAGGGTGACCTGGCTGAGCCCGACGCAGTGGAACAGCGGCGAGACGCACAGCGTGCGGTCGGTGGAGAGCAGGTCGATGTGTGCGAGCTGGTTGACCGTGTTCCAGGTCAGGTTCCCGTGGGTGAGGATCGCCGCCCTGGGTCGTCCGGTGGTGCCCGAGGTGTAGAGGAGCACCGCCGGGTCGTCCAGGCCGGTGTCCCCGTCGGCGGCGGCCGGGGGGCCGGTCGCGAGACCGGTCTCGAACTCGGTGTCGGCGACGAGGGCCCCGGTGGGACGGGACGGGTCGGGGCGGACCGCGACGAGTCGGCGCACCGACGGCGGCAACGGAGCGGCGTCGGCGACGAGCTCGGCCGCATCGGCGCTGTGGACCAGCACGCAGGCGCCGCAGTCCTCGAGCAGGTACCGCAGCTCCCGGCCGGCCAGTCGGTGGTTGAGCGGGACCGCGATCGCTCCCAGCGACCAGGCGGCGAAGCAGGTCTCCAGCACCTCGACGGCGCTCACGCCCAGATAGGCGACCCGGTCACCGCGGCGGACCCCGTTGCGGGCGAGACCGCCGGCGACCTGGGCGACACGGTGCGCCAGTTCGGCGTAGGTCAGCGACCTGCGCCGGTCGACGAGTGCGGGGGCGTCCGGGCTGATGCGGGCCCGACGGGCAGGCCAGGTTCCCAGGCCGAGGCCCGGGCCGGTGATCGGGCTCATCTCTCCCTCACACGACACGCGATATCAGAATCGTTGACAGCAAAGCTGCTGATACGGATCAGGCGTCGAGACCCGCATCCGCCGGCGGCGGCTCGATGTAACCGTCCGGTTCGGTCAGCGCGTCCAGGCAGCGCTCCAGGTTGATCGTGAAGGTCGCCGCCTCGGCCTGCTCCAGGTTGGCGAGCATCCGCTTCTCCACCTGGTCGGCCGCCTGGTGGCAGGCGGAGAGCATCCGCTCCCCGTGCTCGGTCAACCAGACGCGCAGGATCCGCCGGTTGGCGCTGTCCGCCCGGCGCTCGATGAGCTGGTCGCGCTCCATCCCCGCGACGAGCTGTTGCATCGCCTGCGGGGTCACGAAGTGCCGGCGGGCCAGCTGGGCCGAGGACAGACCGCCCCGACGCTCCAGCACGCTCAGTGCCGTGTACTGGCCGAGCGTCACCCCGAGCGGCCGCAGACGCTCCTCGAGACGGGCCCGCTCGGCCATTTCCAACCGTTTCACCAGATATGTCAGTCGTTGACCGCGCCGCCCGGTGGGCACGGCCGGAGAAGCCGGATCAGTCACGAAAACAAGCGTAACGGCCCTCAACTCTATAACAATGCTCTTGTTATAGAGCTACTTGCTATATAGGGGGTTTCGCGCAGATCTGCGCCCGCACCCGGCGAACTGCGCCGACGCCGGGCCCCCCGTCGTTCCCGTCGGCCACCGGGCGGGCGCCGCAGCCGGGACCCCGGCCGGGCCGACGGTCCGGCACCGCAGCACGGGCGCCGGACCACGGGATCACCCGCCGGTGGCCCCCGCCGCCGCCCGCGGGGCCTCCCGGCGACCGACGAACAGCGCGACCACCAGCACGAGCAGCGACACGAACGCCGCGGTCAGGAACGCCGCGTGCACCCCGGCCGCGTCCACCCCGGAACCGGCCGAGGCCAGCGTCATCACGGTGATGAACAGTGCCGTTCCGGCGGCGCCCGCGACCTGCTGCAGCGTGGTGAGGATGGCGCTGCCGTGCGAGTACAGCTCGCCCGGGAGCGCACCGAGCGCGTCGGTCATCAGCGGCGTGAACATCAGCCCGAGCGCCACCGACAGACCGATGTGCAGCAGGACGACCAGCCAGATCGGCGACGTCGCACCGAGCGTGGTGAACCCCCACATGACCGCGCTAAGCAACAGCGCACCCGGGATCACCAGCGGGCGCGCCCCGACCCGGTCGTACGCCCGGCCGATGAACGGCGCGACCAGCCCCATCACCAGCCCGCCCGGCAGCACCACCAGACCGGCGACGAACGCGCTGCCGCCGAGCACGTCCTGGATGTAGAGCGGCAACAGGATGATCGCGCCGAACAGCGACATGAAGCCGACGGCCACCAGGATCACCGCCATCGTGTAGCGGCGGATCGCGAACGGACGCAGGTCGAGCAGCGGCGCGGCGGTCCGCTGCAGCCGGATCTGCCGGTACACGAACACGGCCAGTGCCAGCAGGCCGACGACCAGCGGGACCCAGGCCGGCAGGCCCTCCTCGCCACCCCCCGCGGCGGCCGACTCACCGATCGCGGACAGGCCGTACACGAGCCCGGAGAAGGCGATCGCGGAGATCAGCACGGACAGCACGTCCAGCGGGGTCTTCGAGGTCTCGGCGGTGATCCGCAACCGGGCCGCGCCGGCCGCCAGCGCCACCAGCGCGATCGGCAGGACCAGCCAGAACATCCAGCGCCAGCCGAGCGCGGAGAGGATCACCCCGGACAGCGCAGGCCCGACCGCGGGCGCCACCGCGATCACGATCGAGATGGTGCCCATCGTCTGCCCACGGCGGGAGACCGGGACCAGCCGCAGGATCGTCGTCATCAGCAGCGGGATCATCACGGCGGTGCCGGACGCCTGCACGACCCGACCCACGAGGAGCACCCCGAAGGTGGGCGCGAGCGCGCAGAGCAGGGTGCCCGCGGCGAACAGCGTCATCGCCGCCAGGTAGACCGCGCGCGGCGGGAACCGCTGCAGCAGGTACCCGGTGATCGGGATGACCACGGCCATCGTCAGCAGGAAACCACTGGTCAGCCACTGCGCGGTCGCCGCGGTGATGTGGAGGTCGGCGATCAGCGCGGGCATCGCCACGCTCATGATCGTCTCGTTCAGGATCATCACGAACGCGGAACCGACGAGTAGCGCGATGATCAGCGGTGCACCCGCCGGGAGCCGTTCGGCCTCGGCGGGCTCGGTCGTCGGCTCGGTCGTCACGGCGGGTCGCCTCCTGTGTGTCGGACGTCGGACCGGTACGGATGCCCGGCCACGGTGGGTTCGGTACTGCACGTTCGGGCCCTGCGGGCTCGCCACCGCGGGATCGAGTCAACACGACACGATCCCGGGTGGCGACCGGATTCGCGGCGCGGACGCTGCGCCGGCCCCGTCCACCGTTGGTGTTCGCAAGTAGAATGACACGCGGGTACGACGGTGTCGGCGACATGGGTGATCCGTCACCGTCGCCGGGCCGGTGCGGACCCGGTCGGGTAGACAGGACACATGGAACAGGTCGTGCTGCTCGACGACGACGGCAACCCGGTCGGGGTCGCCGACAAGGCGACCGTGCACGGCGAGAGCACCCCCCGCCACCTGGCGTTCTCCTGTTACGGGCTGGACGACTCGGGCCGCCTGCTGGTGACCCGCAGGTCCCGGAGCAAGGCCGCCTTCCCGCTCGTCTGGACGAACACCTGCTGCGGTCATCCGGCCCCCGGCGAGGACATCGCGGCCGCGGTGCACCGCAGGCTCTCCGACGAGCTCGGGATCCGGGCCACCGAGCTGCGGCTGGTGCTGCCCGACTTCAGCTACCGGGCGTCCCAGGACGGTGTGGAGGAGAACGAGCTGTGCCCGGTGTTCGTCGCCCGGATCACCGGTGAACCGGATCCCCGGCCCGACGAGGTCGAGGACGTCCGCTGGTGGAGCTGGGAGCGGTTCCGGGCCGCCGCCGACGATCCCGGGTCCGGCCTCTCACCGTGGGCGCGGCTCCAGGTGCCGCTGCTCGACGCCGCCGACGACCCGCTGCTGGCGGCCGCGCGCGGCTGACCGGACCGGGCTGGTGTGATGGAGGCGTGAGTCGCGCGCCCGAGGCCCCTGGCACCGATCTCGCGGCCGATCTGGCCGCGGCACTCGACGACGCGCTCGATCCGGTCCCGGCCGGGCGACTCGGCCCGGTGGTGGACCGGCTGATCGGCGACTACCGCAGCGGGTCGGTTCCCGCCGCACCGATCCTGCGTACCGCCGACGACGCGGCGGCCTACGCGGCGTACCGGATGCCGGCCACGCACGCCGCCGTGCTCGACGTGCTGGGCCGGGCCGCAGGCCGGGTGCCCGAGCCGCGGGAGCTGCTCGACCTCGGCGGCGGCACCGGCGCGGCCGTCTGGGCGGTGGCGCAGACCTGGCCCTCGCTGCGCCGGGCGACGGTCCTGGAGGCGGCCGCGCCGGCCCGCGCGCTGGGGACCCGCCTCGCCGCCGGTGCCACCGCGACCGCCGTCCGGGACGCGCGCTGGGAGCCGGTGGTGCTCGGGACCGGGACCGAGCTCCCCGTGACGGACCTGGTGACGGCCTGCTACCTGCTCGGCGAGCTGCCGGCACCGGTGCGGGACGCGCTGGTCGACGCCGCTGCCCGGGCGGCCCCGGTGGTGGTCGTCGTCGAACCGGGCACGCCGGCCGGGTACGCCCGCGTGCTGGCGGCACGAGCCCGGCTGATCGCGGCCGGGATGAGCATCGTGGCACCCTGCCCGCACTCGGGAGCCTGCCCGGTGACCGGCGAGGACTGGTGTCACTTCGCGGTCAGGGTGAGCCGCAGCCAGCGGCACCGCGCACTCAAGGCGGGTTCGCTGGGTCACGAGGACGAGAAGTTCTCCTACGTCGTCGCGAGCCGCTCCGGCACCGGCGGGCCCGCTCCCGGACGGGTGGTCCGGCATCCGCGTTCCCGCAAAGGACTCGTGACGCTGCGTGTCTGTTCGGCGGACGGGACGCTGCGCGACACCCCCGTTCCACGCAGTCGCCGAGAGCACTTCCGAGCCGCCCGCGACACCGCGTGGGGCGACCCGTGGCCGAACGTCTGACGATCACCGGCAGGCGTGACCGAGCGCACCTCTGTGATCCACGACATTTTCGTTGTGCACCTGTAACACACACCGGCATCGTGGGCGACTGACCGGGCGCGACGGCCATCCGGTGGGCCGCGAGCAGTGGCTTTCTAGTAGATCGAGCACGAGCATGACCGACGTCCCCACCGGTGCCCCCACCGATCGCCTCCCCACCCTCGTGCGTACCCGTCACGGCTACCGGGTGCACGACCCGGCGCTCGTCGCCGGCACCTCCTACGTGATCGACGATGCCGGTGACCTCGTCTGGACCCGGCTCCCCGCGGGTGCGATGACCGCCGGTGCCGTCATCACCTCGCTCGTCGTGGCCGTCACCACGGGTGACAACAGCTGGACCTGGTCGGTGCTCACCTTCCTGGTCGCACTGACCGTGTCCTTCGCCGCCGTGATCGCCGTGCTGTCGGTGATCCACGCGGTCACCGACCCGGTGCGGGCCTACCGCGCACGGTTCGGGCACACCCGGTTCGCGGTCGACGTCACCGACCGGGGCTCAGCGGCGTGGCAGCTCTGCGCCCGCGCGGAGCGGCTCGCCGCGAGCCGGTCCTGGCAGGCCGGGCGGATCGATCCCACCCGCAGCCTCGGCGCGCTGCTGTGGACCGCCGTCGGCGGCGGTGAGGAGTGGGCGGCGCAGGCGCTGCACTCGCTCACCGAACCGGCGACCGGGCCCGACCTCACCGCCGTCTGAGCCCGTCGGCGCGGTCACACCGCGTAGCGGGCCACCGGCAGCAGGGCGTCGGGATCGCGGCGGTCGCCGTCCCGGGCGACGCAGGCCTGCAAGGACCGTTGCAGTGCGTCCTCGTCGAGCCCCGTGCCGATCAGCACGAGCGTGGTGCGCCGGGGCTCACCCGCCTCCCACCGGCTGCGGTGGAACCGGACATAGCGGCCGACGGTGTGCAGGTCCCAGCGCTCCCGGGACGGGGCGGCGGCGAACCGCACCGAGCCCTTGACCCGGTACAGCCCGGCCGGGCGGGCGTCGAGCAGCTCCTGCAGCCGGGCGGCGTCCAGCGGCTCGTCGCAGAGGAACGTCACGCTCTGGTAGCCGGCGTGCAGGTGCGCGGTGTGGTCACCGTCGACGGGGATGTCGCGGACCTGCTCGCCGAGCATCAGCTGGCGGCCGGGGACGATCTCGATGTCGAACAGCAACGCCGGATCGATCATGCCCTCCCGGACCGGGACGATCGGGGCCCGCGGGTTCGCCTCCCGGCAGAGCCTGCGGACCCGCCACAGCGGGCCCGGACCGACCCGGTCGATCTTGTTCAGCACCACCAGGTCGGCCATCCCGACGTGCCGGTCCAGCTGCGGGTGCTGCCGCCGGGTCGCCTCGAACTCGGCGGCGTCGACGACCTGGACCAGCCCGCCGAAGCTCAGGTGCGGGCCCAGCGCGTCGAGCACCAGCTGGACCAGCGTGCCCGGCTCGGCGATCCCGCTGGCCTCGATGACGATCACGTCGATCTCGTCCCGGCGCCGGGTCAGGTCCGCGAGCACCTCGCCGATGCCGCCCTCGCCGATCTCGCAGCACAGGCACCCGTTGCCGAGCCCGACGACGCCACCGGCCTGGCCGGCCAGGCGCATCGCGTCGATCCCGACCGAGCCGAAGTCGTTGACGACCACACCGATGCGCGTGTCCCCGCCGGCGACGAGGAGATGGTTCAGCAGGGTCGTCTTGCCGGCTCCGAGGAACCCGGCCAGCACCACGACCGGGATCTTCCGGGGCACCCGACATGAGTACCACGCTCTGCGATCGTGGCAGAGTTCCCCCTATGCCCGACTCAGCTGCCGGACGCGCACCCCGCGGGACGATCGCCGTCGCCGGTGAGGCCCTCGTCGACATCGTGCCCGCTCCCGTCCAGCGGGGAGCGGACGCGGACCGCGCATCGATACAGCGGGGAGCGGACGCGGACCGCGCATCGATACAGCACTACTGGGAGCTCGCGCCCGGTGGCAGTCCGGCGAACGTGGCGGTCGGGCTGGCCCGGCTCGAGGTGCCCGCCCGGATGCTGGCGCGGCTGGCCGACGACCTGCTCGGGCGCAGGCTGCGCGACCACCTGGCGGCCAACGGCGTCGACCTCTCGCACGCGGTCGAGGCGGACGAGGCGTCGTCGCTGGCGATCATCGAGCTGGCCGACGACGGGCAGGCCATCTACGACTTCCGGGTCGAGGGCACCGCGGACTGGCAGTGGACCCCGGACGAGCTGGCCGGAGCCCTCGACGACGGCCCGGCCGGGCCGGTCGTGGCCGTCCACTCCGGCTCGCTCGCACTCACCACGGCGCCCGGCGCGGAGGTGCTGCGGGAGCTGATGGCGAGCGCCGTGGACACCGCCACCGTCAGCTACGACCCGAACTTCCGGCCGCTGCTGATGGGGTCGCCGGACGAGGTGCTGCCCGGCGTGCACGAGCTGCTCGGCCTGGCCGACGTGGTGAAGGTCAGCGAGGAGGACCTCGCGTGGCTGCACCCGGGACGGGAGCCGGGCGACGTGGTCGGCGAGTGGCTGGAGCTGGGGCCCGCGGTCGTCGTCGTCACGCTGGGGGCGAACGGGGTGCTCGCGGGCACCGCCTCGGGCCTGCACAGCGTGCTGCCCGGGCGGAAGGTCGACGTGGTGGACACCGTCGGTGCCGGGGACAGCTTCTCCGCGGCGCTGCTGGCCGGGCTGCACCGGCGCGGGCTGCTGGGCGCGAGCGCCCGCGAGGACCTGTACCGGATCGGCCGGGACGCGCTGGACGGCGTGCTGGGCGAGGCCGTCACCGCCGCCGCCATCACCTGCTCGCGCCACGGTGCGGACCCGCCGACCCGCGCCGAGCTCGACGCCGAGAGCTGATCCGCTACCGACCGGCCAGCATCGCGTCCTGGGCCTGCTGCTCGTCCGGCGTCAGCTCGCGCGGCGCCCGCTCCGGGTAGTCACGCGGCTGACCGGTCGCGTTCGCTCCCGGTGGCAGGCTCAGCGTCGCGGGCTCGCTCTCCGGGATCGCCCACTGGCTCGCCCAGTCCATGTGCATCGCGGTCGGACCTCCCGCCGGCGGGAAGTAGTCGAGCTGCATGGTCATGTTCATCGGGCGCGGCGGGAAGTGGTCGGTGGTGGTGTTGCTGTACCACTGCTCGCCGTCGACGTAGGCGGTCATCTTCTCGGGCGTCCACTCCAGCGCGTAGGCCGACCACTCGGTGGAGTCGTGCTGCGTGGCGCCGTGGTCCTGGTCGTTGTCCGGCCCGTAGTGCAGGAAGAAGCTCGTCTCCTGGCGGTCGTCGGAGAGGATCTCCATCCAGTCGATCTCGCCGCCGACCGGGAAGTCCTCGGCCACCGGCCAGAGCAGCAGCAGCGCGTTGAGCCCGCCGCTGGCCTCGTCCGACCGGACGCACGCCTCCCAGCGGCCGTGCCGCTGGCCGGGGTGCCAGCTGACCGCGCCGGTGGTGCCCTCGGCGTCGGCGGTGATGGACATGACGCCGTCGGTCACGGTCACCGCGTCCGGGGTTCGGACACCGTTCTTCGCGTGGCCGGGCTCGGGGCCGTAGGGATGCCAGTCCGGCGGGACCTCGTCGACGCCCTCGAAGTCGGAGTGCCGGTCGGGTTCGCCCCAGCCGTACCGCTCGGCCGCGGTCACCGGGCACCTCGACGGGGGCTGCGCCGTACCGGGCTGCGCCGTACCGGGCTGCGCTGTACCGGGTTGCGCCGTACCGGGCTGCGCCGTACCGGGTTGCGCCGTACCGGGCCGGGGCTCCGACGGCGGGTCGGTGCCGGGTCCGGCCGGGCCCGGGTCGCCCCGGCCCACCACCACCGGTGCCGCCGACGCGGCGGAGGTGCCCGCCACGGTGGTCGTCGCCGACACCGCCACCGTCGCGGCCAGCACCGTCAGTGCCGCCAGACCGGTTCTCGTCCTCGTCCGCACCGTGGATCACTCCTGTCCCTCGCGTCACCGCTCGTCCCATCTGACGAGCCGACGGTGCGCGAGGCCAGCGGAAGCACCCGTCCGGGTCTCCCCCGATCAGGGCGGCGCGCACCCCCGGTGACCGGACCCCTTCGCCCCCTCACCCCGGGTGACCCCGCCCGAGCGGCGGCGTCGAACGATGGGAGGGTGGCCGGATGGTCCGTCCTGGTGTCGCTGTCGCGCTGGACCTCGCACCGCACCCCGAGGGCGGCTGGTACCGCCGCACCTGGACCTCGCCGGTCACCGTCGACACGCCGTACGGGCCGCGGCCCTCGGCGACCGCGATCCTCTACCTGCTCGACGAGCCGGGACGCTGGCACCGGGTGCGCTCGACCGAGCTGTGGTGCTGGCACTCCGGCCCGGAGGCCGAGCTCCTCCTCGCCGGTGACCGCGACGACCCCGGTGACCCGGTCGCGCTCCGGCTGGGGCCGCCCGGCCCGCCGGGGGCGGGTACGGCGGCGGTTCTGCCCCAGCGGGAGGTCCCGCCCGGGGTGTGGCAGCGGGCCGCGCCGCTGGGCGAGGGTCCGGTCCTGGTCAGCTGCGTGGTCTCCCCCGGTTTCGACTTCGCGGACTTCGAGCTGCGCTGAACGGATCGGTGCGGACGGTGCGGCGGGCCCGCCACCGTCAGCGGCTCAGCAGTCCGGCCGCGTCGCGGGTGTTGCGGATCCGCCCCGGTTCCACCCCGCAGGCCACCGCCCGGGCGCACCCGTGGTCGAGCCAGTCGAGCTGGCCGGGGGCGTGCGCGTCGGTGTCGATCGTGAACTCGCAACCCGCCTCGACGGCCAGGCGCAACAGCCGCTTGGGCGGGTCCAGCCGCTCCGGGCGCGAGTTGATCTCGACGGCGACGCCGTGCTCGGCGCAGGCGTCGAACACCCGCTGCGCGTCGAACTCCGACTCCGGACGCTTGCGGCGCCCGGTGACCATCCGGCCGGTGCAGTGCCCCAGCACGTCGACGTGCGGGTTCGCGACCGCGGCGAGCATCCGGGCCGTCATCTCCGCACACGGCATCCGCAGTTTCGAGTGCACGCTGGCGACCACGAGGTCCAGCTGCCCGAGCAGTTCCTCGGACTGGTCGAGGCTCCCGTCGTCGAGGATGTCGACCTCGATCCCGGTGAGCACCCGGAACCCGGAGCCACCGGCCGCTATCCGCTCGTTGAGCACCGCGACCTCGTCGAGCTGGCGGCGCAGCCGCTCGGCGGACAACCCGTTGGCCACGGTGAGCCGCGGGGAGTGGTCGGTGACGACGAGGTAGTCGTGCCCCAGCGCGATCGCCGTCTCGGCCATCTCGGCGAGCGGGGAACCGCCGTCGGAGGCGTCGGTGTGGCTGTGGCAGTCCCCGCGCAGCGACTCCCGGAGCCGCTGCGCCGCCTCGGCCAGCGGGACGCCGTCGGCGTCGGCCCGGGCCACCGCGTCCTCCAGCCGACGCAGGTACACCGGCTCCTCACCGGACACCGACTCGCCGACGCAGCGGGCGGTGACCTCACCGACGCCGCGCAGATCGGTCAGCCCACCGGACGCGTGCAGCCGGGCCAGCTCGTCGGCGTCGCGGCCGCGCAGCGCGGCGGCCGCGGCGCGGAACGCGCGGACCCGGTAGGTGGACTCGCCGGCCCGTTCCAACAGGAACGCGATCCGCCGCAGGTCGGCCACGGCGTCGCGGGGTTCGGTCACGCCCGAGAGGCTAGTCCCGCATCCAGCGCCGGGCCCTCGACGTCCACACCTCGGCCCAGACGCCGGGCAGCTGCCGTTCCAGCTCCAGCATCTGGGCGGTGTCCCTGCCGTGCAGCACGCCGAAGGTGAACCCGTTGCCGTTCTCCGCGCCCGCCCGGGCACCGAGGGTGCGCAGCAGGTCCCGGGAGACGACGACGTCCTGGTGGTCGCCCAGCACCCGCTGCACCCGCTTGAGCCGCTTCGCGAACCGCCGGGCGTCGGAGCCGGCGACCGGGCGGACCACCTCGGTGGCGTAGCGGAGCTGCTTGCCGGTCTTGCGGGCGTCGTGCAGCGACACCGGTGCCACCTGCCCGGACTCCAGGTCGCCCAGCGCACGTTCCATCCGGCGGTCGAGCTTGCGGGCGGTCCGGCCGACCATCGCGGGCATCGTCCGCGCGGCCGGGCCGGCCGCCTGCGCCGAGAGCGGCGGATCGGCCAGGAGCCTGCGCAGCGCTCCCTTCAACGCCGCGTACCGGTCGCCGTCGACGACCTCCAGCACGGCCGCGCCGGTCTCGGCGCGGGTCCGGGCGAAGTGCCGGGTGACGGCGGCCTGCACCGGCCCGAGCAGCAGCTCCGGTTCGAGCTCGGCGAGCCGGGCGTCGAGGCGTTCCTGCTGCACCTCGGCGTCGCGCTCCCCGGCGAGCGCGCGACCCAGCCAGCGCAGCTCGGCGATCAGGTGCGCCACCCGGGGGCCTTCCAGGAGCTTGCGGTAGGTGCGCAGGGCGCTGCGTGCGCGCCGGGCGGTGACCCGCATCTGGTGCACCGCGTCCGGTACGCCGTCGCGCAGGTCCCGCTCCCGGGCGGTCAGCGTGTCGACCTGCTCGCCCAGGTAACCGAGCAGCACCGCGCCCGCGCTTCCCTTCCGGCCGGTCCGCCGCGGTGGCTCGGCGACGCCCGCCGCGGTGAGCAGCTCGATCAGCCGCCGCTGGGCGACACCCGGGCCACGACTCAGACCGGTCGTGCGCAAGGCCTCGTCGATCTGCTGGAGCAGCTCGGTCGGGGCCGCGCCGGGCCGCACCACGGTCTCGGTCCAGCTCTCCACCGCGGTGGACGCCCCGAGCGTGGCGACCCGCACCTGGTCGCGGCGCAGCAGGGCCAGCTCGCGGCCGGAGGCGTCGTGCAGCTGCTCGACGGCACGCACCACGTGCACCCGGCCGACCGGCCCCAGCTCGGCGTCCCCGCGGACCCGCCGGACCAGCGTGTCGATCTCCTCCGGGACCCCCCCGGAGCCGGTGTCGCCGCCGGCGCCCTCCACCTGCGGTTCCGGCAGGTCGATGCGCAGCTCCTCACCGGGCTCGCCGTCCGGGAGCCGCAGCACCCAGGCTGCGGTACCGGGTCGCGAGCTCGCCCGGTCCGGCACGACCCGCTCGACGACGAGCTCGATCCCGGCCGCGGACAGCCGCAGGTCGGGAGTGTCGAAGCGCTCCTGCTCACGGACCTCCGCGTCGGTCACCGTCCGCACACCGTGCAGCCCGGGCAGCCCGGTCAGCCGGGGGGCACCGGTGTGCGCCGGTCCGCGGTAGGCGAGTTCGTCGGACGATGTGCTGGTCGTGCGGGTGTCACTCATGCGGTGAGGGTTCCCGTCGACCACCCGGGGTAGTCGCCGCCATCCGGGGGACGGTTCAGACGGCCTTGCCCGGATTGAGGATGCCGTGCGGGTCGAGCGCCGCCTTGACCGCGCGCTGCAGCGCCACCACCCGCGGCCCGAGCTCGCGCTCCATGCCCTCCCGTTTGAGCAACCCGACGCCGTGCTCACCGGTGACCGTGCCGCCCAGGTCCACAGCGGCGGTGATGATCTCGTCGAACGCGGTCCGGGTGCGGCTGCGCGCAGCGGGGTCGTCGTGCGGCGTCAGCATCAGCGGGTGCAGGTTCCCGTCGCCGGCGTGCGCGACGGTCGCGATCCGCACGTCGAGCCTGCGCCCGATCTCCTCGATCCTGCCCAGCATCTGCGCCATCCGGTTCCGGGGCACGCAGACGTCCTCGGTCAGCATTCCCATCCCGAGCTGTTCGAGTGCCGGGTAGGCCATCCGCCGGGCCGCGAAGAGCGCCTCGGCCTCCACCGGGTCGGTGGAGGCCATCGCCTCGCTCGCACCGTGCTCGGTGAAGGCGGCGAGTCGCGGGTGACGCCGTACTTCACGCAGCACAGCCCGCCCGCGTTGGTGGCCACGTTGCCGCCGATCGTCGACCAGGGCGCCGACGCCGGGTCCGGTGGGTACCAGAGCCCCTGCTCGGCACAGGC
Organism: Pseudonocardia sp. NPDC049635; assembly: GCF_040659795.1. Taxonomy (NCBI): domain Bacteria; kingdom Bacillati; phylum Actinomycetota; class Actinomycetes; order Pseudonocardiales; family Pseudonocardiaceae; genus Pseudonocardia; species Pseudonocardia sp. NPDC049635. Next base: position 18,398 of record NZ_JBFAON010000037.1, read on the forward strand.
GGCGCGCAGGTCGTCGTTCACCACCCCCGGTTCGACGACGGCGAGCCGCTCCCCCGGCGAGATCTCCCTGATCGCGGTCATCCGTTCCAGCGACAGCAGCACGCAGCCCTCGACGGCGTTCGCGCCACCGGACAGTCCGGTGCCCGCGCCGCGCGGGACGACCGGGACCCGGTGCCGCGCGCAGGCGGCGACCACGGTGGCGACCTCGGCGGCGCTGCGGGGCCGGACCAGGCACAGCGGGGTGCCGTGCTCGGCCCATTCGGCCTCGTCGTGCACGTAGGGGCGGACGGTGTCCGGGTCGGTGCGGACCCGGTCCCCGGCCAGCGCCCCGGCCAGCTCGGCGAGCACCGCGCGGCCCGCCGGGTCCGGGCCCGACGGGTCCAGCTCCGCTGCGGCGGTCGAGGCACCGAACGGCCTGCCCTCCGGTCGGGCGATCACCGGTGGGCCGTCGAGCAGGTGGTCCCCGACGGGCTCGCGCTCGGACATGCCGATGACGGTAGGTCCCGGCGCGGCGCCGGGCCAGCACCGGCACCGCGCTCGGCCGGTGATCCCGCACTGCGGCCCTCCCGTACCGCACCCGCACCGGGCGGCCCCGTTCCGATCCGTACCGGGGTGCGGCCCCGGCGCGGGCGGTCAGCGGCGGCCCGGGTGCACACCGGCCGGGCGGGACCGCCGGGCCGGGGCCTGGGCCTCGGCGTCGCGCCCCGGTACCGCCGCGGGTGGCGCCGGGGCCCCGGCCCACTCCATCCGCGACCACGGCAACGCCAGCTCGGCGGTGCCGGTGACCGGATGCGGCGCCAGCTGCTCCATCGGTGCCACCTCGGCGTGCCGGGCGAACACCGCGCCGACGTAGCGGTGCCCGGTGTCGGGTGCGACGAACACGACGGTGCGACCCGGATCCAGCTCCCGTTCCCAGCAGGCCGCCAGGTGCGCCGCGCCCGCGGACAACCCGGCGAACACCGCGTGCCGGCGCAGCAACGCCACCGCACTGGAGCACGCGGCCCCGAAGCCGGTCCAGTGCACGACGTCGTAGGCGGCGTGGTCGACGTTGCCGAACGGTATCGAGCTGCCGATCCCGGCGATGATGATGTCCGGATCGGCGACGTGCTCACTGCCGAAGGTGACGCTGCCGAAGGGCTGCACCCCGGCCAACCGGGTCCGCCGTCCGGGCGGGTCGGTGGCCCGCAGGTAGCGGGCCAGCGCACCGGTGGACGCTCCGGACCCGACGCCGCCGACCACGGTCAGCGGGACCGGGCCGAGCGCGTCACGGACCATCTCGGCGACCGGTCGGTAGCCGAGCTGGTGGATCTCGTCGTGGTACTGGCGCATCCAGTGCAGCCGGGGACGGGCGGCCAGCAGCTCGTGCACCCGCGCGACCCGCCGGCACTGGTCGAGCTTCAGGTCCTCGGAGGGCGGCATCGGGTCCAGGGTGGCGCCGAGCAGCTCCAGCTGGGCCCGCACCGCTGCGTCCACGGTGGTCGAGCCGACGATGTGGCAGCCCAGCCCGTACCGGTGGCAGGCGAGCGCGAGCGCGAGCGCGTAGATGCCGCTGGAGGAGTCGAGCAGGGTGTCACCGGGGCCGACCCGTCCGGTGTCGAGCAGGTGCCGGACGGCCGCGTCGGCGCTGAGCACCTTCATCGTCTCGAACCGCACACAGTGGAGACGTTCGCCGAGGTGGATCAGGTCCGGCCGGCCGACGGCGTCGGCGACGTGCCCGACCGGGTTCACCGGCACGCTCCCGCCGCGACCGCCGCCGATCCGGTGCCGACGACGAACGGACCGGTCACCGCGAGCCCGGTGGCGCGCAGCGCCCGGTCGGCCCGCTCGACCACCACCGCCGGATCGGCACCGGCCGGGTCGACGAGGAGCCCGGCGACGCTGCCGCTGTGCGCGATCTGCACGCCCAGCACCCCCGGCACCTCCGCGGCGGCGAGCAACCGGTCCAGCTGGTCGTCGGTGCGGTGCAGGCGGGCGCTGCGGGTGGCGACGGCGGCCACCCCCGCCGGGTCGCCGACCGCCAGCGCGGCGCGCAACCGGTCCCGCAGCTCCTCGTAGGCGTCGACGAGGCGCGCCGCGGGCACCGCGGGTTCCCCGGCCGGGGTGTCGACCGGACGGCCGCCGTCGAGCAGGCAGCCGAGCACCAGCAGCGGGGGCAGCGACGGCCCGAGCACCTCGACCACCACCCCGTCGCGCTGGGCGAACAGCCGGGCGGCCGGGTCGTCGAACATCAGGGGGTCGCTGGCCCCCTCCGCCGCGACCGCGATCCGGGCGACCGTGTGCGGATCGGGGACGGCCCCGCAGGCGTCGGCGACCGCCCGCACCGCGGCCACGACGTCGGCGGTGGACGAACCCATTCCCAGCCCGGGCGTCACCGGCCCGGCCAGCCGCAAGCGGCCGCCCCAGGGTGCACCGGGCGGAGTGACCCGGCGCAACGCGAGCCCGGCGGCGCGGGCCGCCTTGGTCCGGCCCGGTGGGTGGACCGTCACACCGGTCAGCTCCGGATCCGGCCGGAACCGGGCGTGCACACCTGCGGCCGGCGAGGGCAGCGTGACCAGTCCGGGCCGCGGTGTGCCGCCCGGGCCGCGGAAGAAGCCCTGCAGCAGCTCGCCGTGGTGGCAGCCGCTGTATCCGTGGCCGGTCCTCACCGCTCGGCCCGGTACCGGTACAGCGCCGTCGGGTCGGCGCTGAACTGGGAGAACGGGAACGGCTCCGCGGACAGCGCGCTGACACCGTCGCCGAGGAAGGCGCGGGCCACCGCGGCCCCGGTCTGGGCGTAGACGGTCAGCGGCACCCCCCGCTCGCGGCAGCGCGCGACGATCGGGTCGAACGTGGCGTTGGCCAGCGTCATCCCGGTCGCGACGGCCGCGTCGGCGGCGTCGATCACCTCGTCGGCGGAGTCGGAGACCGGATCGCCCCACTGGGTGCGCCGCAGGTCCAGGTCGCACGGCAGGCACTGCGCGCCGCGCGCCCGGATGGCCGCGACCAGCGGGTTCACCACCCCAATCAGGGCCACTCGGGCCCCGGCGGGCACGTCCACCAGCCCGGCGACGGCGGCGTCGCGGGCCAGCGCCCTGGTCTCCGGGGTGCCTGCGGGCAGCTCGACGCGTTCAGCGGCGGGATCCGTGGCGAACGGGCGGGCCGCGGCGAGCCGGGCGTCCAGTGCGGCGATCCGCACCGGACAGGGCTGGTCGGGCGCCATCAGCTCGGTCAGCGGGCGCCCGGAGAGGTCCTGGCAGGCGACCGGGTCGAGCTCACCGGAGCGCACCGAGGCCGCCCCGAACGCGCGTCCGCAGCGGACGAGGACGTAGTGGTTGCGGTAGGTGACCGGGCCGCCGGCCAGGCGGGTCCCGTGACCGAGCCAGAACACGCTGGTGGCGGTGTCGCCGTCGGGCAGGGCCGCCCCGATCCCTCCACCGCCGGTGAGCGCTCTGTCCAGCAGGTCGGCGACGGTCCCGCTCACCGCGGACACCCGGGCCCGGGCCCGCCGTGCGCGCCCCGCGCGTGCGGTGTTCCGGCCGGCCGGTCCGGTTCGACGCTCCGGTCGGCGGGCAGCGGCGGCAGCTCTCGCAGCAGCACGGGATCGGGTGATCTGGTCATGATCTAACGACTATCATTATCGATACGGCCTCGCAACGGTGACGCGTCGTACGCCCCACCCCCTGGCGAACGCTCCGGACGGGTGATAAATACTCACGACAATCATGTTCATCAGAAGTGCCCTCGGGCTCTCCGTCGCGCTGCTCGTGTCGATCGTCCTGGCGATCGGGCTCGGGCCCGCACCCGTCCCCCCGTCCGACACGCTGCGCTACCTGGCGGCCGCCCTCACCGGCGGGACCATCACCCTCGACGAGCTGCCGACCTACGAGATCATCTGGCAGCTCCGCACCCCGCGGGTGCTGCTCGCCGCGGTGGTCGGCGCCGGTCTCGCCGCGGTCGGCGTGGCGGTCCAGGCGCTGGTGCGCAATCCGCTCGCGGACCCGTTCGTGCTGGGGATCTCCTCCGGTGCCTCGGTGGGTGCGGTCGCCGTGATGGTGACCGGTGCGCTCGCCGTCGCCGGCATCCACGCGCTGTCGGTCGGAGCGTTCCTCGGCGCGCTCGCCGCGGCCGCGCTGGTGCACGCCGCCGCCCGACGCCGCGGACCCGCGGGCACCAGTCCGCTCCGCCTGGTGCTCACCGGCATCGCGTTGGCCTACGCCTTCCAGGCGGCGATGGCGCTGCTGATCTACCTGGTACCGCAGGGCGAGGCGACCTCCACGGTGCTCTACTGGACCCTCGGCGGTTTCGGTGCCGCGACCTGGGAGTCACTGCCGGTGGTCTCCGTCGTGGTGGTGGCCGGCATGGTGGTGCTGCGGTCCTGGGCCCGCGATCTCGACGTGCTCGCACTGGGTGACGAGACCGCCGCCAGCTCCGGTGTGGACACCCGCGTCGTGCGCCGGCGGCTGTTCGTGCTCACCTCGCTGATGACCGGTGCGATGGTCGCCGTCTCCGGCGCGATCGGGTTCGTCGGGCTGATCGTGCCGCACCTGGTGCGGATGGTCACCGGGGCGGTGCACGGGCGGGTGCTGCTGTTCGCACCGCTGATCGGCGCGGTGCTCGCGGTCTGGGTCGATCTGTTGTCCCGCACCGTCGTCGCCCCTCGCGAACTCCCGCTCGGCGTGGTCACAGCGCTGGTCGGTGTTCCGGTGTTCCTGGTGCTGCTGCGCCGCCGCGGCTACGTGTTCGGCGGGGTGTGAACCGGATGGGCCTGGAGCTCAAGGGGATCTCCGTCGTCGCCGGCGGCCGGGAGATCGTGCGCGAGCTGTCCCTCGACGTCGCGACCGGCACCGTCGTCGGGCTGGTCGGTCCCAACGGCAGCGGCAAGTCCACCGCGCTGCGCTGCATCTACCGCGCACTCCGGCCGGTCCGCGGCACCGTCCGGCTCGACGGTGACGACCTCGCGGAGTCCGGGCTGCGCGAGAACGCGCGCCGGGTGGCCGCGATGACCCAGGACCACGGGTCCGATCTCGACTTCACCGTCACCGAGCTGGTCTCCCTCGGCCGGGCACCGCACCTGGCCGGGCGCCGCTCCCCCGGCCCGGAGGACGCACGGATCTGCACCGAGGCGATGGCCCGGGTCGGTGTCTCCCACCTGGCCGATCGCGGGGTGCTGACGCTGTCCGGGGGCGAACGCCAGCGGGTGCTCGCCGCCCGCGCGCTGGCCCAGACACCCGAGGTGCTGGTGCTCGACGAGCCGACCAACCACCTCGACATCGCCCACCAGCTCGGCCTGCTCGCCGCGCTGCGCGATGCCGGGCTGACCGTGCTGGTCGTGCTGCACGACCTCAACCTCGCCGCGGCCGCCTGCGACCGGGTCGGCGTGCTCGACGACGGCCGGCTGGTCGCTGCGGGCACCCCCGAACAGGTACTGACCCCCGAGCTCGTGCAACGGGTGTTCGGCGTGCGCGCCGACGTCGTCGCGCACCCGCTCACCGGCGCTCCCCGGCTGCTCTACGCACTGCCGGCCCCCCACTTCCCGTGAACACCCCCACCCTGGAGGCTCCTGTGCGGACCACCCGCGCCGTGCCGTTGCTGCTCGCCACCCTGATCGCCGCCACCGGCTGCGGCGCCCAGGTGGCGGACGCCGACGCCGCTGCCACGACGACCGTCCCCCGCTGCGCCCAACCGGTCGAGTACCGCCAGCCGCAGGCCGCGGTCGCCTACGAGGGCGGCAGCGCCGACAAACTCTTCGCCCTCGGTCTCGCCGACAAGGTCCGCGGCTACGTCATGCCGCCGGCCAACCCGCCGGTCACCGAGTCCCCGTGGGCGCAGGACTACGCGAGCGTCGAGATGCTCTCCGACGACCTGCTCAACCGCGAGCTCGTCGTCGACGCGGGCGCCGATCTCGTGGTCGCCGGCTGGCGGTCCGGGTTCAGCGACGAGCGCGGCATCACCCCCGAGCTGCTCGACCGGCTCGGCATCCAGAGCTTCATGCACACCGAGAGCTGCTGGAACTACCCGGGCTTCGCCGAGCGGGTCACCCCGATCGAAGGTCTGTACGAGGACATGCGCCGGCTCGGCGACATCTTCGGTGTGCCCGAGCGGGCCGACGCCGTGGTCGCCGACATGCAGGCCCGGGTGGCCGCGGTCGAGGCGGCCGCGCCCCGGCTGGACCCGCCGCCGTCGGTGTTCCTCTACGACTCCGGCACCGACCGGCCGAACAGCGCGGCCAACCAGGTGCCGCCGAACGACATCATCCGCATCGCCGGGGGCCGCAACATCCTCGACGACGTCGACGGCCGCTGGACCGACGTCGGCTGGGAGACCGTCGTCGAACGCCGGCCCGAGATCATCATGATCCTCGACTACGGCGACCGGTCCGCCCAGGAGAAGATCGACTTCCTTAAGTCGCTCCCGACCCTGCGGAGCGTCCCGGCCGTGCAGAACGACAACTTCTTCGTGCTCGACTACAACGAGGGCATCTCCGGCCCGCGCAACATCGACGGCCTGGAGCGCTTCGGCGCCTACCTGCGGGAGCTGCGCCGGTGACGGCGCGGTCGGTGCTCCGCGAGCCCGCCTTCCTGCGGCTGTGGAGCGGGACGACGGCGTCCGGCCTGGCCACCTGGGCGTTGCCCTTCGTGCTCGGCCTCGCCGTCGTCGACGGCTCGGTGACCGCCGTCGGGCTCGGGCTCGCACTCGGGGTGCGCACCGCCGGGTTCCTCGCCGCCGTCCCGGTCAGCGGGGTGCTGGCCGACCGGTACTCGCGCCGGGCGACCGTCGGCTGGTCCGGCGCGGTGGCCGCGCTCGGGTCGGTCGCGGTGGCCGGTGGCCTCGGCGGGCCGCTCTGGCTGCTGCTCGCCGGGTGCGCACTGGCCGGGGCCGGCCAGGGGGCCTGCCGGCCGGCGTTCCAGGCGCTGGTCGTGGAGGTCGTCGACGCCGAGCGGCGGCAGCAGGCCAACGCGGCGATGACCTTCTCGGTGCGGGCCAGCACGCTGGTCGCACCCGCGCTGACCGCGTTGCTGGCGACCGCGTTCGGGGTCCGGGTGATCGCGCTGGTGATCGCCGCGCTCTGGGTGGTCGCCGCGGCGCTGCCACCGCGCGGGCTGCGCCGGCCGGCCCCCGCCGGAGCCCGGCCGGGCTTCCTCGCCGAGTTCGCCGAGGGCGTCGGCGAGGCCCGGCGGCACCCGTGGTTCCTGGCCGGGCTGGGTGCGCTGACCGCGGTCATCGCGACCGGGTACTCGGCGACCGGGGTGGCGCTGCCGCTGGTCAGCCGGGACACCTACGGCGGGGCGACGGTGCTCGCCGCCGCGCTCACCGGTTACACCGCCGGCGCGCTGCTCGGCGCCGTGCTGGTCGCCCGGTGGCGGCCGGTCGCCCGCGGCTGGGCGGCGCTGGCCGGGCTCGGCGTCTACGCGGTCGCTCCCCTCGCTCTGCTTACCCCGCTGCCGGTGTGGGTCGTCGTCGGGGCCTATGTGGTGTGCGGGATCGGCATCGAACTGTTCAACGTGCCGTGGTTCACCGCGGTGCAGCGCGAGGTCGACCCGGCGACGCTGGCCCGGGTGTCGTCGCTGGACTTCCTGCTCTCCTACGGGCTCGCCCCGCTCGGGCTGGCGCTGATCGCACCGGCGATCGCCACCTTCGGGCTGCAGCCGGTGCTGCTGGTCTGCGCCGCGGTGTGCGTGCTGGCCCCGGCGCTCGCCGCGCTCGCCCCGGGCGCGCGGCGGTTCTCCCGGGAGCCGGCGACGACCGGCTGAGCAGCGCTCCCCACCGGGCTCAGCCGGCCGGCCCAGCCACCCCGCCCGCCGCAGGCCCGGTCGCCCGGCCCGCGCCGCAGGCCCGGCTGCCCAACGCCCGGCTCAGCCGCCCAGCCGACCGGCCAGCTCGCGGCCGAGCCGGAGCCCGGACAGCCACGCCGTCTGCACCCGGGACCGGCCCCAACCGTCCCCGGCCAGGCCGATCCCGTCGTCGTCGAGATGGAACGACCGGTCCCGCCGCTCCCTCGGCGCGGCGTAGGGCCAGTGGTGCTGGTGGGTCCACTCCGGCTCCGCCGCGGTCCCGAGCAATCGTCCGACGGCCGCCGTCATCGTGGTGACCGCCGCCTCCGGCGCGGCCTCGTGGGCTCGGGCGAGCGCACCGGTCGAGTGCGCGACGAGCACCGGTGCCCGGTCGCCGCGCCGGTCGCCGTCGTCGGCCACCGACGCCAGCACCGGGTGATCGTTGACGAACGCGGCGGGCAGCTCGGGCCAGCCGCGACGGGCGAACCCGATGGTCAGCGCGAGAATTGGATCCCACTCCCGGTCCGCGACCACGGCGCCGGCCGCGGTGTGCGGGTCGAGCAACCGGGCGGCCTGCGGATCCGGCATCGCGAGCACGACGGCGTCGCAGGGCTCGCCGTCCACCCGCGGACGCCCGTCCGGCCCCGGGCGGATCTCACCCACCTCGCACCCGGTGCGCACCGTCACGTCCCGTGCGGACTCGGTGACCAGTGAGGGCAGACCCCCGGGCGCCGCCCAGCGCATCGGGCCGGAGCTGTCCCCGATCCGGGTCGTGCCCTCGAAGACCGCGAGCGTGTCGGTCCACTCCCGGACCAGGCCGTCGCGGCGCCACTGCCGGACACGCGTGTCGAACTCCTGGTCGGAGACGGTGAAGTAGGCGGCACCGATGTCGGCCGGGCGCCCGTCGTGCCGGTGCACCGCCAGCCGCCCGCCGACGCCGCGGGCCCGCTCCAGCACCACGACGTCCACCCCGCGGGCCGCGAGCTCCCCGGCGCAGGTCACCCCGGCGATGCCGGCCCCGACCACGATCACGCCCACGTCGACGACCATAGGCCGCCGTTTCCCGCCGCGCCCACCGCGGGTTAGGGTCACCTCACAACGAGGGGGGCGAGATGGAGGACATCACCGACGAGGCCCGGTTGCGGGAGATCGTCGCCGAGCCGTCGAAGGCGATCAAGGAGAAGGAGCGGGACCGGGTCGACGCGGTGACCGCCGAGTGGCTCGCCGCGTCGCCGTTCTTCCTGCTCGCCACCACCGGGCCGGACCGCGTCGACGTGTCGCCGCGGGGCGATCCCGCCGGCTGCGTGCTGGTGCTCGACGAGGGCCGGTCGATCGCGTTCGCCGACCGGCGCGGCAACCACCGGCTCGACTCGATGCGCAACATCCTGCACGACCCCCGGGTCGGGATGATCTTCCTGGTGCCCGGGTCGAACGACACCGTCCGGGTCAACGGACGGGCCCGGATCGTGCACCGGCCGGACTTCGCCGACCGGCTCGCCGTCCGGGGCTCGGTCCCGGAGCTGGCGATCGTCGTGCAGATCGACGAGCTGTTCCTGCACTGTGCGAAGGCGTTCCTGCGCTCGTCGCTGTGGGACCCGGCGACCTGGCCCGCCAAGGGCGAGGTGCCCAGCGCCGGGAAGCTGGTGAAGGGCCAGTACCGGATCCCCGGCCCGGCGAAGGTGATCGACGCCGCGATGCGCCGCGAGGCCAGGGCCAACCAGTACTGACCGCTGCACACCCCTTCGCCCCGGCACACACCTGCTGCAACGGGTGTGCACGGGGGCGAAGGGGTGTGCGCACCGGGGTGCGAGCTCAGCGCAGCGCGTCGACCCGGGCGTACCGGGCCCGCCACCAGGCGTCGCGCTCGGGCGGGGCGGCGACCTCAGCGCGGCGGACCGGTTCCGCGGCGCGCCGGGGCACCGGGAGGTACCCGCCGACCGGCAGCAGCCGGTCGGCGTCGGCGACGACGTCGTCGGCCAGCAACGACGCGGTGCCCAGCCCGCAGGCGTGGCGCAGCTCGGGCAGCGCCCCCGCGAGCGCGAGCCCCGCGGCCAGCCCGACGCTCGACTCGAGCGCCGAGGACACGACCACCGGCAGCCCGCACTCGGCGGCGATCCGCAGCGCGCGGCGCACCCCACCGAGCGGGGCGACCTTGAGCACCACGATGTCCGCCGCCTCGGCGCGCACCACCCGCATCGGGTCGTCGGCGCGGCGGACCGACTCGTCCGCGGCGATCGGGACGTCCACGGCGCGGCGCAGCGCGGCCAGCTCCTCGACGGTCGCGCACGGCTGCTCGACGTACTCCAGCCCCCCGGCCGCCCGCTCGATCCGGCGGATCGCGGTGATCGCGTCGTCGACCGGCCAGGCACCGTTGGCGTCCACCCGGATCAACCCGCCCGGTCCGAGCGCGTCGCGCACCGCGGCGACCCGTTCCTCGTCGGCACCGGCGGGGTCACCCCGCTCGGCGACCTTCACCTTCACCGTCGTCGCCCCGGAGGCGCGCACGATCCGCTGGGCGTGCTCCGGACCGACGGCGGGCACCGTGCAGTTGACGGGCACCCGCTCACGGACCGGTTCGGGCCAGCCGTCCTCGGCGGCCTCCCGGGCCGCGGCCAGCCAGGCCGTCGACTCCTGGTCGTCGTACTCCGGGAAGGGGCAGAACTCGCCCCACCCGGCCGGGCCGTGCAGCAGCAGCCCCTCCCGGACGGTGATCCCGCGGAAGCGGGTGGTCATGCCGAGGGCGTAGACGTGCACGGCACGCCACGTTAGGCGATCAGCTCGTGGGCGGCCGGATCGACCCGGCGGGTGCGGCGGCGGAAGGCCGACGTCGAGCCGGGCCACAGCGTGCGGTTGTTGCCCTGCTCGTCGAGATACCAGGAGGAGCAGCCGCCGGAACCCCAGACCGCGGTGCCGAGCCTGCGCTGCAGGTCGGCGTTGTGCTCGTCCTGCACGTCGGCCCGGGTGTCGATGGCGACCGCGTCGTTGCGCTCGACCAGGGCCATCGCGTCGAGCACGTAGTTCAGCTGCGACTCGATCATGAGGACCATGGAGCTGTGCCCGAGCCCGGTGTTCGGCCCGACGATGGTGAACAGGTTCGGGAAACCGGCGACGGTGGTGCCGTGGAGGGCCTGCGCGCCGTCCCGCCACACGTCGGACAGCGTGACGCCGTCCCGCCCGGTGATCGCCATCCGGCCCGGGCCGGCCGTCTGCGCCGAGCCGGGCCGGAACCCGGTGCCGAAGACGATCGTGTCGACCTCGTGCAGCACACCGTCGGCGGTACGGATGCCGCGCTCGGTGATCCGGTCGATCCCCGCGGTCTCGACCGTCACGTCGTCGCGGCGCAGGGCCGGGTAGTAGTCGTTGCTCATCAGGACCCGTTTGCACCCCATCGTGAACTCCGGGGTGACGGCGCGCCGCAGCTCCGGGTCACCGGCGAACACCCGGTGCAGGTACAACCGGGCGACCTGTTCGGCGACCCGCATGACCCGCGGGTGCAGGAAGCCGAGCACCATCGCCTCGTGCCGCCAGTAGAGCGCGGCGCGGTAGCCGGCGCGCAGTCCGGGGACCCGGCGGAACGCCCTGCGGGTCCGGTCGTGGATCGGCTTGTCCGGCTTGGGCAGCACCCACGGCGCGGTGCGCTGGAAGACCGTGAGGTGCTCGGCGACGGGGGCGACGGCGGGCACGAGCTGGATCGCGGACGCGCCGGTCCCGATCACCGCGACCCGCTTGCCGCGCAGGTCGTGGCCCGCGGGCCAGCGCGCGGAGTGGAACGCGGCGCCGGCGAACCGGTCCATCCCCTCGATCTGGGGGACGGCGGGCTCGTGCAGGGCACCGGTCCCGACGATCACGTAGCGGGCGCGGAGCACCGAGCCGTCGGCCAGCACTACGTCCCAGCCACGGCCGTCCCACTCGGCGCCGGTGACGTGCGCACCGAACCGGATCCGCTCACGCAGCCGGTAGTGGTCGGCGACGTCCTCCAGGTAGGAGCGGATCTCGGCCTGGCGGGCGAAGGTACGGCTCCAGTCATGGTTGGGGAAGAACGAGAACGAGTACAGGTGCGACTCGACGTCGCAGGCGCACCCCGGGTAGACGTTGTCCCGCCAGGTCCCACCGAGGGCGTCCGCCTTCTCCAGCATCAGCCAGTTCCGGCGGCCCGCCTCGTCCAGCCGGACGGCGGCGCCCAGCCCGGTGAACCCGCTCCCGACGATCAGCGTGTCGATCTGCCCGGACATCCGACCTTCCTCACTGTTACCAGCGGTAACATACCAGGGGTAACCTACTGCCGGTAACGTCCCGGCCATGAGCCCCCAGGCCGTTCGGACCGTGCGCCGCCGGGTGCCGCGGGCCGAGCGGGAACGCCAGATCGTGGACGCCGCCGTCGCCGTGTTCGGGGAGCGCGGGTACGCCGCCACCTCGATGGACGCCGTCGCCGAGCGGGTCGGCGTCACCAAGCCGGTGCTCTACGCCCACTTCGGCTCCAAGGAGGGGCTGCTGCTCGCCGCGATCTCGCGGGCACGGTCCGAGCTGCTCGAGGTGGTCGCGGCAGCGGCCGCCGGTGCGGCCGACCCGGAGTCGATGCTGCGTGACGGCACGCTGGCCTTCTTCACCTACCTCGACCGGCGAGCCCCCGCGTGGCAGCTGTTCTGCTCCGAGGCCGGGGTCGCCGACGCGGCGCTGGAGGAGATCCGCACCCAGCAGACCGACTTCATCGCCGCGCTCCTCGCCGCGCAGGTGCCCGGCACCGCACCGGAACGGCTGACCGGCTGGGCGCAGGTGATCGTCGGCGCGTGCGAGCGGCTCGCGGTGTGGCGCGGACAGGACGAGTCCGTCACCGCCGAGCAGGCGACCGAGTACCTGATGGAGGTGGCCTGGGCCGGACTGGCCGGGCTGGGGCGAACGGCGGGCCTGCGGGCCGCGGGCCGGCCCGCAGGCGGCGTCCGGGAGACTGGACCGCCATGAGCACGACCGCACCCCGCCTGCTGCAGGTCGCCCGCACCGAGCGGATCACCCCCGCGATGGTCCGGGTCACCCTGACCGGTGCGGAGCTGGCCGGATTCCCCGGGCACGGCCCGGACCGCCGGATCAAGATGTTCTTCCCGGTGCAGGGCCAGGAGCGTCCCGCCGTACCGCGGGCCGGCACCGGGGGCCCGGTCTGGCCGGCCGGTGCGGCCCGACCCGCGATCCGCACCTACACCGTCCGCCGCTTCTCCCCGGACGCGGGCGAGCACGGCGAGCTGGACGTCGACTTCGTCGTGCACGCCGGCCACGGCCCCGCCGCGGCATGGGCGGTGACGGCCCGGCCCGGCGCCTGGGTCGGGGTCTCCGAGCCGGGCGGCCGCTGGGAGCCCGATCCGGACGCCGAGCACCACCTCCTCATCGGTGACGAGTCCGCGCTTCCCGCCCTCGCCACCGTGCTGGAGACCCTGGCCTCGGACCACCCCGCGGTCCCCGTGCAGGCCGTCGTCGAGGTCGCCGATGCCGGTGAGGAACAGCCGCTCCCCGGAACGGCCGAGGTCCGGTGGGTGCATCGGGGCGACGCGCCGCCCGGCGGGCCGCTGGTCCGCGCGGTCCGCGCGGCCACCGTGCCGCCGGGGCGCGGGCAGGCGTGGCTGTCCGGCGAGTCGGCGGCGGTGAAGGAGCTGCGCGAGCACCTGCTCACCGATCGGGGGTTCGATCGGCGCGCCGTCTACGCGACGGGCTACTGGCGCGCCCGCTGACACCGATGTCGGCATCGAGACCGACACCAGCAGCCCCGACCCGACGGTTCGTCGCCCGCCCCGGGCGCACGGCCGGGCTACCCGTCGGTGGGTGCGGGGTCGGTGGGTGCCAGGTCGGTGGACAGCTCCCCGATGAAGTCGTCCATCGCCTCCTGCATGGTCTGCCGGAACGCGCCCAGCAGCGACCGGGTCGCCACCGGCTGCAACGCCTCCACCGCCGTCCGCAGGTCGGCGATGCCGCTGCGCGGCAGACCGGCCTCCACGTGCCGCCGCCACACCTCGTCGCGGAACAACCCGACGAACACCTCGGCGATCTCCCGGGTGCGCACCTGCAGCTCCGCCCCCGCCGCCACGACGGCCTCCGGTGAGAGTCCGAGCGCGACGGCGTGCGCCCCGGCCCGCACCATCGACGGGTTGAGGATCCGCAGCCGCCCCGGCCGGGGCCGGTCCACCAGCCCGGACCCGGTGAGCCGCGCCGTCGCCGCGGCGCTCAGCTCGGTGCCCGCCCAGAGTGCGAAGTCGTCCTCGTCGATCTCCTCCGGCTCCTCGGGCTGCCAGGGGGCGAGCATGCCCCGGTAGAGCCGAAGCGCGTCCTCGGCGCTGCCCGAGGGCGTCTGGTTGATCAGGACGCCGATCGCGGCGAGCGAGAACCCGCGCCGCTGCAGGCCGGCGATCAGCTCCAGGCGGGCCAGGTGTTCGGGCCCGTACCAGGCCGTGCGCCCGCGCATCTCACCCGGCGGGAGCAGACCGCGGGAGAGGTGGGCGCGCACGTTGCGCACGGTCATCCCGGCCTGCGCCGCGAGCCGGTCGATCGGGTACGCGTCACGCGCGGACGGCGGTCCGGACATCGATCCGGAGCCTACCCGCGCGGGCCCGGCCCGGCCTCCCGTCGCGACCCGTTCCCCGCGCCGCGCGGTCAACGGTGACACACCCGCGACGGCGCCGACGGCGACATCGCAGATAGCTTGTCGAAAACACGATCTCCGCAGCTCACAGGCTCCTCCGAGGAGAACATTGACATCGTCACGCACCCGTCGAGTACTGTTCGGCGATGTCCTCGTCAGACGGGTCGTCACCCGGGCCGGGACGGGGCCCGGCCCGGCCCCGTCCGCGCCGGCCGGCCGGTCACCGGCCGGCCGCGACCCGCCTGGCGTCGACCTGCCGGACGTCGGCCGCATGCCCGCGGCCGGCGCCCACCGGGCCGGCCGGCGGGTCCCCCTCCCTGCCGGCCGGCTCGGGCCCCGGGAGATCAGCTCCGGCCGAGATGCTCGCGCTGCAGGATCGCCATCCGGTAGGCGTCCCGGTAGCGCCCGTCGGCGAAGTACTCCTCGCGCAGGGTCCCCTCGACGGTGAACCCGGTCTTCTCGTACACGCGCACCGCCCGCGGGTTCTCGACGTCGACGACCAGGTAGATCTTGTGCAGGTTCAGCACACCGAAGGCGTAGTCGAGTGCGGCCCGGGTCGCCCGCCCGGCCAGCCCACGCCCCTGGTGACCGGGATGCACGATGATCTGGAACTCGGCGTTGCGGTGGATGTAGTCGATCTCCACCAGCTCGACCAGGCCGGCCCGCTCCCCCGCGCAGTCGATGATGAAGCGGCGCTCCCGGCTGTCGTGCACGTGCCGGTCGTAGATCTGCTGCAGCTCGACGAGCGCCTCGTAGGGCTCCTCGAACCAGTAGGACATGATCCCGGAGTCGTTCGACAGTCCGTGCACGAACGGGAGGTCGTCGCGCTCGAGGGCGCGCAGCCGCATCTCCGGCCCGGTGCCGCCCGGCACGCTCAGCGCCCCGCGCGCACCCGCTGCGGGGTACAGGCCGGGCAGTCCCGCCAGGGCAGGGTCCGCGCGTCGGCGGGACGTGGCGCGCCGCACCGGCAGACGCCGGCGATCCCTCCGAAACCGGGCATTGCCTTGGCCGGGCGGCCGGCCCGGACGAGTGGCCGGGCGGAGGCGGACGTGCGGGCAGGCAGGTACAGACGCATCAGGATCCCCGACGGTGTGTGGTGGAGGGTGGCGACCGGTGGGTCACCGACGGATACTTCGTCTTCACTCTACGAAACATGACGGACATACCCCGTGAGCTCTGACACAGATCACCGCAACGGGTCCGGCCGCCGGCCGGATGCCCCTGCGAGACTTCGCTTCATGGCCGCCTCCCCGCTGATCCGGAATCTGACCGGCACCGCCCGCACCGCCTACGAGCTCGGCAGCGGCACCGCACGCGCGGGGGTCGCGCTGGCCCGGTCCGGCGTCGTCCGCCCGGTGGGCCCCGGCCGGCTGTTCGGCATGGGACGCGCCCTGGTGCGCTACGGCCACAGCATCACCGCCGCCTTCGCGGTCGGCGCCGCCCGCCACCCCTACCGGCTGGCCGTGGTCGACGACGACGGCGTCACCACCTACCAGGAGCTGGAGGAGCGCACCGATCGGCTGGCACTGGCCCTGCTCGACTCCGGCGCGGGCCCCGGTGCGCCGGTCGGCATCCTGTGCCGCAACGCCCGTGCCCCGATCGAGGCGATGGTCGCCGCCGGGAAGGTGGGCGCCGACGTCGTCCTGGTCAACACCGGGTTGTCCGCCGAGCAGATGCGCGGCGTCCAGGAGCAGCAGGGGCTGCACACCGTCGTCGCCGACCAGGACTTCCTGGAGATCGTCCCGGCCGGTCCGCGGGTGGTGCTGACGAGCACGCCGGACGGCCCGCGCCCGGCCGGTGACCGGGTGCTGGACGACCTCGAGGCGATGGTCGCCCGCAGCGGTCCGGGTGAGCTGCCGTTCCGGCCGGAGCCTTCGAAGCAGATCGTGCTGACCTCGGGGACCACCGGGACCCCGAAGGGCGCCAAGCGGCCGCACCCGTCCACGCTCGCCCCGGCGGCGTCGATCCTCTCCGCGATCCCGCTGCGCGCGGCGGAACCGGTGCACATCGCCGCTCCCCTGTTCCACACCTGGGGCAACGCCGGTCTGCTGCTGGCGGCGCTGCACGGCGCCACGATCGTCCTGCGCCGCAAGTTCACCCCCGAGGATTTCCGGGCCGCGGTGACGCACCATCGCTGCACGACCGTGTTCGCGGTGCCGGTGATGCTGCAGCGGGTGCTCGACTCCGGGGCGACGGGATGGGGCTCGTCGCACGCCCCGCGGATCGTCGCTGTCTCCGGCTCGGCGCTGCCGGGCGGGCTGGCGGGCGCGTTCATGGACCGGTTCGGTGACTGCCTCTACAACCTCTACGGCTCCACCGAGGTCTCCTGGGTCTCAATCGCCGGGCCGCAGGATCTGCGCGACGCCCCTGGCACCGCGGGCCGGGCGCCGGCGGGCACCACCCTGGTGGTCCTCGACGAGAACGACGAGCCCGCCGCACCCGGCGTGCCGGGCCGGGTGTTCGTGGGCAACGACCTGCCGTTCGACGGTTACACCGGCGGCGAGGCGGGCCTGGAGGAACGGGACGGGCTGCTCGGGACCGGCGACGTCGGGCACCTCGACGAGCAGGGCAGGTTGTTCCTGACCGGCCGGGCCGACGACATGATCGTCTCCGGCGGGGAGAACGTGCACCCCGGTCCGGTCGAGGATCTCGTGTCCGGGATGCCGGGCGTGCGCGAGGCCTGCGTGCTCGGCGTCGAGGACGAGGAGTACGGCCAGCGGCTGGCGGCCTGGGTCGTGCGCGATCCCGACCGCACAGAGGGCACTGTGACGGCCGACACCATCCGCGCGAAGGTCCGTTCCGACCTGGCGAAGTTCGCGGTCCCGCGGGACGTGCACTTCCTGGATGAGTTGCCGCGCAACCAGACCGGCAAGGTGTTGCGAGCGGAGCTGCCCGGCCGGGAGTGACCCTCGACCGGGTGGCGAGCCCGATCCCGACTTGAACTTAGGGTCGGCTTCCCTACACTGACCCGATGACGGTGACGGCCGCGCAGCACGCTCCCGCGCCCGCCCCTGCCCGGCAGGGCACCGGCTGTGCCGTGCTCAGCAGGGCCGCCGGTGAACCGCTCGCGGGTACCGCCCCGGCGGCGCGCCGGCTGGTCGCGGTGGAGCACGTCGGTGCGTGGCCGCGCACCGTCGCCGATCATTCCGACCCCGATGTCACCGAGCTGTTCCACCGGCTCCGTGCCGACGGCATCGTGCTGCTGCTGATCCGGCGCACCGGCCGGGCCGGGCGGGACTGCGACGGAGCGCGCACCGTCTACGTCGCGGATCTCGTCCCCGGTGCGTCCCGGGTGACCAGCCGCACGGTCCGCTCCACCGACGACCTGGCCGGGATCACGTTCGACCCGGAGGCCGGTGAGCCGGTCACCGATCCGGTGCTGCTCGTCTGCGCGCACGGCAGACGCGACGTGTGCTGCGCCGTCCGGGGCCGGGCACTCGCCGCGGAGCTGGCCGCCGAGTCCGCCGATGTCTGGGAGTGCACACACCTGGGCGGGCACCGGTTCGCCCCGACCGCGCTGGTGCTGCCCACCGGTTACGCCTACGGCAGGCTCGACACCGGCAGCGCCCTCGCCGCGCTCAAGGCGGCCGGCGAGGGGAACGTCGACCCGTGGTCGTGCCGCGGACACGCCGGGTTGGACCCGGTGGCGCAGGTCGCCGAGCTCGCGGTGCGCGAGCACACCGGTATCGGCGACGCCGGCGCGCTGCTCGTGCAGCCGGTGGACGGTCCGGGCCCGGTCGTCGTCCGGGACCGTGGGGGCCGCCGCTGGGCGGTGGACGTGTGCGCCGACGGCAGCCTGCCGCCGCGGCCGCCGTCCTGTGGTGCCGCCCTGGAACCGACGACGCCGCTGGTCGCAGGCACCCCGGTCGCGCTGCGCGGTTAGAAGAACCGCCGCAGCGCGGCGGCGAGACCGTCGTCGGTGACCGATGCGGTGGTCTCGTCGGCGTCCGCCCGGACCTCGTCCGGCGCCTGCCCCATCGCGATCCCGTGCCCGGCCCAGCGGAGCATCTCGCGGTCGTTGTCCCCGTCGCCGACGGCCAGCACCTCGGACCGGTCGATGCCCAACCGCGCGGCGACCCGGGCCAGGCCGGAGGCCTTGGACACCCCGGCCGGGACCAGCGTCACCCAGGGCAGCTCGTGATCGAGGGTCATCGTGACACCGTCGACGTCGAGTGCGGCGGCCCGCGCCGCGGTCTCGGCCGGGGTCCGGCCCGGCCAGTAGGCGATCAGCTTCGGCGTCGGTTCGCGCAGCAGACCGGCATGCCCGACCTCGGTGACGGTCCCGGCGAGCAGGCCGTCCGGGAACGGGCCGCTGACCCGCTGTCCGACGCCGACGTGCTCGGCGGCGAACACGGCGCCCGGGAACAACTCCCGCAGCCGGCCCAGGGCCGCGGTGACGTCGAACCGGGCCACCGACAGCACCTCGCGGGACGCGGTGTCCATCTCGACGGCACCGTTCGAGGTCAGCGTGACGCCACCGGTGAGCCCGATCTGGTCGAGCGCGACGGCCGCGCCGATCACCGTGCGGCCGGTGCAGAGCATCACCTCGGCGTGATCGGCGGCCGCGGTGATCGCCGCCTGCACGGCGGGGGACGGGGGGTTGCGGCCGTCGACGATCGTGCCGTCGATGTCCAGGGCGACGAGCCGTGGGCGGTGCACGGGCCGAGCCTAGACCGGGCTCGCCGGGGCCCCGACAACCCCGTCCGCGGCCCCGGGAGATCACCGGCCCACACAGCAGCCACCGCGCCGGTTGGACGAGGACGGGTCGATCTCCCACGATCTCGAACCTGCGCAGGACGTGAGCGGAGCGACCCCACGACTCGCTGATGCGGATCGGGCCGGTGCCGGTGCCGCAGAGGTGTCCGTCCGATGACCGAAGTCGCCGGGCCGAACTCCCGTTCGAGGCAGTCGTCGCGCACCGGGGTGGCCATGCAGGTCCTGGCGGGCGCCCCTCTGCGATCGAGGCCGCAGGGATCGTGCTCGATTTCTGATCGATCTACCGGAATCGCCGATCGTCGCAGGCTGACGGCCCGTTGGTACGGCACCGGACCCGGTCCTCGCGACGACCGGACACCGTTCGTTCACCACCGTGCCGTGTCGCGCTGCTGACATTCGTGCTCGGCCACTACCGAAGGAGACCTGCGGTGAGCCGCATCCAGATCGAGGGTCTGACCCGCCGTTTCGCCGACGTCACCGCGGTCGACGGTGTCTCGCTCGACGTCGCCGACGGGGAGTTCCTCGTCCTGCTCGGCCCGTCCGGCTGCGGGAAGTCGACCCTGCTGCGCATGGTCGCCGGGCTGACCCCGCCGACCGGCGGCCGGATCCTGCTCGACGACCGTGACATCACCGCTGTCGCACCGCGCGAGCGCGACCTGGCGATGGTGTTCCAGAGCTACGCGCTCTACCCGCATCTGACCGTCGCCCGCAACATCGGTTTCCCGCTGCGTGCCCGGCGACGGCGGGACGTCGACGCGAGGGTGGCCGAGGTCGCCTCGGTCCTGGGGCTGCGCGAGCTGCTCGGCCGCCGGCCGCGGGAGCTGTCGGGTGGGCAGCGTCAGCGGGTGGCGCTGGGCCGGGCGCTGGTACGTGACCCGGGCGCCTTCCTGCTCGACGAGCCGCTGTCCAACCTGGACGCGACGCTGCGCACCGCGACCCGTGCCGAGCTGACCGGCCTGCACCGCAGGCTGGGGTCGACGTTCCTCTACGTGACCCACGACCAGGTCGAGGCGATGACGATGGCGACCCGGATCGCCGTGCTCGCCGAGGGCAGGCTGGAGCAGGTCGGCACCCCGCAGGAGGTCTACGACGCACCCGCGTCGACGTTCGTGGCCGGGTTCATCGGCTCGCCCGCGATCGGTCTGCTCCCCGCCCGGCTGCACAGCGTTGGCGGTGGGCTGCGGGCCGTCGGCGACGGCGTCGACGTGCCGTTGGGCGCCGGGGAGGAGTCCGGGGGCCGGGAGGTCCTCGTCGGAGTCCGACCCGAGCACCTGCGGATCGCACCCGATGGTGCCGGCAGCGGTGCCCAATGGCGTGGCACGGTCCGGCTCGTCGAGAACCTCGGTGGCGAGGAGGTCGCCCACCTCGATGTCGGCGCCGGCCGCATCGCGCTGCGCGGGCCCCGGCCCGTCGGGCTCGACGTGGGTGACCACGTCACCCTGACCTGCGACCCCGGTCGTGTCCACCTGTTCTCCGCCGCCGGTGGCCGCCGGCTGGTCCGAACCCCCGATCCCGACCACGCCGCCATGGCGTCGGTCTGAAACCCCGAGGAGTCGACGTGCGTTATCTCCGTCCCGCCGCGGCCGTGCTGGTCGCGTCCGCCCTGCTCGCCGGCTGCGGGGTCGGCGGATCCGGGTCGTCGGCACCGGGTGGCGGGTTCAGGCCGGCTCGACGACCAGCGTCATCGTCAACGAGTGCCCGACCCCGAGCCCGGGCCCCCCCCCCGGGGGGGGGGGGGGGGGGCGCCCCCCCCCCCCCCGCAGCCGGTGGCGTCGAGCGCGCCCCCGAGCTGGCGCCCGACCAGCAGGTCTCGATCACCTTCGAGTCCTACAACTTCGGTCAGGCCGGGCCGTGGACCGACACCTTCGAGGAGCTCCTCGCGGCCTTCCACACCGAGCACCCGAACATCACGGTGACCGCCCAGAAACCCCAGGGCACCAGCTCGAACCCGGCCGCGGACACCGTGTCGAGCCTGCAGACCCAGGCCGCGACCGGCAACGCCCCGGACGTCGCGCAGGTCGGGTTCTCCGACATGGGTTTCCTGGTGGACTCGCTCGGCGCCAAGTCGCTCGACGATCTCGTCGGCGCCGACACGGTGCAGGAGAACTTCGGCGGCACCCATCCGTTCGCTCCGGCGACGACCACCCTCGGCCAGTTGGACGGTGTCACCTACGGCGTGCCGTTCGTGCTGTCCACACCGGTGCTCTACTACAACGCGTCGCTGTTCACCGCAGCCGGCTTGGACCCGGCCACGCCCCCCGCGACCTGGGCCGAGGTCGCCGACGCGGCCACCCGGATCGTGGCCGCGACCGGCAAGGAGGGTGCCTACGCGGACTGCGTCACCACCCAGGCGAAGGACTGGTGCCTGCAGAGCATCGTCCGGTCCAACGGCGGCCGGGTGATCTCCGAGGACCGCTCCACCCTGCAGTACGCCGAGCCACCTGCGGTGGAGGCGATCTCGACACTCGCCGACATGGTCTCCTCCGGTGCCACCCCGAAGTTCACCCAGCAGCAGGCCGTCGAGGCGTTCGCCCGAGGTGAGCTGGGCATGATCCTGGAGTCGTCCTCCCTGGAGGGCACGTTCGGCAAGGGCGCGGCGGGCGGGGGCTGGGAGCTGCGCGGCGCGGCGACCCCGTCGTTCGGCGACGCCCCGGCGGTACCCACCAACTCGGGTGCCGCGCTCTACGTGCTCTCCGACGACCCGGCCCGCCAGCGCGCGGCCTGGGAGCTCATCACATTCCTGACCAGTGACGAGGCGTTCACCCAGATCGCGAAGAACATCGGCTACCTGCCGCTGCGCACCGGCCTGATGGACTCCACGCTCGCGGACTGGGCCGCCACCAACCCGACCACCGCCATCAACATCGACCAGCTCAACCGGATGGAGCCCTGGGTGTCGTTCCCGGGCGAGGACTACCTCCAGATCCGCGACGGGATGATGGACGCCGTCGAGCAGGTCGTGCTGCAGGGGGCGGATCCGCAGGCCACCCTGACCGCCGCCCAGGAGCGGGGCCAAGCCCTGCTGGAGAGCCCGTGAGCTGGCTCGCCGTCGTCTCCGACATCCACCTGACCCCGGACCCGGAGTCCGCCGCGGCACTGTCGAGGGCCCTGGCCCGGATCGGCGCGGGCACCCCGCCGGACGCGCTGATCCTGCCGGGTGACCTCGCCGCGGACGGCAGGCCGGAGGCCTACGACACGTTGCGCCGCCTGCTCGAGCCGGTGGGTGTCCCGGTCGTGCCGGTGATGGGCAACCACGACGGGATCGAGCCCTTCACCGCGGCGTTCGGCACCCCGGACCGAACGCTGCGGATCGGGGGGACGCGGATCGTGGCGCTGGACAGCACGATCCCGGGCCACCATCACGGTCGGCTCGGGGCGGAGCAGTTGGAGTGGCTCGCGGCCGAGCTCGCCGAGCCGGCCCCCGAGGGGACGGTGCTGGTCCTGCACCATCCGCCGTTGCCGTCGCCGGCCCCGTCGGTGGACCTGCTGCGGCTGCGGGAGCCGGAGAAGCTCGGTGAGGTCCTGGCCGGCTCGGACGTCCGGATGATCGTGTGCGGGCACGCCCACCACGCCGGGGCGGGCGTGCTCGCCGGGATCCCGGTGTGGGTCGCGCCCGCGCTGGTCCACCAGGTGGACGTGTTCCCGCCGGTGGGGCGGTTGCGCGGGGTCGCGGGGGCGTCGCTGAGCCGGGTCGACCTGTTCGCCGACTGCACGGTGGCCACTGCGGTCCCCCTCGACGGCGACCCGGTGTACGACGTCGACGCCGCCGAGCGGATCGCCTGGATGACCGAACGGATCCCCCGGTGACGACGCTCGTCGAGGTGCCGGCGCCGGTGGCCGTGTCCGGCTGGGGGATCGTCGCGCTGACGACCGGCCTCGAGTACCCGTGGTTCCTCTGGGTCTCCGCGCCACCCGGTGCGGTGCTG